>JAFXDB010000158.1 GCA_017516305.1 Clostridia bacterium | reverse complement strand
TCAGAGCGCTCTCCACCAGGCCCTCAGCGCAGGGGCCGCCGTACTTGTGCAGGATATCCTTCTCGATGGAGCCGGTGTTCACGCCGATGCGGATCGGGATGTGATGCGCCTTCGCGGCCGCCGCCAACTCGCTGTCATTGTTTTCGCCGCCGATGTTGCCGGGGTTGATGCGCAGCTTGTGGATGCCGTTCTCCGCCGCGGCGATGGCCAGGCGGTGGTTGTAGTGGATGTCCGCCACGACGGGCACGGGGGAGCCGTCCACCAGCGTGCGGACAGCCTTCGCGCAGGCCTCGTCGTACACCGAGCAGCGGACGATGTCGCAGCCGGCGTCCGCCAGGGCGCGGATCTGCGCAAGGGTGGCAGCCGCGTCGCGGGTGTCGGTGTTGGTCATGGACTGCACCCAGACGGGGTGGTTGCCGCCGAGGGTCAGCGGACCGAGATGGACTTCACGGGTGGTGTACATCAGACAACCTCCAAAGCGCTTCACGCGCATGTATTCAAAGAGCAAGGGGGATCGGGACGCCCCTCCAAGACCGCAGAAGAGGAGCTTGCTCTCCCGCTTCCGCAGAAAGGGCTGCACATCAGAATGCACATGCTGCATCCCGGTTGGGGGAGTCCGGGAGGGGCAAGCCCCTCCCGGACGGCGACGGGAAACATCATTCCCCGGTGTGTATCCGTGCAGCAGCGGGCGGGGGGCGGTGGCACTGTCTCCAAGGCTCCCCTTTGGGGGAGCTGTCAGCAAAGCTGACTGAGAGGGTCTCTGCGCCCCTGTCTTTTATTGTACCACACTCCCCCGCGTTTGTCACCACATGAAAAGGCCCGCCGGAGAGCCGGCAGGCCGGGACATCACGTCTGAACATTCGCAGCTCTGTATCGCCGCCACATAACAAGGAAGTATACCGATGCCGCCAGCAACACTGTCAGCCCGGCTGCACCAATGAACCAGAATGCCTGAGCATCCTCACGGGCAGCCGCCTCATTCCATGCCATGTAAGACTGCCCATTCACCTCAAGAGCAAGGATACGCCGTTCCTTGGCCGAACGCGCCGCATCATAGCTGATCATCAGCACATCCCCTGCATCCAGTTCATCCGCCAGATCGAGGCCATACAGCCAACAATATGCATTGCCCGATTCCGTTCCGATAAATACAGCTTGCGATTTCCTGTCGTCCAGCCGATCCACGCTGACATACCGGCAGATCTCCTCCGCCGTCTCCTGCTGCCACAAGAAACTGGGCACATATCCCTCCCAGTAAGGAAACCCGATAACATTGGCCCACAGCATGATCAAAACCAACACGACAGGCAGCATCAGCAGCCCAAGCAGCGTCGGGCTCCAGTTATCCTTATGCCAGAGCGCAAAGCGTTGAATCGCCCGTTTTTTCATACGCTCATTTCCCCTTTAGAAGAGCCGGAACAGATCCCGTCCCGTCATCAGCACGATCAGCAGCATCAGCAGCGCCAGGCCGGCCAGGTGGATACCCGCCTCTACCTCCTGCTTGATGGGCTTGCCGCGCACGGCCTCGATGGTATGGAAGATGAAGCGCGCGCCGTCCAGGCCGGGTATGGGCAGCAGGTTCATCAGGCCCAGATTGACGCTGATGAGCACCATCAGGCTCAGGAAGGAGGGTACGCCGCCCACCTGCACGATCTGCCGGGTCTGGTCGATGACGCCCACGGGGCCTGTGAGGCCCGCCTGAACCTCCTTATCGGTAAAAAGCCGCCCCAGGACATTGAACACCGCCGCGCCGGACTCCACGCAGATGTTCCAGCCATGGCGGACGCCCTCCACCAGGCCCAGGCGGGTGCGCGCCTCATCCAGGGGATAGGCGCCGTAGCTGATGCCGATGCGGCTCTGCCCCATGGCTTCATCCCAGAAGGGGACGATCTCCACCTCCACCGTTTCGGCGGTCGGCTCCTGGCCCTCGCCGTTGTCCACAGGGCGCAGCAGGGTCATGTGCAGCGTTTCGCCGGGGGCCGCATTGGCAATGATCGTCTTGAAGGCCGTCATGCGCCCGGATGCGTCCGCACCCATGACGTCCTCAGCATAGACGCCCACATCCACGCCGTTCAGGGTCAGCACATAGTCGTAGGGCTGGACGCCGGCTGCCTGCGCAGGGCCGCCCTCCTCCACGCCGCCGATGATGGGGTACACCGTCATCACGCCGCAGCTCCAGCAGAAGATGATCGCCACCACCAGCGCCAGCACGAAATTCATCACCGGGCCCATGGCAACGGTGATCATCCGCTTCCAGGCAGGCTGCTTGCCATATGCGCGGGGGTCGTCCTCGCCTTGCCCTCCACGTCGTCCTCGCCGTAAAAGGCACAGAAGCCGCCGAAGGGGATCCACCGCAGGGAGAACTTCGTCCCCCGCTTTCCCGTCCATCCCACGATCTTCGGGCCCATGCCGATGGCAAACTCCATCACCTCGATGCCCGTCAACCGGGCCGCCATGAAGTGACCGAACTCATGCACCGCCACCAGAATGCCCAGCAGCAGGATGCCCACCAGCACGAACCAGCTCTGCGTCAGAAAGCCGGTCAGCATCTGCCAGGCCTGCGCAAGAAACTCCATCATTCCCGTTGACCTCCGTTTTTACCTCACGCTGGCCAGCAGAGACGCCACGACGCGCCGTGCCTGCTGATCAGCATGGAAAATATCCTCCAGATTGTTCGCCGGGAGGTTCCCCAGGGTATCCAGCGCGTCCTCCACCAGCCGGGCAATGCCGCCAAAGGGGATCTCCCCGGCCAGGAAGGCCGCCACTGCTGCCTCGTTCGCACCGTTCATGATGGTGCAGGCCGCGCCGCCGGCATTCAGGCATTCCTTCACGATGCACAGCGCCGGGAACTTCTCCGCGTCGCCCTTTTCAAAGGTCATCTGGCCCAGGGCAAACAGATCCAGGGGCTTTGAACCCGTGGACAGGCGCTCCGGATAGCTCATGGCGTACTGGATGGGCACGCGCATATCCGGCACACCCAGCTGGACGATGACCGCGCCATCGGCGAACTCCACCGCGCTGTGGATGATGCTCTGCGGGTGCACAACCACCTCGATCTTCTCCGGGGCCATGTCAAACAGCCAGCGGGCCTCGATGATTTCCAGGGCCTTGTTGAACATGGACGCGCTGTCGATGGTGATCTTCGCGCCCATGGCCCAGTTGGGGTGGTTGAGCGCCTGCTCGCGGGTAGCATGGTAGATGCGCTCCTTCTCCCAGGTGCGGAAGGGGCCGCCGGAGGCTGTCAGCAGCAGCTTCACGGGGGTGTTTCCCGCCGCGCCCTGCAGGCACTGGAAAATGGCGCTGTGCTCGCTGTCCACGGGCAGCAGGGGCTTGCAGATCTTCTTCGCTGCGTCCATCACCAGATGTCCGCCGGTGACCAGCGCCTCCTTGTTGGCCAGCAGCACCTGACGGCCCGCCTGCAGCGCATCCATGACGCTTTGCAGGCCCGCGATGCCCACCACGCTCACCAGTACCATGTCCGCCGGAATCTCCGCCGCGGCAACGCGCAGGGCCTCCTTGCCCATGACCCACCGGCAGAAGCGCAGGTCAGCCGGGATCTCCTCCATGGGGATGGGCTCGGTCAGGCCGGCCATTTCGGGGCGAAAGGTACGCACCTGCTGGAAAAACAGCGCCCGGTTGCGGTGACCCGTCATGGCCACGACGCGGAAGCGTTCCGGGTGCATTTCAACCAGCTGCAGCGCCTGAGTGCCGATGGAGCCGGTGGAGCCAAGGATGGAAATGGTCTGCATGATGAACCCTCCTGCAAAAGCTATTCACTGCATCCGCTCCGCATGCCCTGCGCAGCCAGTGCGCCCGCATCCGGACGGAAGCGAAGGATGAAAAACGACAAAAACGGCGAAAGCTGTCCGCGCTGTTGATCGCCGCTTTCGCCGTCACAGGTCACTGTCAGGCCCCCACCAGCAGCCGGTAGCACATCATGACCAGCGCCATGAAGAGGATGCTGTCCATGCGGTCCAGCATGCCGCCGTGGCCGGGGAAAAGGTTGGAGAAGTCCTTCACGCCGCAGTGGCGCTTGACCAGGGAGGCAAACAGGTCGCCGATCTGCCCGGCTGCGCCGCCAATGACGCCCAGCAGCACATAGTGCCACCACGCCGGCAGGATGGCGCGGCTCGCCCCCGCAAACAGCCACACCAGCAGCCCCACCAGGAGCGAGGCCAGCAGGCTACCCACCAGGCCGCCGACGGCGCCGGAAATGGTCTTGTTGGGGCTCACAGCCGCGCAGAGCTTCGGGCCCTTGAAGGTGCGGCCCACGAAAAGCGCAAAGATATCGCCCACGCAGGGGATGGCAATGAGCAGCAGCAGCATGCACACCTGCACCACATGGGGCTCAATCAGCGCCAGCTTCATGGCGCACATGCCCGTCAGCACCAGGGACATCAGCGGCAGGATGCTCATCAGGCAGTCCTCCAGCTTCGGCTCCGCCCGGAAGATGACGCAGGTCAGCGTCACCAGGCACACGCCCACGGCAATGGGGATCAGCAGCCGGTCGCCGTCCAGGGCCAGCACCGGCACGCTCAGCGCCACACCCACCCAGGTCGGCCACGCCACCGGGCGGTGCCCTGCCATAGACAGCGCGCGGAACTCCTCATACAGCGCAAAGCAGATCACCAGCACGACAGCCGCCGCCATCCACACGCCGCCCAGCACCAGCAGCAATACGCCCACTGCCGCCATGATCGACGCGGTTATGATCCTTTGTGTCAACGTTTGTCACGCTCCTTAACAGCTTGGGCGTCATTGCGCCTTTGCGATGATACCCCGCTTCTGTAAACGGGATATGAACAGCCTCACGGAGTAAGGCGACCTCCGAAGCGGCGTTCCCGCCCGCCAAAGGCCAGCAGCGCCTCGTCATAATCCTTCACGGTGAATTCCGGCCACAGCACCGTCGGGAACAGGAATTCCGCATACGCGCACTGCCACAAAAGGAAATTGGACAGGCGCATCTCCCCGCTGGTGCGGATCATCAGATCCACATCCGGCTGACCGGCGGTGTAGAGCCGGTCGGAAACGGCCTTCTCGTCCACCGCATCCGGGGACAGACGGCCCGCCTGCACATCCAGCGCAATCTGCCGGGCTGCGCGGGTGATCTCCGCCCTTCCGCCATAATTGAGGCAGATATTCAGCGTCAGGCCGGTGTTGGCGCGGGTACGCTCCTCCGCACGGATGAGGGTCTCCCGCTGACGGGGCTGGAATACATCCTTCTCGCCCAGGATGAGGATGCGCACGTTTTTCTCATGCAGCTCGTCGATCTCGGAGGCAAAAAAGTCCAGGATCAGCTGCATCAGCGCACCGACCTCCTCCGGAGACCGGTTCCAGTTCTCGGTGGAGAAGGCATAGATGCTCAAAGCGCCGATGCCCAGGTCGTCCGTATGACGGATGATCTCCCTCAGCGTCTCCACGCCGCGGCGGTGCCCCAGGGCCACGCCCAGCTTGTTCTTCTTCGCCCAGCGGCCGTTACCGTCCATGATGATGCCCACATGGCGGGGCAGGCGCTCGAAGGCGTCCGCCGTCATGGGGACATACCTCTCCCGTTGGCCGAACAAATCCTTGATGATGTCCATATCAACCTCAAAACAGGCAGACGCGCAGACCTCTCGCGGAAGCCCACGCATCTGCCTCGCTGTTTACTTTGCGGGATCGCCGTCCAGGAAGGCGCTGACCGTCAGGCGGAGGCTTTTGCCCTCCTCCTGCTGCACGCGGATGACGCGCAGCGTGCCTGCGGCGGGATCGCGCCGGGGCGCACAGCTCCGGCAGACCACGGGCTCCACACCCGCCGCCCGCGCCCGCGCCACGGCTTCCTCCTCCGGCAGACCCAGCAGACCCTGGAAAAGCTGCGTCATGGCTGTCATCAGACCTCCATGATCTCCTTTTCCTTGGCGGCCTGCACGTTGTCGATCTCCTTGATGGCCTTGTCGGTCAGCTTCTGGGCGTCTTCCTCAGCCTTGTGCTGCTCGTCCTCGGTGCACAGGGAGTCCTTCTTGAGCTTCTTGACCTGCTCGATGGCGTCGCGGCGGATGGCGCGCACGGCCACCTTGGCCTCCTCGCCGTACTTCTTGACCTGCTTGGTCAGATCCTTGCGGCGCTCGGCGTTCAGCTCGGGGAAGATCAGGCGGATCACTTCGCCGTCATTGTTCGGGTTCAGGCCCAGCTCGCTGGTCTGGATGGCCTTCTCGATCGCCTTGAGCATGTTTTTCTCCCAGGGCTTGATGACCATCATGCGGGCCTCGGGCACGGACACATTGCCGATCTGGTTCAGGGGGGTGGGGGTGCCGTAGTAATCCACGGTGATGCGATCCAGCAGCCTGGGGTTGGCGCGGCCGGCGCGGATAGCCTGCAGGTTGTTGCCCAGCACATTGATGGACTTGTCCATGCGGGTCTTGGCCTCGGCGAGGATTTCCTTGATCGTCATAGTGATAACCTCCTTGTATGGGGGAGAATTTCTTACACTCTATTGTAACCTGTTTTTCCGCAAAAGGCAAGAGGGGGGGCGGAAATTCGGAATGAGGAATGAGGAATTCGGAATTTAGCTACCGGAACAACGAAACAGGATCGCATGGGTGCATCACGATCAATTCCGAATTCTTGCTCATCCCTTTCAGGGATGAACAAACGTCCCCATGTTGTCGCCCTCCAGGACGCGGATCAGGTTCTCCGGGTCGTTGAGGCCAAAGACGCGGATCATTGGCAGGCCCTGCTCCGCACAGATGGCGAAGGCAGCGGCGTCCATCACCTTCAGGCCGCGGTTCAGCGCTTCCTTGTAGGTGATATCCTTGATGAGGGTCGCGGTGGGGTCCTTGTGGGGATCGGCGGTGTAAACGCCGTCGATGTTCTTGGCCATGAGGATGCAGTCCGCCTGCATTTCGATGGCGCGCAGGGCCACGGCGGTGTCGGTGGAGAAGAAGGGATTGCCGGAACCGGCGGCAAAGAGCACCACGCGGCCCTCGGACAGGTGGCGGCGGGCCGCCATGGCGTTGAAGGGCTCGCAGAAGCGGTTCATGTCCACCGCGGACTGCACGATGACGTCCACGCCGGCCTGGCGCAGGGCGTCGGACATGCACAGGCAGTTGATGACCGTGCCCAGCATACCCATCTGGTCGGCAGTGACGGCGTCCATGTTGGCGCTGGGGCCCTGACGGCCGCGCCAGATATTGCCCGCGCCGATCACGATACCGATCTCCACGCCCATGTTGTGCATGTCACGGATGATCTCGGCAATCTCCCGCACCTTGTCAAAGTCGAACAGGTCGCTGCCGGTCTTGAGGGCCTCACCGGATAGCTTGAAAACTACACGCTTGTAAGCTGCCATGTGTATTTCCTCCTTCGAATCCTGATTCTTAACGCTTAACGCATAATGCTCAATTTTCTGCACGCAGAACACAGAGGACAGAGTCTTCATTCCCAATTAAGAATTACGAATTAGGAATTAAGAATTCGAAAAATAGGGGAACCGCATTATTCATGCAGTTCCCCGGATGGATTTGAAATTACTGAGCCATCTTGGCGATTTCTTCAGCCAGGTTGTCCTTGCGCTTCTCGATGCCCTCGCCGCGCTCGAAACGGGCATAGCGAACCACGTCGATGGGGGCGCCAACAGCCTTGGAGACCTCGGCCACCAGACCTTTGATGGTCTTGTCGCCGTCCTTGACGAAGACCTGCTCCAGCAGGCAGACTTCCTTGTAGTACTTCTCGATCTGACCCTCGACGATCTTATCGACGATCTTCTCGGGCTTGCCGGACTCCAGAGCCTTCACGCGGTAGATCTCGCGCTCCTTCTCCAGGTTCTCGGAGTTGACCTCCTCGCGGCGGACAGCCTCGGGCTTGGCAGCAGCGATCTGCAGGCACAGGTCGTGGGCCAGCTCCTTCACAGCCTCGTTGTCGCCGGCGGTGGTGTTCAGCTCAACCAGAACGCCAACCTTGCCGCCCATGTGGATGTAGGAGGACACAACACCGGTGGTCTCGTAACGGGCAAAGCGACGGACGGTGATCTTCTCGCCGATGGCCACGGTGGCGTCGGAGATCATGTCCTCGATGGTCTTGTTCTCGTCGTCCACGAACTTCTGGGTGTTCAGCGCGTCGATGTCGGCGGGGTTGGCCAGGGCCACATGCTTCGCAACGGAATTGGCAAAGTTCATGAAGTTGTCAGTCTTGGCAACGAAGTCGGTCTCGCAGTTGACTTCCACAACAGCGCCGACCTTGCCGCACTCGGTGATGTAC
>JAFXDB010000021.1 GCA_017516305.1 Clostridia bacterium | reverse complement strand
GTCATTATGCAGCGCATCCGCGAGGCCGAGCAGGGCAAGATCTATGACGAATACTCCGAAAAGGAGAACGAAATCCTCACCGCCATCGTCCAGCGTATCGAGCCCAAGGGCGTGCTGGTGGAGCTGGGCCGCACTGAAGGCATTCTGGAGCCTTCCGACTTTATGCCCGGCGAGGATTACCACATCGACGATCACATCAAGGTATATGTGCTGGAAGTTAACCGCACCGGCCGTGAAATGCTGCGCGGTCCGCAGGTGCGCGTCAGCCGCATCCACCCCGGTCTGGTCAAGCGCCTGTTCGAGATGGAAGTGCCTGAAATCGCCGCCGGCGTTGTGCAGGTCAAGTCCATCGCCCGCGAAGCCGGCAGCCGCACCAAGATGGCCGTCCACTCCACCGAACCCGCCATTGATCCCGTGGGCGCCTGCGTCGGCCCCCGCGGCAACCGCGTCGAGCGCGTGGTAGGCGAGCTCAAGAACGAAAAGATCGACATCATCAAGTGGTCTCCCGACCCCGCCGAGTTCATCGCCAACGCCCTCAACCCCGCCCACGTGCTGAGCGTGTTCGTGGCTGAGAACGAAAAGGCCTGCCGCGTGGTCGTGCCCGATAACCAGCTCAGTCTGGCCATCGGCAAGGAAGGCCAGAACGCCCGTCTGGCCGCCAAGCTGACCGGCTGGCGCATCGACATCAAGAGCCAGAGCCAGGCCGCCGAGATGTTCGATATGCCCATGGACGACGCCATGGCGGAGGAGCCTCTGGGCTTCCAGGCGATGGATTATCAGCCCGCCTCTCTGGAAGAGCTGCAGGCTTCCGGCCTGCCGGAGCTGCGCAATCTGGAGCTGGAAGAGGCTGACGACGAGGACGATACCCTCTAATTTAACACCGATTTTCAGAAAGGAGTGGCGATCGTGCCGCTGAAGCCGAAAAAGATACCCATGCGCATGTGTGTCGGCTGCCGCGAAATGAAGCCCAAGAAGGAGCTTCTGCGCGCGGTACGGTCTCCCGAAGGACTGGTCAGTCTGGACACCACAGGCAAGAAACCGGGCCGGGGCGCATATTGTTGTTTTAACGCCGAGTGCCTGCGCCGTGCGCTCAAGCAGGGACAGCTGGATCGCCAGCTGGAAGTCAAGCTCTCTGCCGAAGTCAACGACCAGCTGACCCAGACCATGAACGAGCTGCTAAGCCAGCAGGAGACGCACGCATGACCGAACAGATCGAAAACCAGGTGATGAACTTTCTGGGCCTGTGCATGCGCGCCGGCCGCATTACCAGCGGTCAGGAGGCCTGCGTGGACCTTGCGCGTCAGGAGCAGGCGGCGCTGGTGCTGATGGATGCAGGCGCGTCCGGCAACACGCGCAAGCGCATCACAGACGCCTGCCACAGCCACAGCGTTCCGCTCTACGAGCTGACGGAAGGCTCGCTGGGACACGCCATCGGCAAAAAGGGCCGCATGGTCGTCGCCCTCAAGCCCGACGGCATGGCGCAAAAACTCCTTACTCTGCTCGCAGATGAGCAGCGGCTGTAAACAGCCATCCATACAGATGATTAACATTTTGCAGAATATGCGGGGGTGCAAGCGGTACAATGACCAAAGTAAAACTCAAGGATGCCACCAGGGATTTGCTCAAGGGTGCAGGTGAAATGCTCAGCAACGTATCATCCATGCGCAAAAGCGCGGATGATCTGACGCAGGCTGCACGCAAGCTCGAAGCCAAATTCCTCCGTGAAGAGGAGCAGCGTAAGGCTGATGAAAAGCAGGCCGAACAGCAGCGACTGATCAGCCAGCACACCAAAGCATACACCATGCCTGATACAGACGAGCCTGCACAGGCGCCCAAGGTGGAAATCAAAGAGGAAAACAAACCGGTTGCTCCCAAGGCCGAGGCTGCAAAGCCCGCCGTGAAGGAAGAAAAGAAACCGGAACCCGTAAAGGCGGAGGAGACCCCCGTGAAGAAGACAGAAGAAGCCAAGCCCGTGGTGAAGGAAGCCGCAAAGGTAGAGGAAAAGAAGGCCGCGCCCGCAGTGGAAGTCAAGCCCGCTGCCAAGGAGACCGCTCCTGCCGCAAAGCAGCCTGAGGCTCCCAAGCCCGCCGCTCAGCCCGCACAGCAGCCTGTCGTACAGGCCAAGCCCGCTGCGCCCGCGCAGCCCAAGCCCGCACAGCAGCAGCCTGCGGCTCAGGCTCGCCCGGCTCAGCCCCAGCAGCAGCGCCCTGCTGCCCAGCAGCCCGCACAGGCTCGTCCTGCTCAGCCCCAGCAGCCCGCACAGGCTCGTCCTGCTCAGCCCCAGCAGCCCGGTCAGGCCCGTCCTGCCCAGCAGGCCGCCCGTCCCGCTCAGCCGGGTCAGGCGCCGCGTCCTGCCAATCCGCAGGGCCCCTATGGCCGTCCCGCCAATCCTCAGGGTCCCTATGGCCGTCCTGCCAACCCGCAGGGCCAGCAGGGTCCCTATGGCCGTCCCGCCAATCCTCAGGGTCAGGGCCAGTTTGGCCGTCCTGCCAATCCCCAGGGTCAGCAGGGTCCCTATGGCCGTCCTGCCAATCCTCAGGGCCCCTACGGCCGTCCTGCCAATCCCCAGGGTCAGCAGGGCCCCTATGGCCGTCCCGCCAATCCTCAGGGCCCCTATGGCCGTCCTGCCAATCCGCAGGGTCAGCAGGGTCCCTATGGCCGTCCCGCCAATCCTCAGGGCCCCTATGGCCGCCCCGCTAACTCGCAGGGTCAGGGCCAGTTTGGCCGTCCTGCCGGCGCGCCTCAGGGCGGCGCTCCCCGTCCCGCTGGCGGCGGCTTCGGCGGCAATCGTCCTGCCGGCGGCCCCGGCGCGCGTCCCATGGGCGGCGGCATGCGCAAGCCCACCATCGATATGGCGCCTCCCGTAGAGAAGGAACGCGTATCCAACTACGATCCCAACAAGAAGAATTACGTGCGTCAGCACGATCCTGAGCGCGTGGCCAAGAACCGCAAGCAGCTTGCCCGCGAAAGCGGCTTCAGCGGCTATGATGACGAGGTCATCCGCGGCGGCCGCCGTGCCCGCGCCACCAAGAAGCCCAGCGCCCAGCAGCTGATGGCCCCCATCAAGATTGAGAAGGCCTTCATGACTGCCGAGACCATCACCGTCAAGGACCTGACCGAGCGCATCGGCAAGCCCGCCGGTGAAATCCTCAAGAAACTGCTCATGCTTGGCATCATGTCCAACATCAACAGCGAGCTGGACTTCGACACCGCCAGCCTGGTCTGCGCCGACTTCGGCGTGGAGCTGGAAATGAAGCTGGACAAGACCGCTGAAGACGAGCTGGTTGAAGAGACCGCTTTCGAGGACGCCGAAGAGGATCTCCTCCCCCGTCCCCCGGTTGTCACCATCATGGGTCACGTCGACCATGGCAAGACCTCTCTGCTGGACTACATCCGCAACGCCCACGTCACCGCGGGCGAAGCAGGCGGCATCACCCAGCACATCGGCGCTTACACCGTGTCTCTGGACGATCGTCCCATCACCTTCCTGGATACCCCCGGCCACGAGGCCTTCACCGCCATGCGTGCCCGCGGCGCGCAGGCCACCGACATCGCCGTGCTGGTTGTGGCTGCGGACGACGGCGTGATGCCCCAGACCGTGGAAGCCATCAACCACGCCAAGGCTGCGGAAGTGCCCATCATTGTTGCCATCAACAAGATGGATAAGCCCACTGCCAACCCCGACCGTGTGAAGCAGGATCTGACCGCGCACAACCTCGTGCCCGAAGAGTGGGGCGGCGACACCATTATGTGCCCCGTCAGCGCTCACACCGGCATGGGTATCGACAACCTGCTGG
>JAFXDB010000157.1 GCA_017516305.1 Clostridia bacterium | reverse complement strand
GCACAGCTGGCGAATGATGCTCAACACCTCGTATTCCAGCTCCGGGTCCAGCGCACTGGTCGGCTCGTCGAACAGCAGAAGCTCCGGCTTCATGGCCAGGGCCCGGGCGATGGCGACGCGCTGCTGCTGGCCGCCGGAGAGGGCCTCCACATGGCGCTTGGCGTAGCCCTTGAGGTTCACCAGCTCCAGCATCTGCTCCACCTTGGCGTCGATGACCTTCTTGGGGAGCTTTTTCAGCTTCAGGCCGAAGGCGATGTTGTCGTACACATTCAGGTGGGGGAAGAGAGCGTACTTCTGGAAGACCGTGTTGACGCGGCGCTTGTAGGGCGGCACGTCGGAGATCTCCTGGCCCTCAAAGAGCAGCGCGCCCTCGGTGGCGGTCTCGAAGCCGCCGATGATGCGCAGGGTCGTGGTCTTGCCGCAGCCGGAGGGGCCCAGCAGGGTCACGAATTCCTTCTTGCGGATATACAGGTTGATGCCGCGCAGCACCTGGGTGCCGTCGTATTCCTTGGTGATGCCGATCAGGTCGATGAGATGATCCTTTTCGCGGGCCTTCTGGATGCGTTCGCTCAGCTGTTCGGGCGTCATAGGGGAAGCTCCCTTCAAAGTTAATTCGGAATGCGGAATTCGGAATGCGGAACGGGGGCCGCTGCATCCCGTTGTTGATCAGAAGATCGGCGGATTGGAGACCCAGAGCACCTTTGCCCGGGTTTTGCCGGCGTTGACGAGGTAGTGGGTCTGCCGGGGATGGATGCAGAAGCTGCAGCCGGTGCGCACACGGGTCTTCTCATCGCCGGTGACGAGCCATATGGCGCCGGAGAGAACGTAGCCGAACTCCTCGCCCTCGTGCGGGGGCAGGGGATAGCTCTCTCCGCCCTCGCCCAGCTCCATCAGGATGGGCTCCATGGAGTTCTTCTGCGCATCCGGTACCAGCCAGGTGATGGAGCCATGCAGGCTGTCATCGTCCTCCTTGACGAACATATCCTGCGGGGCAAAGACGGTCTTTTCATCCTTGGCGACGGAGAAAAACTGGCTCAGGGAGGAGCCCAGGCATTCCAGCATGTCCGTCAGCGTGGCGATGGACGGGGAGGCCAGGTTGCGCTCCACCTGGGAGATAAAGCCCTTGGACAGCTCGCACCTGTCCGCCATGTCCTCCTGGGTCAGTCCGCGCTGCAGGCGCAGCTGCCGGAGCCTTTCACCGATGTCCATCAGCGTTTCCCCTCCTTTGTTCAGCAGGCTTGTTTTCAGGGTGCGCAGGTTTAGCAAAACTAAACCTGCAAACGATATACATTAAACCATACCACGGACCCCGTGTCAAGGGTTTTCGACAAATTTCCCTGTATGCGCGCTGTATTTTTTGTGCAAAAACCGCATCATGCCGCGGAATGTGGCTCATGGGGACGAAAGGCCGGGAATCCGGCGGCCTCCGGGGCACAAAAAAGCACCCCGCGGCGTACGCGGGATGCAGAAGGACTAAACACGGGGTTTAGCATTTTTACTCCAGATAAGCGCTCTTGACCCAGCCGTGCCAGCCGTCGATCTCCACCTCGGACCAGCTGCCGGATTCGGAAATGACGACCACCTCGTTGCCCACGCGCCACTGCTTGATCTTGCGCTTGGCGTTCTTGGCGGTGTAGACGGAGATGGTGGCGGAGGTGTCCGTGCGGCCCTTGTAGGCCAGCTCGGCGGTGGAGAACTCGCCCACGGGCACGGAGCCGGTGAAGGTCAGCGCGGCGGTGAGGACGCAGCCCTCCTTGCCGTCATAGAGGATGCGGGTGTAGGTGGAGCCGACCTTGAGCACCACGACGATGCGGCCGTCCTCGCACTGGCCGATGGACTTGGCCTTGTTGGAGGCGGAGGCGCGCAGGGTAGCCTTGCCGGTCTTGGGGGCGTAGATGATGGCCAGGCGGTGATCGTCATCCGCCTCGGTGTCCCAGACCAGATCCTCCGTGGGGACGGTCAGCAGCTGCTTGCCGTCGTAAACCACGCACTGGGCAGTGCCCAGCACCTGCAGGGTGACGGGCTGGGTCTCGCCCTCCTCCTGGATGAGGTTCAGATCCAGCGCCTCCCAGGTGTCGGTGACAGTGGTGCGGCGGCGGCCGGAGGAAGACCCGGAGGAGCCGCCGATGTTGGTGCCGGTGGACACGCTGCCGGAGGAGCCGGAGGAGCCGGAAGAGGAGCCGCCGTCCCAGCGGACCGCGGAGTCCTCCACCCAGGCGGAGCGCTTGCCGCCGTTCCAGTAGTAGATCTCGCGCATCCCATTGGCAGAGGAACGGATGCTCACGCGCTCACCCGCGGCGATGGTGCCGATGGGCGTGAAGGTGTACAGGTCGGTGTCGGTGGTCACGTCGTCATTGTAGGACGCGGAGTACAACGTGGCGCTGTGGGAAATGACCCAGTTGCAGCTGGCGTCCCACTCCTCCTTGGTGGAGGCGGCCAGGGCCATTTCTCCAAAGCTCATCAGCAGAGCTGCGGCCAGCAGCAGGCAGGCATAAAGACGCTTTTTCATCGGTGTGCCCTCCTTCAGAAAAGACAGATTCCTACCATAAATATAGCATACGGAAGGGGGCGTTGTCAATGCGGGGCGAATTACGAAATGTAAATCCTATTCAGTATTCCGCATCCTTTACATAGGCATGGAAAGCGGAAGGACAGAGAAAAAAACGGCAGCAGGGGTTGCAATGCCGGGGAATCTGTATTATAATACTATAAACCGATGAGGAGCAGCGGAATCGTCAGGTCACCCACAGCGAGCCGGGGGCAGTGCAAGCCCGGCGGCGGACGGCGAGGACATTGGGGCTCCGAGGGCGCGGGGGAAGTTTTTCCATCTGCTTCAGGCAGCCGATGGAAAAGATGCGTATCCCGCGACGGCTTCCACCGTTAGCAGGGTCGAGAGGAATGTCCGCAGGCTGCGCGCCGGGGCGTTCAATTGGGGTGGCACCGCAGTCATCTGTCCCCATGTGGAGGGAAGATGGGCTGCTTTTTTATTTCAATATGCGATGCTGGCATGGGCGTCCCCGGTCACAGGTCAGCCAAGATAAAGGAGGAATCCCCCATGTCCGAGACCATCGTCAAGCCCGAGAAGAAGCCCATCATCTTTTCCGGCATCCAGCCCACCGGCACGCTGACCCTGGGCAACTACATCGGCGCGCTGAGCCGCTTTGCGAAGCTCCAGGACGATTATGACTGCATCTACTCCATCGTGGATATGCACGCCATCACCGTCCGCCAGAACCCCGCAGAGCTCCGCCGCCGGTGCCTCGAACTGGCCGCGCTCTACATCGCCAGCGGCATCGACCCCAAGAAGGCGCTGATCTACTGCCAGAGCCATGTGCCCCAGCATGCCGAGCTGGCCTGGATCCTCAACTGCTTCACCTACATGGGCGAAATGAGCCGCATGACCCAGTTCAAGGACAAGTCCGCCAAGCATGCCGACAACATCAACGTGGGTCTGTTCACCTACCCGGTACTGATGGCGGCGGACATCCTGCTGTACCAGACCAACCTGGTGCCCGTGGGCCACGACCAGAAGCAGCACCTGGAAATCTGCCGCGACATCGCCCAGCGCTTCAACGGCATCTACGGCGACGTCTTCACCATCCCCGAGGGCTACATCCCCAAGGTTGGCGCCCGCGTGATGAGCCTGCAGGAGCCTACCCGCAAGATGTCCAAGTCCGACCCCGAGGATACCTACATTGCCCTGCTGGACGACGCTGATACCATCCGTCGCAAGGTCAAGCGCGCCGTAACCGATTCTGACGGCGAGATCCGCTTTGACCCAGAGACCAAGCCCGGCGTTTCCAACCTGCTGACCATCATGAGTGCCCTGGGAGCGGGCGAGATCGACGCGCTGGTTGCTGAAATGCAGTGCCAGGGCTACGGTGCGCTCAAGACCCGTGTGGCAGACTGCGTCATCGCTGCGCTGGAGCCGCTGCAGGCCGAGTTCAAGCGCCTGATCGCCGACAAGGGCTATCTGCAGGGCGTACTGGACGAGAACGCCAAAACCGCTTCCTACCTGGCCACCAAGACCCTGCGCAAGGTACAGAAGAAGGTCGGCTTCGCGGCCCGCGGCTGAGATTGCCAATAAAGAAGATAACCAACGGAAAGGACGGCGGTGCGGCCTCGGCTGCATGCGCCGCCTTTTCTGCTGGACAGAATGCATGGCGTGTGATATGATGGTGCCACAGGGAAGAAAGGCGGCGAGGATATGGAGAAGTACCTGACGAAGAAGGCCTGTCCGGGAAGGGCGGTGCGCATCCTGGAAAATGTGGCGCTGCTGGCGTTGTTTGCCCTGCTGGCGGGCTGCATCTGGATGACGGCTTCGGCGCTGACGCTGGCGTACCGTGCGCAGCTGATCAGCTGGCGCAACTTCCTGCCGCTGCTGCCCGCCGCGGTGGTGGTGCTGATGATGAATCCCATTGCCGAGCGCATCCGGGCGCGGCACCATGCGAGGATACTGGTCAAGGCGCTGCTGGCGGCAGACGGCAAGCTGCCCGTGGACGATGCAGAGGCGGTCACCGGCATGCGCCGCGCCGCAGAAATGGCCCAGCAGCTGGTGGAGAAGGGGTATCTGCGCGATGTGCGGATGACCCAGGGGTATCTCTGCCTGGAGGAGGCTGCGCAGGCGCTGGACGCGCTGGCCCCGAAGGAGGAGGTCAAGCCTCTTTTCCGCGATGCAGAGGCGTGAGCAGAGCATGCTGCGGTGTGCATAGGCAGAATATGAGAAGGCAGGAGTCCGTTCCGGGCTTCTGCTTTTTCGTTTTTGTTGTATCCATGTTTTTTTGCTGTACAGGCTGGGCAAAAACATAACCAAAACAACAAAAGGATGCCGGGGTGTGTTAAGATATCAGAAGATACTTATCAGCAAAGGAGACCCGTTTGCTTATGGAAATGACATTTACCCCTGCACACCTGGCGGGTATGGCGGCGGCCCCGGCATCCAAGTCCGAGGCGCATCGCCGGATGATCTGCGCCGGTCTGACCAAGGGGAAGACGACGCTCACCGCTTATATGGATTCTGCGGATATGGCGGCCACCCGCCGCTGCCTGCGCGCCCTGGGGGCGGCGACCGAGCGCGGTGAGGATTACCTGACCCTGGAGGGCTTTGCAAAAAAGGTGAAGAAGCTCCCCGTGCTGGACTGCGGCGAGAGCGGCTCCACGCTGCGCTTCTTTGTTCCCATTGCCCTGGCGATGGAGGGCGGCGGCGTGTTCCGCATGCATGGCCGCCTGGGTCAGCGCCCGATGGACGTCTACCGCGACCTGTTTGTGCCCCGGGGCGTGCGCTGGCGCATGGGCGTGGGCTGTGACGGCGCGGCGGAGCTGACTGTACAGGGTCAGCTGGAGGCCGGGAATTATGTAATGCCCGGCAACGTCAGCAGCCAGTTCGTGTCCGGTCTGCTCTTTGCCCTGCCGCTGCTGCAGGAGGACTCCGTCCTGCAGGTGCAGCCGCCGGTGGAGAGCGCGGGCTATATCCGCATGACGGTGGAGGCCATCCAGGCCAGCGGCGTCATGATGGAGGAGGTCGCGCCCTTCAAGTGGCGCATCCCCGGCAGACAGCAGTATCAGGCCCGGGACTGCCGCCTCAGCGGTGATTATTCCCAGGCAGCGGTGCTGCTGTGTGCGTCGGCCCTGGGGCACGATGTGACCGTCACGGGCCTGGAAAAGGTGACCACGCAGGGCGATGCGGCGGTGCTGGAGCACCTGCAGGCTCTGGGCGCGCAGGTGCAGGAGGATGAAAACGGCATCCGCGTCACGGCGGACCGGCTTCATGGAGCAACGCTGGACATGTCCAACTGCCCGGATATCGCGCCCATGATGGCCCTGGTGTGCCAGCTGGCCGAGGGCGAGAGCCGCCTGACGGGCTGCGGCCGCCTGCGTCTGAAGGAGTGCGACCGGCTGATGGCAACGGTGGAGATCCTCAACACCCTGGGCGGCAACGCCAGGGTTGTCGGGAACGACATGATCATCCACGGCGTGAAGCAGCTGCGCGGCGGCGTGAAGCTGCCGGATTACAATGACCACCGCATGGTGATGCTGGCGGCCATCGCGGCAGCCGGAGCGGAGATGCCCGTGATCGTGACCGGTACGGAGGCGCTGAACAAATCCTGGCCGGAATTCCTGAATGTTTACGCAAAGCTGGGAGGCAGGGCTGAATGAGCAGCAGCTGGGGGCAGCAGTTGAAGCTGTCCATCTTCGGGCAGAGCCACGGGGAAGCCATCGGCGTGACCATCGACGGTCTGCCGGCAGGCATGGTTATCGACATGCCGCGCCTGCTGGCGGAGATGGCCCGGCGGGCCCCGGGGCAGAGCGCCCTGACAACGCCCCGGAAGGAGGCCGATGCGCCGGAATTCCTCTCCGGCGTGCTGAACGGGCGCACGACGGGCCAGCCCATCTGCCTGGTGATCCGCAATACCAGCCAGCGCAGCCGTGATTATGGCGACGGCGTTGACCTGGTGCGGCCCGGACACGCGGATTACAGCGGCCATGTGCGCTATTTCGGCTTTGAGGACTGGCGTGGGGGCGGCAGCTTCTCCGGGCGGCTGACGGCGCCCATTGTGGCGGCGGGCGCCCTGTGCAGCCAGTGGCTGGAGGAGAAGGGCGTCCGCATCGCCTGCCATGTGCAGCAGCTGG
The DNA here is from genome assembly GCA_017516305.1 of Clostridia bacterium. Classification (GTDB taxonomy): domain Bacteria; phylum Bacillota; class Clostridia; order Christensenellales; family Aristaeellaceae; genus UBA11524. Next base: position 21,454 of record JAFXDB010000157.1, on the reverse strand, counting down.
GGAGCGTGAAGGACATGTCCTTCCTGGACGCAGCGCCCGACAAGGACTATACATATTTGAAGGAAATGCACCTGCCCGTGCTGACGCAGGGCCTTGACGAACGGATGGCCGAGGAGGTCATGGCGGCCCGCAGCGAGCAGGATTCCATCGGCGGTGTGCTGGAATGCATGATCACCGGCCTCCCTGCGGGGCTGGGCGCGCCCTTCTTCGACAGCGTGGAGAGCGTCCTGAGCCATCTGCTCTTTTCCGTTCCGGCGGTCAAGGGCGTTGAGTTCGGCGCAGGCTTCGGCTTTGCGGGGATGCGCGGCAGCCAGGCCAACGACGCCTTCCGGATGGCGGAGGGCCGCATCGTGACGGAAACGAACCACGCAGGCGGCGTCAACGGCGGCGTCAGCAACGGGATGCCCGTGGTGTTCCGCAGCGCCATCCGTCCCACGCCGTCCATTGCAAAAACGCAGCAGACCGTGTCCCTGAAAGCGGGGGAGAATGCGGAGCTCGCCGTCCGCGGGCGGCATGACCCGTGCATCCTGCCCCGGGCGGTTCCGGTGATCGAGGCCATGGCGGCCATTGCCGTGATGGATCTGTGGAAGGAGCGCGCACAATGTCTTATGTGATCGCCTACCCCGGCACGGCGGGGAGCTTCTCTCACGGTGCGGCCCGGGAGGCTTTTCCGGCAGACGAATGCCGAGCATATGCCACCTTCCCGGAGGCGGCGCAGGCAGTGCTGGATGGTCAGGCGGACTATGCGCTGCTGCCGGTGGAGAATTCCTTCGCCGGGGCGGTGCTGTCTACGTATACGCTGCTGGAGAAGCTGCCGCTGCACATCGTGGGCGAAACGATGAAGGCCGTGCGGCATCATCTGCTGGGCGTCCCGGGGGCGACCCTGGCCGACGTGCGCACCGTGGCCAGCCATCCCCAGGCCATTGCCCAGTGCGACGCGTTCCTGCAGACGCTGCCGGGGGTGCAGATCATCCCCTCGGGCAACACGGCCATCTCCGCCAGGGAGGTGGCGGCGGCGGGTGAGAAGTCCTGCGCAGCCATTGCCAGCATGGAGGCGGCCCGGGAATACGGCCTTGTCCCCCTGGCGGAAAACATCCAGACCTCGGAAAAGAACACCACGCGCTTCTTCATCCTGTCTGCCAGCCCCATTCCCATGGCTGCGCCGGACAAGGCTACTGTGACCTTCACGGTGAGCAACGAGGTGGGCGCGCTGGTGCGGGTGCTGGCTTCCTTTGCAGAAAGCGGGCTGAACATGAGCCGCATCGAAAGCCGCCCGATCCCCGATACGCCCTTCCGCTACTTCTTTTCCGCGGATTTTGAGGGCGAGATGGACGCGGCGCATCTGTCCCGCGCCATGGCAGCCGCCCGGCCCTATACCTGTCAGCTGCGGCTGCTGGGGGCATACCCCAGGGCCAGCATCCCCCGGTGAACATGCGCCCGGCCCCTGCGCATCCATGCAGGGGCCGGGCGATGTGCAAGGGAGAGTAACGAGCTGGAAAACAGTCGGAGAAAACAAACTGAAAAAGTTGAAAAAGTTGAAAAAAGTGCTTGACATTTGCTTGGAGATGCGCTATACTAATCAAGTCGTCAGGGCACTGCGACAATGTGGTCTCGTAGCTCAGCTGGATAGAGTGTTTGACTACGAATCAAAAGGTCGCAGGTTCGAGTCCTGCCGGGATCACCAAATTCAATATGGTTCCGTAGCTCAACTGGATAGAGCGTCTGCCTACGGAGCAGAAGGTTGCAGGTTCGAGCCCTGCCGGGATCACGAAAGCCTCATCGCTGTTGCGGTGAGGTTTTTCTTTTCCCACAAATAGGTTTGACGCGGCGGAATCATTATGCTATAATGCTTTCAGCGAGAACATACCGGCAAACGGAGGTATGTACAAATGAGAGTAGCCATTCTGGGCGCAGGCGCGATTGCGCGGACGATGTGCGCCACCATCCGGGGCATGGCGGCCCAGGGGAGCGACGTGGAGCTGTATGCCGTGGCCAGCCGTGATCTGACGCGCGCGGAGGCTTTCGCCCGCGAGGAGGACGTGCACCACGCCTATGGCAGCTACGAGGCCATGCTGGAAGATCCGGCGGTGGATCTGGTCTACATCGCCACGCCCCACAGCCACCATGCGGAGCAGATGAAGTTGTGCATTCACGCGGGCAAGGCAGTACTGTGCGAGAAGATGTTCACGCCGAACCTGAAGCAGGCGGAGGAGGTGCTGGCCCTGGCGCACGAGAAGCGCGTCTATGTGGCCGATGCCCTCTGGCCGCGCTACATGCCCTCCCGGCAGATCATCAACGACCTGCTGATGGACGAGGTCATCGGCGAACCCTGTATGCTCTATTCCAACCTGTGCTATTCCATTGAGCACAAGGCCCGCATCACCGATCCTGCGCTGGCCGGCGGCGCGCTGCTGGACGTGGGCATCTACCCGCTGAACTTTGCTTCCATGGTCTTCGGGGACGACATTGTGCGCATCAACAGCACCGTGGAGCTGATGGAGACGGGCCTGGACAGGACGGAGACCATCACCATCAAGTACCAGGGCGGCCGCATGAGCCAGCTGATGGCCTCCACGGCCTTCAACTCCGACCGCCGCGCCGTCATCTACGGCACAAAGGGCTTCATGATCGTGGACAATGTGAACAATCCGCACCGGATTGAGATATACGACCGCGATGAAAGGCGGATTCCCAAACGGATCGTGGGCGTACCGCCGCAGATTACCGGCTATGAATACGAGGTGGAAGCCTGCCTGCGCGACCTGCAGGAGGGCAACCTGGAGCCCCGGGAGATGCCCCATGAGCAGACGCTGATGATGCTCCGGCAGACGGACGCCCTGCGAGCGATCTGGCGGGTGAAGTATCCCTTTGAGTGAGCCTCCTGAAAAGTACCACATATAAAGAAGTTCCGAAATATACCATCAGCGAGGTGTGAATGATGAAGATTGCGATTCTGGGTGCAGGCGGTATCGCCCGTGCCATGTGTGCCACCATCCGGGGAATGAAGGAAGCGGGCCGCCCGGTGGAGCTGTATGCGGTGGCGTCCCGCGACATCGACAAGGCGATCCGCTTCGCCAGGGAGCAGGGCGTCCGCCGCGCCTATGGCAGCTACGAGGACATGCTGGCCGACCCGGCGGTGGAGCTGGTCTACATCGCCACCCCCCACAGTCACCACGCAGAGCAGATGAAAATGTGCATCAATGCGGGCAAGGCGGTGCTGTGCGAGAAATCCTTCACCGCCAACGCCGCCCAGGCGGAGGAGGTGCTGGCTCTGGCGCGCGAGAAGGGCGTGTATGTGGCCGAGGCCATCTGGACGCGCTACATGCCCTCCCGCAGGATCATCGACGACCTGATTGCTGCGGACGAGATCGGTCAGCCGCTGCTGCTGACGTCGAATCTGGCATACACCATCGAAGCGGTGGAGCGCATCCGTCAGCCGGAGCTGGCGGGCGGTGCGCTGCTGGACGTGGGCGTGTACACGCTGAATTTCGCCTCCATGGTGTTCGGCGATGACATCGAATCCATGCAGAGCCACGTGGAAATGCTGCCCACCGGCGTTGACCGGACGGAGAACATCACCCTCCGCTACGGCAGCGGCCGCACGGCGATGCTGATGGCCTCCGCCGCCTTCAACAGCGACCGCCGCTGCGTCGTCTACGGCACGAAGGGCTATCTGACGGTGGACAATGTCAACAACCCCGGCTTCATCGAGGTGTTTGACAAGGACGAGCGCATCCGTCCGCGGATGCATATCGACGTGCCCACGCAGATCACCGGGTACGAATACGAGGTAGAAGCCTGCCTGCGCGACATTCCTCTGGGCCGCCTTGAGCCGGAGGAAATGCCCCACAGCGAGGTGATGACCATCATGCGCCAGATGGACGCTCTGCGCGCCCAGTGGGGCATGACCTATCCCTTTGAATGACATGGGGTAAATATCGGGAATGCATGCGTGAGGTAGAAAAAGGGAAAAAGTCCCGCTGAAAAAGTGCATGCCTGCCTGAGCAGGAAATGATGATGCATGGGCGTTGACATTTCCGTGCCTGTATGTCATGATGAGTCCAGGTAGATCGGAATGAGAAGCTGCGTGTGCCGGTATGCCGGGCCGCAGCTTTTTTGGACAGGATGAAAAGAGGGAAACAGCACATGACCACCATTTTCTGGGCGGGAGATTCCACGGTGAAGCAGAATTCCATCGTCACCTTCCCGCAGACGGGTATCGGCCAGGCATTTACGCGCTACATCCGCAGGGAGAGCGTCCGCGTGGAGAATCACGCCGAAAACGGGCGCTCCACCAGGTCCTTCATCGACGAGGGCCGCATGGCGCCCATTTATGACCGCATTAAGAAGGGCGATTTCCTCTTCGTGCAGTTCGGCCACAACGACGAGAAGTCCGCCGACCCTGCGCGCTACACAGACCCGGACACAGCCTTCCAGGAGAACCTGGAGAAGTTCGTCAACGTTGCCCGCAACAAGGGCGCGACGCCGGTTTTCATCACGCCCGTTACCCGCTATCACCTGGGGGATGCGTCGGAGGAGTACCGGCATGTCCGCTGGGCGGAGGCGATCCGTGTCTGCGGCGCACGGCTGGGCGTTACGGTCATCGATCTGACGCGTCTGTCAGAAAAACTGGTGCAGGCGACCGGCGAGGCGGCCCGCACAAGCTTCTACATGAACCTGCCGGCGGGCGTCTACCCGCATTTCCCCAACGGTCAGAAGGACAACACCCATCTGCAACCCGCCGGAGCCCTGGCGTTTGCTGGGCTTATTGCAAGGGAGCTGAAGCAGCTGGGCGGCGATTACGTAGCGCTGCTCTGTGACGAGTTTGACCAGTATGTCGCCGAGGCGGACGGCTTCTCCACGGCCGATCACGCCGCGCAGGAGGTGGAACTGTGAGCAAGTACCTGTATCTGCCCGATCTGGGCAACGGCTGCTATCAGAACCCTGTCATTTTCTGCGATTATTCCGACCCCGACTGCATCTGCGTGGACGGCGTGTATTACATGACGGCCTCTACCTTCAACTATGTCCCGGGTCTGCCCATTCTGGTCAGCCGTGACCTGGTCAACTGGCAGCTGGTCAATTACGCGCTGAAAAACATCCCGGTGGCGCGCTTCGCTGCCCCCTGCCACGCCCATGGCGTCTGGGCGCCGGCCATCCGCCATCATGACGGCATGTTCTACATTTACTACGGCCAGCCGGACGAGGGCATCTACATGGTGCGCACGGCGGATCCCCTGGGCGAATGGGACGAGCCGGTGCTGGTGCTGCCGGGCAAGGGCCTGATTGACCCCTGCCCCTTCTGGGATGACGACGGCCGGGCCTACGTCATCCACGGCTATGCCAAAAGCCGCATCGGGTTCAAGAGCTGGCTGGGCATTTTCCCCATGACAGCGGACGGCACCCGGGCCATTGGCGATGACAGGCTGCTCTTTGACGGCACGGCCGATCATCCCACCATCGAGGGCCCCAAGGTACACAAGCGCGATGGCTGGTACTACATCTTCGCGCCCGCGGGCGGCGTGGCGACGGGCTGGCAGACGGTGCTGCGCAGCCGCAGCCTGCAGGGCCCGTATGAGGACAGGATCGTTCTGCGCCAGGGCGAAAGTGAAACCAACGGCCCCCACCAGGGCGCGTGGATCGAGACGCCTTGCGGCGAGCACTGGTTCATGCACTTCCAGAGCCGCGGGCTGTACGGGCGCATCACCCACCTGCAGCCCATGACCTGGGGGGAGGACGGCTGGCCCGTCCTCGGCGACGGCGGGGAGCCGGTGGACGTGTGGGAGAAGCCGCTCGCGCCTTCGTGTGAACGCACGGGAGAGGTCGGCGCGGACGATTTCACGGGCGCTTTGAAGCTGCAGTGGCAGTTCATGGGTAACTGGCGGGAGGATTTCTATGCCTGCGGGGATGGGCATCTGCGCCTGTACGCCCGTGCGCTGCCCTTCGGCGGCACGACCCTGTGGGAATGCCCGCAGACCTGCACGCAGAAGATCGCCTGCCCGGCCTTCACGGCGACCACCACGGTGGACGTCAGCGGCCTGAAGGCGGGCGAGCAGGCGGGCGTGGGCCTGGTGGGCGGTCAGTATGCCTACGCGGCCCTGCGGCGGACGGCGGACGGCCTGAGCCTGGTTTATGTGCAGAGCGAGGGGAGCGCCCATGCGGAGCGCATCCTGGACGAGATCGTGGGCCTGCCGGATGCGCCCGTCACCTTCCGCATGACGCTGCTCCCCACCGGGTACGACACGGCGGTGTTCACCCTCGAATACGCGGTGGATGGCGTCTTCCGCAGCGTCGGCCAGCCCTTTGAGCCGGAACGGCACACCTGGGTCGGGGCGCGTGTGGCGCTGTTTGCCATGCCCCTGGACGGCGGCGCGGACAAGGGCGGCTATGCGGACTTCGGCTCCTTTGAGATCGAACCGGTGGAGACCCTGTAAGGAAGCAAAACGGCGGCTGCCCCGGGCGCTTGGCTCAGGGCAGCCGCTTTGCGAAGTTGCGTCATCTGCTGCGGAGGAATCTTTCGGCGGGAATGATTGACTTCCCGGTGAAAGGGCAGTATAATGGAGATGCATGGAAATGCTTACATGTAAGAAGGAGCGATGCTTGATGAACATGGCATGGTTCAGGGAATATCTGGACGCCCACCGGCCCGACGGGAACTGGAGCCTGCAGGCGGACTGGGCGGTGCGCGTCTGTTTGCAGCAGTATGCGGCCACGGGGGACGAGGCGTTCTCCGGGTATGTGATCGCCTGGGCGGACAGCCTGATGGCGGCGGACGCCTGCCGGCCCGAGTGCGGCAAGGCGCTGTTCTTCGCCCTGGCGCAAACCGGGGAGGAGAGGTACCGCGACGCCATTCAGGGCGTGATGGCTCGCCTGGGACGCACGCTGCAGGACGCGGTGCTCCCGGCGGAGACGCTCTATGCGGAGCTGCCCTTCCGCATGGCCTACGAAATGAAGCTGGGCGGCATGGAAAAGGTGGGGCTGTGTGTGGGCAAGTTCCGCCAGAGCTTCCAGGCCCTGTGGGAGAAGGAGAGCGGCCTCGTCAGCGGCGGACGGTATCAGTCGGCCATTGCGCTTGTGGCCCTGGCGGACTGCATCGACCTGTGCGCCGACCAGCTGTATGAGCACTGGCGCGCCATGGTGGATGTTTACCGCGTGGTGCTGCGGGGCCTGATGGCGGCGGACGTCCCGGAGAATCCGGAGACGGCGGGCATGGTGCTTACGGCGCTGTTTGCGGGCGTCCGCATGGGTATCATCGACCCGGAGCGCTATCTGCCCCTGGCGGCAAAGCGCATTTCCGCCCTGCGCGCAGCGGGTGCTGTCAATGCTGCGGACATGCTGGAAGCGGAAGGAGGCCGTCTGTGATGTTTGAAGTGAAGAAGCTGTTCACCTCCTCCCGTTCCTGCACCATCGAAATGCCCGATGGCGGCCTGTACAACACGATGCGCCCCTATCGCCTGACGCTGAACGGCGAGGACTGGGGCACGGCGGACACCGTCGTCCACACCCTGTATGGCCTGTGGCCGGACACGAAATATACCCTCAAGGTCTGGGACGGGAACAAGGAGGTCGGCCGCGCCTCCATCCACACGAAGGAGGAATCCTTCACCCTCAATGTCCGCCGCTTCGGCGCAGTGGGTGACGGCGTCCACGACGATACCGCAGCCATCCAGGCGGCCATCAACGTCTGCCCGAAGAAGGGCCGCGTGCTGATTCCCGCAGGTAATTACCGCGTGCTGCCGCTGTTCATGAAGAGCCACATGCGCATCGAGCTCCGGAAGGGCGCGACCCTCCTGCTGGAGACCGACCGCAGCAAGTTCCCCATCCTGCCGGGCATGATCCAGTCCACGGACGAAACCCGCGACCTGAACCTGGGCTCCTGGGAGGGCAATCCCCTGGACATGTTCGCTGCCTTCATTTCCGGCAACGGTGTGGAGGACGTGGTTATCTACGGCGAGGGTGTGCTGGACGGTCAGGGCGCCCAGGGCGACTGGTGGGTCAATCACCGCATCATGCGGGGCGCGTGGCGTCCCCGCATGCTGTTCCTGAACGACTGCGAGAACGTGACCGTGCAGGGCGTCACCTTCCGCAACAGCCCCGCGTGGAATCTGCAGCCCTATTTCAGCCGGGAGCTGAAGTTCCTCAACGTCCATGTTATCGCCCCGGCGGACAGCCCCAACACTGACGGCTTCGACCCGGAGAGCTGCGAGAACATCCTGCTGGCGGGCATGCATTTCTCCACCGGCGACGACTGCATCGCCATCAAGGCCGGCAAGCTCTACATGGGTGCGACCTACAAGACACCCACCTCCCGCATGGAGGTCAGCCACTGCCTGATGGAAAACGGTCATGGCGGCATGACCTGCGGCAGCGAAATGGCCGGCGGCGTCAACCATGTCTACTGCCACGACTGCGTGATGCGCAACACCGACCGTGGCCTGCGCATCAAGACCCGCCGCGGACGCGGCGAGCAGGGCGTGATCGACGAGATCGTGTTCGAAAATGTGCTGATGGAGAACGTGGGCACGCCCTATGTGGTCAACTGCCTGTATTTCTGCGACCCGGACGGCAAGACCGAGTACGTCCAGAGCCGCGAGAAGCAGCCCGTGGACGAGCGGACGCCGCGCGTGGGCCGCATCGCCTTCCGGGACGTGACGGCGACCGGCTGCGCCTGCGCGGGCTATTTCCTGGGTTTGCCGGAAAAGCCCATCGAGTGCGTGGAGATGCAGAATGTGTCCATCACCTGCGGTGAGAACGCCGCGCCCATGTCGCCCGCGATGGCAAACGGCGTGCCGCGCGTGAACCGCAAGGGCCTGGTGGCCATCAATGTGGACAAGATCATCATGAAGAACGTGACCATCTCCGGACAGGACGGCGTGAAGCTGGAATGCGAGAACGTCAAAGAGGTTGAAGAATAATCGCATATGAAAAGGGCGGACGGCTCCGGAGGTGGAGGCGTCCGCCCTTTTGTATGGGTTCTCATTCGCCCATGGGTGTGAAGGTCAGCCAGAGGGTGGACTGGCCGTCCCGGGAGGTATACAGGCGCAGGCAGCTGCCGTCCCACAGCAGGGCACAGGGAAAGTCAGGCTCGTAGTACATTTCGCCGTCCGGCCCGAAGGACATTTCGTAATACGCGCCGATGGAGGCGCTTGTGCGGGCATAGCAGGCGAAGGTGAGGGAGCTGCTGAACATTTTCCCGTCCTCGCTGAACTCGAAGGGCTCGCCGTACTCATTCTGCCAGCGGGTACCGGCAAGATCTGCGGTGCGATCGACGCGGGTGAATGTGGCGAGAACCGCGCCGTCGGCGACAATCAGCAGGATCGTGCCATCGGAGGTGAAGGTGCACACCTGCGTTCCGGCGTCAAGGATGATAGCGTCGTCCTCTCCGGCGAAGGGCAGGGCGACATAGAGCCCCTCGATGAGGCGGGAATACACGGTCTGCCCCGGCGTGTAGCTGAAGAACAGCTCTGCAGCGGCGGTAAAGTGGAATTCCACGCCTTCTTCATTCTGCCATGAGGTGCCGCCCAGCGTATCCACATGTGGTGGGGTCATTGCAGCGGCGGGCATCAAAATGGTCACGGAGAGGATCAGCGCCAGAGCCAGTGCGGTCAGACGGGACATGAAAACGCCTCCCTTGCATGCTTGTGAGTACATTGTAGCATGCAGGGGAGGCGCAGTCAATCAGGGGAGAAAGAATTTACAAGTGAGGCCTCAGCCTGACACCTTCAGCGTGCCGATATCCACGGAAGGGCTGACGATGCTGCCCATGGAGAAGTCCAGGTCGTCGGCAAAGGCGACGATGTTCTTCAACACCTCGTAGAAGTTGCCGGCGATGGTGATCTGCTCCACGGCGCGGCCGCGCTGGCCGCCCTCGATGGTGTAGCCCTTGGAAAGCAGGGAGAAGTCGCCGCTGGTGGGGTTCGCGCCGGAGTGCAGGCCCGCCAGGTCGGTGATGACCAGGCCTTCTCCCACGTCTGCCATCAGGGCTTCCAGGGACTTTTCGCCCGCCTTGAAGTAGAGGTTCGTGGGGGCGACGCGTACAGGTGCGGTATAGGACGCACGGGAGGCGTTGCCGGTGGAGGCCACGCCCTGCTTGCGGGCGGTCTTGCGGGAGTGTAGGAGCGTGGTCAGCACGCCTGCGTCGATGACGGCCTTGGTCCTGCTGGCGGAGCCCTCCGCGTCAAAGCGCTGGGAGCCATGGCCGCCGGGCAGTAGGGGATCGTCCATCAGGGTGACGGCGGGGCTGCCGATAACCGTGCCCTCCTTGCCGCCCAGGAGGCTCATGTTCTGCTGCGCGTTCTCGGCGGAGAAGATGCCGCAGAAGGTCTGCAGCAGGGACTGCATAGCGTCAAAGCGGAGGATGATGCGGTACTCGCCGCCGGGAACGGGGCTGCCGCCCAGCTGGCAGACGGTCTCCTCGGCGGCCTTCACGCCGATGGCGACGGGATTAAGATCAGCGAAGCGGAAGCCGGTGGCCATCCAGCCGCCGGTGGCGGTCTTGTCGCCCTCCTTGGCGATGGGGGCGGCGTAGGCCATGCACATGGTGCCGGAATCGGTCAGGTTCAGGCCGTAGCTGTTGCGGATGGTGACGGTGCTGCTGGAGGTGGACACCATGGCGCGCTGCACCTTCCAGATGCGGGGATCAGCGTCCTTGGCGGCCTTTTCCATGGCCAGGCACATTTCCAGCTTCTGCTCGGGCGTCACGTCCTTCAGGTCGCTTTCCTCCTCGGGCAGCTCAGGGTAGCTCTCATCGCCCTGGAAGATCTCGTCCTGCTCCTTGGTCTCCACCAGCGCGGCGGATTCCTTCACGCCTTCCACCAGCTGGGTGATGGCAGCCTCGTCAAAGGCCTGGGTGGCGGAGTAGCCCATCTTGCCCTGCACCGTGCCGCGCAGGGACAGGCCGGCGCTGGCGGACACCTGGTACTGGTTGATCTCGCCGTCCATGGCGGAGGCGCGGAAATTCTCGCCTGTGACGCAGTAGACCTCGGCGGTTTCGATACCGGCGGCCTTTGCGGCGGCCAGTACGCGGTCGATAAACAGATTCATATCCATCTTCTTCACCCTCCTTAACGTCCGCCGACGGTCAGGCCGCTGACGCGGATCATCGGCTGGCCCACGTCCGTGGGGACGGAGCCGGAGATGGAGCCGCACATGCCCTGCGCAAGCTGCAGATCACGGCCCACGCGGTCGATCTTCAGCAGCACCTCGCTGCCGCGGCCGATGAGGGACGCGCCGCGCACGGGGTGGGCGATCTTGCCGTCCTTGACGAGGTAGCCCTCGTTGACGGCGAAGTTGAACTCGCCGGTGGCGGGGTTGACGGAGCCGCCGCCCATCTTTTTCGCGTACAGACCGTCGCCCATGGTGGCGATCATCTCGGCCTCGTCGTCCTGGCCGGGGGCGATGAAGGTGGAGCGCATGCGGCTGGTAGGCGCGAAGGCGTAGGACTGGCGGCGGCTGGAGCCGGTGATGGGCATGCCCATGCGGCGCGCGCCCAGGCGGTCGATCATGTAATTCCTGAGGATGCCGTTCTCCACCAGCACGGTGCGCTGGGTGGGGGTGCCCTCGTCGTCCACGTGCAGCATGCCCCAGCTGTTCACGATGGTGCCGTCGTCGATGGCGGTGACCACGGGGCTGGCGATCTGCTGGCCCAGCTTGCCGGAGAATTCGCTGACGCCCACGGAGACGCTGGTGGCCTCCAGGGAGTGACCGCAGGCCTCGTGGAAGATGACGCCGCCGAAGCCGTTGTCGATCACCACGGGCATGTAGCCGGCGGGGCAGATGGGCGCGTGCAGCATGGTCACGGCCTGATTGGCGGCGGTGCGGCCCACATTTTCCGGGTCGATGAGGTGATCGAAAATTTCAAAGCCCATGGAAGCGCCAGGGTTGTCGGAGCCGGTCTGGTTTTCCGTGCCGTTGGAGGCGATGGCGTTGACGGAAAGCCGGGTGCGCACGCGGCGGTCGGTGACGAACACACCCTCGGTGTTGCAGATGCACACGTCCTGTACATGGTCGATGTAGCTGGCCATGACCTGCACGATCTCGGGAGAAACGGCGCGGGCGGCGGCCTCGGCGGCGTGGAGCTTCTCGGCCTTGAGGGCAGCCTTCACGTCCGTGGGCAGAAGGAGGATCTCCTCGGGGCGGGCAGCGTTCCAGGCGTGGAAGGGCTGGACGATGCAGCCGCTTCCGCCCTTGATGGCGGCAGCAGCCTGGCGGGCGCAGGCCATCAGGCCCTCGCGGCTGGTGTCGTTGGTGTGGACATACACGGCGTTGACGCCGGAGAAGACGCGTACGCCTGCGCCATGGATACGGCCGGTGTTGACGGTTTCGATGCGGTGGGAGCGCATGACGAGGGAGTTGTCGATGCGGTCCTCCACGAAGATCTCCGCAAAGTCGCCGCCCGTGCGGACTGCTTCCTGCAGCACCTCGCGGGCAATGTTCTGATCCAGCATGGTATCATCCTTTCTCGGTTGCGATGCTTTCGCATTGCATGCATTATACCACGTCGGAACGGTTTTGTACAGCCGTTTCAGTGATCTTCAGCAGGCAGCTCATATATGATGATCCTGAAACGCACCTTGAATGGTGAAAAGTCCCGGAATACACCGCAGTACGGCAAGCCGGAATGATTTGGCGCGACAAAATGCGACGTTCCCCTTGCCATTTCGGCATGTCGGGGGTATAATGAGGGCAATGCCTGACGGCTGAAAACAGTGTATAAGGAGAGAAATAATATGTATCGCAAGAATGCATGGGAACACCTGGCGGATGGCGAGCGCGCGAAGGTGATGGCGTTTGCCGAGAAGTACAAGGCTTATCTGGACGCCGGTAAGACCGAGCGCGAGTGCGTGACGGAAGCTGTCCGCCTGGCGAAGGAGGCAGGCTTCAGCGACCTGAACGCCATTCTGCGCGAGGGCAAGCCCCTGCAGGCCGGTGACCGCGTGTATCAGGCCTGGATGGGCAAGTGCATCATGCTGTTCATTATCGGCGAGAAGGACATCGAATGCGGCATGAACATCCTGGGCGCGCACATCGACAGCCCCCGCATCGACATCAAGCAGAACCCCCTGTACGAGGATTCCGGCTTTGCCTACCTGGATACCCACTACTACGGCGGCATCAAGAAGTACCAGTGGGTCGCCACGCCTCTGGCGCTGCATGGCGTCGTCTGCAAGACGGACGGCAGCACCATCACCGTCTCCATCGGCGAAAATGAAGGCGACCCCGTCTTCTACATCTCCGACCTGCTGATCCACCTGGCGGGTGATCAGATGGGCAAGTCCGCCGCCAAGGTCATCGAGGGCGAGCAGCTGAACATCATTATCGGCTCCGAGCCTGTGAAGGAAGAGGACAAGTGGAACGTGAAGGCCAATGTCCTCAGGCTCCTCAAGGAGCAGTACGGCATCGAGGAGGAGGACTTCGTGTCCGCCGAGATCGAGGCGGTGCCCGCCGGCAAGTGCCGTGATGTGGGCTTCGACCGCAGCATGATCGGCGGCTATGGACATGACGACCGTGTCTGCGCGTATCCCTCCATGGCGGCCCTGCTGGACTTCGAGGGCACCCCGGCCTACACCCTGTGCGCGCTGCTGACGGACAAGGAAGAGATCGGTTCTGTTGGCGCGACGGGCATGAATGCCAAGTATTTCGAAAACACCATGGCGGAGATCATTGCCAACGTGAAGGGCACCGAGAGCAATCTGGTGCTGCGCCGCTGCCTGCGCAACAGCCGCATGCTGTCCAGCGACGTGTCCGCGGGCTTTGACCCCAATTTCGCGGGCTGCTTTGAGAAGAAGAACGCCTCCATCGTGGGCAACGGCGTGACCTTCAACAAGTTCACCGGCAGCCGCGGCAAGGGCGGCTCCAACGACTGCAACGCCGAGTTCGTGGCCATGGTGCGCCGCATCTGCGAGGACGCGGGCATCTGCTGGCAGACCGCAGAGCTGGGCGCGGTGGACGTGGGCGGCGGCGGCACCATCGCCTACATCTGCGCCAACTACGGCATGAACGTCATCGACGCGGGCCTGCCCGTGCTGAGCATGCATGCTCCCTGGGAGCTGATCAGCAAGGTCGATCTGTGGATGGAATACAAGTGCTACTGCGCCTTCATCAAGGATGCCGAGGAGATCTCCTACTGATTCCGCACAAATGGGGTAAAATAGGGGAATCCTGAAATATACCACAAATACAAACAAGACCCTGCCGGAAGATGTATTCCGGCAGGGTCTTGGCGTTGTTATCCTGTTTTTCCGGGGCTGCGCATCACAGCGTCACGCCAGTCTTGAAAATGGCCAGGTCGTGGAAGCCGCCGCGTTCCGAGCACAGCAGCTCGCCCGAGGCGACGGCCAGGACATAGTCCATCAGCTCCTGTGACAGCTGGGGCAGGGACTTTCCGTGGGTCAGAAGCTGACCGGCGTTGAAGTCGATCCAGCCGTGCTTTTTCTCGGCCAAGGGGGTGTTGGTGGCGATCTTCATGGTGGGCACGGGGCAGGCAAAGGGCGTGCCGCGGCCGGTGGAGAACAGCACGATCTGCGCGCCGGAGGAGGCCAGGGCCGTGGCGGCCACCAGGTCATTGCCCGGGGCGGAGAGCAGGTTCAGGCCGGGGACCGTGACCTTTTCGCCATAGGCCAGCACGCCCTTGACCGGGGCGAAGCCGCTCTTCTGGGTGCAGCCCAGGGCCTTGTCCTCCAGGGTGGAGATGCCGCCGGCCTTGTTGCCGGGGCTGGGGTTTTCGTAGATCGTCTGATGATGCTCCTCGAAGTAGCGCTTGAAGTCGTTGATGAGCTTCACGGTTTTGCCGAACAGCTCCTCGGTCTCGCAACGGTCCATCAGGATGGTCTCCGCGCCGAACATTTCGGGCACCTCGGTCAGGATGGTCGTGCCGCCCTGGGCGACCAGCAGGTCGGAGAAGCCGCCGATCACCGGGTTGGCCGTGATGCCGGAGAAGCCGTCGGAGCCGCCGCACTTCAGGCCGATGACCAGCTTCGATGCGGGGCAGGGAACGCGCTTTTCGTCGCGCATGTTATCCGCCAGCTCAGTCAGCAGCTTCATGGCCTCGGCGTACTCGTCCTCCACCTGCTGGCAGATGAGGAAGCGCACGCGGGATTTGTCATAATCGCCCATGTGGCTCTCGATGATGGCCGCGCTGGAATTCTCGCAGCCCAGGCCCAGCACCAGCACGCCGCCGACGTTGGGATGGGTCGCCAGGTCGGCCAGGATGGTGCGCGTGTTTTCCTGATCATCGCCCATCTGGCTGCAGCCGTAGGGGTGGGGGAAGGCATACACGCGCTCCACGCCGCCGCCCACAAGGCACTGGGCTTCCTTTTCAAGGGCCTTGGCGATGTCGTTGACGCAGCCCACGGTGGGCAGGATCCACAGCTCGTTCCGCACGCCGACCTTGCCATCCTTGCGGGGATAGCCCATGAAGGCGGCGGGCTCGGCGGTCTCGTTGGCAGGCCAGGTGGGGTTCCAGGTGTATTCCAGCTCGCCGGAGAGGTTGGTGTGCAGGTTGTGGACATGGATGTGCGCGCCGGCGGGGATATCCTCCTTCGCGTGGCCGATGGGGAAGCCGTACTTGATGACGTTTTCGCCCTTTGCAATAGGCGCCAGGGCGATTTTATGGCCGGCGGGGATGTCATTGGCAGCGACAAGCGCGACGCCGTCCACCGCGACGGACGCGCCCTTCTCAATGGCGGTCAGGGCGACGGCCACATTGTCCTGGGGCGTAATTCGGAGCAGATTGTTCATGCTTGCGACCTCCGGTGAGGTATATAATGGGAATGCGTGGTACGATTCGGGAATCAGCAGCCGAATTTCTCTTCCATCACGGCACGCATGCCCTTGGCGACGATGGCGTTCAGAGACTCGGTGACGGATTCGATCAGGCCGGGCACCTTGCACAGGTCGGGGCCGAAGAAGTCCTCGTTGGAGAGGAAGGCCTTCACCTGCTCATCAACAGGCATCTCCTGGGCGAAGAAGGCCAGCACGGGCGCGTCATCCTTCAGCGTGTAGACTTCCTCACCCCGCTTGCACTGGAGCTTGCCGTCCACCAGCTTGCCGCCGCGGTACAGGCTCATCAGGCTTGCCAGGGAGAAGGTGAGGCGCTCAGGCAGCTTGCCGGTCTTCTCCACATAGCCCAGGAGGGAGGGCATGCAGCGGGCACGCCACTTCGACACGCTGTTGAGGCAGATGGCCATCAGCGCATGCTTGATGAAGGGGTTCTTGAAGCGGCCGGTGACCGCCTCGGCAAAGGCCATCAGGTCTTCCCTGGGAAGGGCCAGGGTGGGGATGACCTCGTCGTACAGGGTCTTCTGCATGAAGTTCAGGATGAGCTCATCGTTCATGGCCTGCAGCACGATGTCGTGGCCGCACTGGAAGGCAGCGGGCACGAAGGACGTGTGGGCGCCGTTGAGGATGCGCACCTTGCGCTGCTTGTAGGGCTTCTGGTTGTCGGTGTAGATGACGGGCAGGCCGCACTGAGGCAGGGGCAGCTCATTGCTGATATCCTTGTCGGACTCGATGACCCACAGGCCGAAGGGCTCGGCGGTGACCAGGATGCGATCCTCGTAGCCCAGCTTCTCCCAGATGCCCTGCACCTCGTCGCGGGGATAGCCGGTGACGATGCGGTCCACCAGGGTGGAGGTGAACACGCAGGCGGTGTCCAGCCAGTTCTCGAACTTCTCGCCCAGGTTCCAGATCTTCGCCAGGGCCTTCACGCACTTCTTGAGCATGATGCCGTTGTCGTCAATCAACTCCACGGGCAGCATCACCAGGCCCTTGTCCTGGGCGTAATCGAAGTGCACGGCGCGCTCGTAGAGGAACTTGCACAGCTTGGCGGGGAAGGACACCGGCGGGCAGGCGCTGAAGTCGTCGTCTTCCTTCAGGACGATGCCGGCTTCGGTGGTGTTGGAGACGATGTAGCGCAGGGTCTCACACTTGGCGTAGGCGGCGTACTTGTCGTACTCGCTGTAAGCGTCCACGGCGTCGGAGACGGAGGTGATCAGGCGGGACTGCTCCACCGCCGCACCGTCCACCAGGCCGCGCAGCATCACCGTGTAGCGGCAGTCCTGCTCATGGAACATGTCAAGGCTGCCGAAGGTGATGGGCTTCACCAGCACCACGGAGCCGTTGAAGTTGGTCTTTTCGTTGGCAATATCAATGAAATAGTCCACAAAGGCGCGCAGGAAGTTGCCCTCGCCGAACTGCAGAACCTTTACGGGACGGGTCGCGGCGGGCGCGATAGCGGCTGTCAGTCGTTCCATGGTCATTGTCTCCTTTGCTGTATGCAGGTGATCGGTTGTCAGGTCAGGCGTGTAAATGTTTACATTCCACGCATTTACATTGTACTCTCTTTTTTGCGTTCCGTCAATGGGAAAATGGACGCGGAAACCGGTTTTCTTGCCGCGAATGGTTGAAAAAGCAGACAAAATCCTGTTGCCAAATCGGCGGAATGCGTGTATAATGGGCATGAAAGAAATCTGAAAATACTTACACCCACGGAAGGAGCGGATGCTATGGCGATGAACATCTACGACATTTCCCGACGCGCCGGCGTCTCCATTGCGACGGTCTCCCGTGTGCTGAACAACAGCCCCCATGTCTCCGAGGTGACGCGCAAGAAGGTCATGGCGGTCATCGAGGGCACGGGCTACGTTCCCAACGCCTTTGCGCGAGGGCTGGGCCTGAACACGATGAAGACCATAGGGCTCCTGTGCCCGGATGCTTCCGACCCGTATCTGGCCCAGGCGCTGACCAGCCTGGAACGCAACTTCCGTCAGAAGGGCTATGACTGCCTCCTGTCCTGCACCGGGCGGGAGCTGGCGGCCCGTCAGCAGGGCGTGGAGCTGCTCAAATCCCGCCATGTGGACGGCATGGTGCTCATGGGCTCCACCTTCATCGAGGATGCGAGCCAGGGGAATGATTACATCCGCGACGCCGCCCGCTCCATGCCGGTCATCCTGCTTAACGGCGCGTTCTCCTGCGAGAATGTGTTCTGCGTGCTATGCGATGACCAGCAGGCGATGGCGGAGGCAACCGGCGCGCTGCTGGACAGCGGCTGCAGGCGCATCCTGTACCTGTACCACAGCAACAATTATTCCGGGCGCAAGAAGCTGGCGGGCTACCGTGAGGCGCACAGGGAACGCGGCATCGAAGTGGATGAGAAGCTCCTGTGCTTCTTCTCCCAGGACAAGTCCAGCGTCCATCAGGTGCGGGATACCCTGCTGGAGCTGGCCGGGAACGGCCTCGAATTCGATGCGGTGCTGACGAGCGAGGACATCCTTTCTGTTGGCGCGCTGAAATACGCCAGGGCTGCGGGCAAGAAGGTGCCGGAGGAGCTGTGTGTCATCGGCTACAACAACTCCAGCCTTTGTCCCTGCACCGAGCCTGAGCTGACCAGTGTGGACAACAAGCTCCAGGCCATCTGCGACCACATCGTCACCACGATGCTGGGGGTGCTGGACGGCAAGGAGATGCCGCAGAAAACGGTTTTTACCGGCGAGCTTGTACGGAGGGAAACCACCATGTAAATTCGGAATTCGGAATTTGGAATTCCGGATTCTGATTTGATAAACGACCATCATCAGAAGGAGAGAATGACCATGCAGGCTTTCATGGACAAGGATTTTCTGCTGAATACGGAAACTGCGCGGGTGCTCTTCCACGAGTATGCCGCCAAGTGCCCCATCATCGACTAGCACTGCCATCTGGCGCCCCAGCAGATCTGGGACGATGTGCGCTATGAGAACATCACCCAGGTGTGGCTGGGCGGCGATCACTACAAGTGGCGTCTGATGCGCTGCGCGGGCGTGGATGAGTACTACATCACCGGCGGCGCGTCCGATTACGAGAAGTTCTGCAAGTGGGCGACCGTGGTTGGCAAGGGCATCGGCAATCCCCTGTACCACTGGACGCACCTCGAATTGCAGCGCTTCTTCGGCTACAACGGCGTGCTGAGTGCCAGGACCGCCGACGAGGTCTGGAACCTGTGCAACGAGAAGCTGGCCCAGCCCGGCTACTCCGCCCGCGGCCTGATCGAGATGAGCAACGTCGAGACCATCTGCACCACCGATGACCCCATCGACGACCTGCATTGGCATCAGCTCCTGCTGGCGGACGAGTCCTTCAAGGTCAATGTCCTGCCCGCCTGGCGTCCCGACAAGGCCGTCAACATCGAAAAGCCCGACTTCATGGATTACATCGCCAAGCTGGCCGCAGCGGCGGAGATGGAGATCAAGTCCTTCGCCGACGTGAAGGCTGCCCTGGCCAAGCGCATGGAGTACTTCCACGCCAACAACTGCCGCCTGTCCGACCACGGCCTGAACTACGTCGTTTACACCCCCGCCGCCGAGGAGGAGGTCGAAGCCATCTTCTGCAAGAAGGCGGCCGGAAATGAGCTGACCGCCACCGAGGTTGCCCAGTACAAGACCGCCTGCATGCTTTTCTGCGGCGAGATGTACAAGAAGCTGGACTGGACGATGCAGCTGCACTACGGCTGCCGCCGCGATAACAACCAGCGTCAGTACGCCAAGCTGGGCCCGGATACCGGCTACGACACCATCAACAACTTCGCCCCCGTGGACGAGATGGCTGCCTACCTGGGCGCGGTGGAGGTCGCCTGCGGCCTGCCCCGCACCATCCTGTACAGCCTCAATCCCGTGGACGACGCCGCCATCGACACCCTGTGCGGCTGCTTCCAGGGCCCGGAGGCCGTGGGCAAGATGCAGCACGGCTCTGCCTGGTGGTTCAACGATCACTTCGAGGGCATGACCAACCAGCTCAAGTCCCTGGCCTCCCTGGGCTACCTGGCTGGCTTTGTGGGCATGCTGACGGACAGCCGCTCCTTCCTGAGCTACCCGCGCCATGAGTACTTCCGCCGCATCCTGTGCCGCCTGCTGGGCGAGTGGGTGGAGGACGGCCGCTTCCCGCAGGATTATGACATCCTGGGCGAGATCGTGACCGGTATTTCCGCCAACAATGCCCGCAGCTACTTCAAGTTCCCCACCAAGTAAGTGCTGAAAGGGATAAAAACCGGAGCCATAGCTGATGCTGTGGCTCCGCTTGCGTTTTGGGCGCATTTTTGCTATAATGCCAGAAGAAATAATGATGGGGAGGCTGACGTGATGGAGCGGAGCGAGATTGAGCTGTGCGGATTCCTGCATGTGCATGAGGAGCTGGCAGAGCAGGTGCGGCGCGAGCTGCCGGAGACGGAGCAGCTGCTGCAGCTGGCGGAGCTGTTCAAGGTGTTCGGCGACGGCACGCGGGTGCGCATCCTCTACGTTCTGCTGACGGCGGAGGTCTGCGTGTGCGACATCGCAAAGCTCCTGGGCATGACCCAGAGCGCCGTGTCCCACCAGCTGCGCACCCTCAAGCAGGCCCGCCTGATCAAATCCCGGCGCGACGGCAAGACCATCTTCTATTCCCTGGCGGATGACCATGTGGCCACGCTCCTGCGGCAGGGAATGGAGCATGTGTGCGAAAAATGAACTGAATGACACAGCAAACCCGGCGTATCGCATGAACGGATACGCCGGGTTCTATTTGAGGCTCTTCACGGAATGTTAGGGAATATGAAAGGGTACAGGGTGTTGTACTCATTCCAGCTTTGCGGCTGCATCGAAGCCATGAAGGGGAAGATGCGGCGTCTTTGCGGAGGGTTGCGCCCTCGTTTTTCTTCATTCAAGCAACCCTCCGCAACGTCGCCGCCCCGATATGCAGCCGCCTTTCCGACGCCTTGGGGGCAGGAGGGGGACGGGGGGTGATGCGCTGTTCGCATCCCGAATAGGAAAAAGCGCCTTTGCACCGCTTTCGGCAGGCGAAAGCGGCTTCCCACTTACATTATTGGTCATTCCATAAGAAAACGTGAAGAACCTTTTTTGATGATGGTTCAGCTACGGGGCTCGATCCAGATGACCAGGTCGGTGTCGGTGGCCGGAGGCGTGTCAGGCACGATGAATTCCGGGTAGTTGGGATCGGTGGGCTGGGAGAGGGCGGGGTTGCGGGGCGCGTCCTCGCTGAAGAGAAGGAACAGCGTGTCCGCGTCGGCATAGCCGGTGTCTTCCAGCATGTAGCCCGCGGCAGCCTGGAACTGGATGATGGCGGCGGTGGTGATGGGGCCGTACTTGCCGTCCACCTCTTCCTCCTCGTCCGTGCCCAGGTAGCCCAGGTCGAACAGGGCCTGCTGCATCAGCTTCACGTCCGTGCCCTTGTCGCCCTCGCGCAGGGGCGCGTAGGGGTCATATTGGGGGGCGTTGCGGCTGTACAGCTTCTCCTGCATGGCGGAGGAGGCGTAGTCGCGCTCCGTCCAGCCCAGCGCGCACTGGAAGAGGTTCACGGCCAGCTGGGTGTTCTCGCCCCAGACGCCGTCCACCTTGCCCACGGGATAGCCCAGGGTATTCAGGCGGCGCTGCATGTTGCGCACGGCGGTGCCGCGGTCGCCGTAGTTCAGGCGGGGATAGGCTTCCTC
>JAFXDB010000156.1 GCA_017516305.1 Clostridia bacterium | reverse complement strand
TCCCACCAGCACGCTGGTGACCGGCTATGATATCATCACCTTCTGGGTGAGCCGCATGATCACCATGGGCGTGGAGGAGATGAACGGCCAGACGCCCTTTGATACCGTGCTGATTCACGGCCTGGTGCGCGACGAGCTGGGCCGCAAGATGTCCAAGTCCCTGGGCAACGGCGTGGATCCGCTGGAGGTCATCGACAAGTTTGGCGCGGACGCCCTGCGCTTCTCCCTGGTGATGGGCGTGTCCCCCGGCAACGACACCCGTTATGCCGAGGCCAAGGTGGAGGCGGCCCGCAACTTCGCCAACAAGATCTGGAACGCCAGCCGCTTCGTGCTGATGAACGTGACCGAGAAGGTGGAGATGCAGCCCGAGATGCTGACCGAGGCGGACAAGTGGATTCTGACCCGCTTCCAGGATGCTGCCCGTCAGATCTCCGGCAACATGGAGGAGGGAGAGTTCGGCCTGGCCGCCAACCGCATCTACGACTTCGCCTGGAGCGAGTTCTGCGACTGGTACATCGAGCTGGCCAAGCCCCGTCTCAACGGCGAGGACGAGGCCGCCAAGAAGGCCGTGCAGGGCGTGCTGCTCTATGTCCTGGAGGGCCTGCTGAAGCTCCTGCATCCCTTCATGCCCTTCCTGACCGAGCAGGTGTACAAGGCGCTGCCCGGCTCCGAAGGCTTCCTGATGCTCAAGGCCTGGCCGGAGGTGATGGCTGAGCTGGACTTCCCGGCAGAGGAGAAGCAGATGGACGGCGTGATCGAGATGATCCGCGCCATCCGCAACCTGCGCACCGAGATGAACGTGGCCCCCAGCAAGCGCACCCGTATGATGTTCGTGGCCAACGAGGGCTGGGCGAGCGTGCTGACCGGCTCCGACATGTACTTCCGCCGTCTGGCCGGTGCCAGCGAGACTGTGGTGATCGCCGCTGACCAGCTAGGCAGCGAAAAGACTGTGTCCGCCGTGACCGAGGCTGCCACCGTCTACATCCCCCTGGGTGACCTGGTGGACTTTGACAAGGAACTGGCCCGCCTCGGCAAGGAGCAGGAGAATCTCACCAAGGAGATCGCCCGCGCTGAAAGCAAGCTGAATAACGCTGGCTTCGTGGCGAAGGCCCCTGCCGCCCTGGTGGAGCAGGAGAAGGCCAAGCTGGCCCTGAACCAGCAGAAGCTGGAGCAGGTCACCGCCCGCATCGCCGAGCTGAAGGAATCCATGTAATCGTATATCCCAAAGGGCGGAGAGGTTTTGGCTTCTCCGCCCTTTTTGTGTGCAATGGAAAAAGGCATGCCCTGTGCGGACATGCCTTGAAATTATTCGTCTGTGAAGGCAGCAGCCAGCTGGTCAATGGCGCTGGAGGGCAGGAAGGGCAACAGCATGTGGACATTCTGTCCTTGCTGCACTCGCTGACGGAAGATACGCATGAGAGCGCCGTCGCTCAGGAAGGGGAGGTATTCGGCGAAGCCTTCGCCCCGCTCATTACATTCTAGGGCGACACGGTCGATCTCGCTGGTCGGCAGGAAGGGCAGGAACTCGGCAGTGGCGTGTCCTTGTGCCCGGCGAGTCTCCCAGGCCGCCTTCAGGGCGGCATTCGACAGGAAAGGCAGGAAAGGTGAAATAGCCTCGCCGGATTCAAGCCGTGCTTGAACCGCCGCGTCGATGGCGGAGGTTGAGCAGAAGGGGAGCAGCGGTGCATAGGCGTTCGTGGCAAGGCGCTTTTGCAGCAATGCGTCTACCTGTGCGGTGCTCATGAAGGGCAGGAGGGTGCACAGGTCAACGGCAGCTTCCTCAGCGGCGATCTCAAGGACGTGGGCGGCGAGAGCTTCGGCCTGCACCGGCGGCAGGAGCGGCGCGGCCTCGGCGGCCTCCTCAATGGTGACGGCGGCGCTCTGAAGATGCTCGTCCAGGCGGCCCGCCGCAGCCTGCTCGATCACCGGGAAGCGGCGACCCAGCAGCTCGTCAATGGTGGTGTCAAACAGGGCGGCCAGCTCCGGAAGTTTCGAGATATCGGGCATCGAATGCCCGCGCTCCCAGTTGGAAACGGCCTGGAACGTGACGCCCAGCGCGTCGGCCAGCTGCATCTGGGTCATATTGTGCTCCTTGCGCAGGCGGGAAATCAGCGCACCCGTGCGCTGCATGTCAAAGGGAATGTCGATCATGGGAAGACCTCCGTTTGTGTGATATCACCGGTGTGACGTCATGATAGCACAACGGATTGCCCTTTGTCCATCAAGCGGTGATTGAAAAGGTGGAAAAGGTTGAAAAAGTGGAAAAGGTGGAAGAAGAGGGGGAAGCGGATTTCTGCGAAATACGGCCTGGCGGATTGCAACATCCGCCGCCATGTGCTATAATATATAGGTTAATACAAAATGGGGAGGTGTTGCCATGCTGACGGCTCAGCAGGTCATCGACGCCATTCACGGCAGCTACCAGACCGGCAGCAAGAACGGCCACCGAAATGTCCTGGCGCTGCTGGATGCGTTGGGCGTGACGATGGCGGAAGGGCAGTACGACCCGAAGATCATCCATGTGGCCGGTACCAACGGCAAGGGCAGCACCTGCGCCATGCTGGCGGCCGTGCTGAAGGCGGCGGGCTATCGCATCGGCCTGTATACCTCGCCCTTCCTGCAGCATTATCAGGAGCGCATCCGCATTGGCGGCGTTCCCCTCACGGATGACCTCATGGTGAAGTACGGCAATCCCCTGGTGGAGGCCGCCAAAGCCCTCGAGGCTCAGGGCGATTTCGTCACCCCCTTTGAGATGGGCACGGCCCTGGCCCTGGCGGCATTTGCCGGTGAAAAATGCGATTTTGCTGTCATCGAGGTCGGCATGGGCGGACGCCTCGACCCGACGAATATTGTCCAGCCTGTCGCCTGCGCCATCACCGCCATCGGCCTGGATCATATGGGTTACCTGGGCGACACGCTGGAGCAGATCGCCGGGGAAAAAGCGGGCATCATCAAGGAAAACGTGCCCGTGGTGTGCTACCCGGCGGAGTCGGGCGTGCGGCAGGTGTTTGCGGATGCGGCGGCGCGGCAGAATGCGCCGCTGGTGCAGCTGGACGAAAGCGGGATCCTCCATGCAGAGGGCGACGCCCACGGCTCCACCGTGACGTATCGGCTGGGGCGGCTGTGGCCGGACATGCGCATCGGCCTGCCCGGACAGTACCAGCAGCGCAACGCCATGACGGTGCTGGCGCTGGTGGAGACGCTGACGGCGCAGGGCCATGCCATCCCGGAGGAGGCCGTCCGCCGGGGTCTGGCGGAGGCCGTGTGGCCCGCGCGCCTGGAATGGGCCGGGAATGTATTGATCGACGGTGCGCATAATCCCCAGGGCGTGGATGCGCTGGTGCAATATGTGGATAACTATCTGCCTGACCGGCGGCGGGTGCTGCTGACGGGCGTACTGAGCGACAAGCTGCAGCCGGAGATGCTCGCGCAGATGGTGCACATCGCCTGGGAGATCGTGACGGTCACGCCGGATACGCCCCGGGCCATGCCTGCGGCGGAGTACGCGGCGCACCTGAACGCGCTGGGCGCCTGGGCTGTCCCGGCGGATACGCTGGCGGAGGGCTTGGCAATGGCGCAGGAGCTGGCCGGGGCTGACGGCGTCGTGATTGCGGCGGGCTCGCTGTACTTCGCCGGAGGGCTACGGAGCGTGATGAATCTCCCGTGGAAATGATCTGAAATGAAAGGCACGAAAGGAGGTGCGG
The DNA here is from genome assembly GCA_017516305.1 of Clostridia bacterium. GTDB lineage: Bacteria > Bacillota > Clostridia > Christensenellales > Aristaeellaceae > UBA11524. The sequence goes on along the minus strand of JAFXDB010000156.1, from coordinate 9,534 downwards.
AGATGTCGGATTTTGAGGCGCTGATGCGCTCAATGAGCAAAATGGATGACCCGGAGCGCATCGTCCGCGCCGACCTGAGCCACATCGACGTGATCGCGGACATGCGCGTCCGTCAGCAGGTGGAGCACTGGACGCACACCCTGGGCGAGGATTTTTCCGTCTATGCGGCGCAGTACCGGGAGGTGACTGCCTCCTACCTGCGCAGGCGGCTGAACCATTCGCTGTTCTACGTCATCAAATACGCTGCCGGGGAGCCGGTGGCCATGTGCGCCCTGGAGGAGCAGGACGAGCTGCCGCCCATCACCGTGTGCCTTCAAAACAAGCGCCACGGCTGGGTCGTGAGCGTCTACACGAAGCCGGAGTACCGCGGGCGCGGCTATCAGCAGGCGCTGATGCAGGAGCTGCTGGCCCTGGCGCGGGAGCGCGGCTTCGGCGACGTGACGCTGACCACCAACCGCCCGGACGCCATCCATGTATACGAAAAAGCCGGGTTCCGGCATGTGTCTGACAAGTACTTTCTGGAGCTGTGAGGGGGAAATGACGATGGAATTCATCCACGAGCCGGTGCTGCTCAGCGAAGTCCTGGAATGGATGGACGTGAAGGAGAACGGCGTCTATGCCGACGGTACCCTGGGCGGCGGCGGCCACAGCGGGGCGATGCTGCGGGCCTCCGGCGGTACGGCGCGCCTTTTTGGCATTGACCGCGACCTGACGGCCATCGCCGCAGCCAGCGAGCGGCTGAAGGATTTCCCCGGTTTCCGCGCCCTGCACGGCAATTTCCACGACGGCAAGGCGCTGCTTGAGGCGGCGGACGCGCCCCTGCTGGATGGCGTCCTGCTGGATCTGGGCGTGTCCTCTCCGCAGCTGGACGTGGGCGAGCGCGGCTTTTCCTATCACGAGGATGCGCCCCTGGACATGCGCATGGACCGCACCCAGGGCATGACCGCTGCAGACCTGCTCAACACCTGGAGCGAGAAGGAGATCGCCCGTGTCATCAAGGAGTACGGCGAGGAGAAGTGGGCTGCCCGTATCGCGCAAATCATCTGCGAGCACCGGGCGAAGAAGCCCTTCGAGACCACCTTCGACCTGGTGCATGCGGTGGACGCGGCGATTCCCAAGGCCGTGCGCCGCAAGGACGACGGCCACCCTGCCCGCCGCACCTTCCAGGCCATCCGCATCGCCGTCAATGACGAGCTGGATCCCCTGGATAAGGCCCTGTGCGACTTCGTCGATTGCCTGAAGCCCGGCGGACGGCTGCTGGTCATTACCTTCCATTCCCTCGAAGATCGCCTGGTGAAGCGCTGCTTCCAGCGCCTTCAAAATCCCTGCACCTGCCCGCCCAGGGCGCCCATCTGCACCTGCGGCAAGAAGCCGATGGTGAAGGTGCTGGCCAAGGGCGCCGTGCCCCCCACGGACGAGGAAGTGGCGCGCAACCCCCGCGCCCGTTCGGCCAAGCTCCGCGTGTGCCAGAAGCTGGAGGTGGAGTGATGCCCACGCTGTACGTCGTTGCCACCCCCATCGGCAACCTGAACGACATGACGCCCCGCGCCATCGAGACGCTGCGCTCCGTCGGCCTCATCGCCGCAGAAGACACCCGCGTCACCATGAAGCTGCTCAACCGCTTTGAAATCAGCACGCCCCTGACCAGCTGTCATCAGCACAACGAGGAGTCGAAGGGCGCGTGGCTGGCGGAGAAGATGCTGACGGAGGGCATTGATGTGGCCGTCACCACCGACGCCGGTACGCCCTGCATCTCCGACCCCGGCTACGGGCTGGTCAAGGCCTGCGTGGAGCGGGGGATCGAGGTCATTCCCGTGCCGGGCTGCTGCGCGTCGGTCAGCGCCATGTCCGTCAGCGGCTTTGACACCCGGGAGTTCGCCTTCTACGGCTTCCTGCCCCGGGAGAAGAAGGAGCTGCGCGAGAAGCTCATCGATATGGCCAAGGGCGTGAAGGTGGCCGCCGTCCACGAGAGCCCCTACCGTGTCACTGAGCTGACGGAGGTCATTGCCGACCTTCTCCCGGACTGCCGCATTTCCTGCTCCTGCGACCTGACCAAGCTCCACGAAAAGACCATCCGCGGCACAGCGGCGGAGGTTCTGCAAATGCTGCGCGACAACCCCAAAACCGAAAAGGGCGAGTACTGCCTGGTGCTGGACTTCCACGACGTTATGCTGCCGGAGGAAAAGGCTCCGGCGGCGGAGATCTCCCTGGAGGCGCAGCTGGTGGAGGCGATGCTGAAGGACGGCCTCGACCTGCGCGACGCCCAGAGCGAACTGGTGCTGCAGGGGGCAAAGAAGAACGCCGTCAAGCAGGCGGCGCTGCGGCTCAAGAAGCTGTTTGCGGAGGATGAATGATTTACGATTCCCACGTCCACACCGTGCTGTCGTGCGATGCAGACACGACCATCGCTCAGGCCATCTGCGCAGCGGAGAATAAGGGCGTGGGCATTGTCGTCACCGACCACCTGGACGTCGAATTCCCTGCGCCCCTCCCGGATTTCCGGCTGGACGTCGATCGGATGTTCCTGGAGTACAGCCCGCTGCGGAGCGAGCGTGTGCTGCTGGGCGTCGAGCTGGGCATGACGGAGTCGAGCATCGGAAGGTGCAGGGAGATCGCCGCGTCGTACCCCTTCGACTTCGTGCTGGGGTCGGTGCATGTGCTTGATGGCCGCGAGGTCGATGACGCGCTCTATGCCGACCGGGACGAAGCGGAGGTATACCGTGAGTATCTGACCGAGGCGGCCAGGCTGGTGGAGGCCGTCGACGTGGACGCGCTGGCCCACATTGATTACCCGCTGCGCACGACCTCCCGGGAGCTGCCTTTTGCGGACTATGCGGCGGAGTTCGGCGCGCTCTTCGCAGCGATGCTCCGGCAGAATGTTTGCCTGGAGCTGAATACATCCCGCCTGGCGGACGGGGCGGCCTATGCAAACCTGCTGGCGATTTACCGTGCTTACCTGGAGGCCGGCGGGCGCTATGTGACGCTGGGCTCGGACGCCCATGAGCCGCAGGAGATCGCCGACAACTTCGGCGCCGCGGCGGCCTTTTTGACGGAGGCCGGACTGATTCCGGTGCACTTCTGCCAGCGGAAAATGATCATTGACAAGTGAGGATTTGAGCGATGCGTGAGCTGAACGCGAGCCTGATCACCGAAACCGTCGCCCGCCTGTGCGTGGAGGCGAACCGCAACCCGCCGGAGGACGTGTGCGCGGCGCTCCATCAAGCGGCATCAAGCGAGCCCTTCGCCCCCGCGCGGGACATCCTTGATATTCTCGTGCGCAACGAGGGCATCGCGCGGCGGGAAAATATGCCGATCTGCCAGGACACCGGTATGGCTATCGTCTTTGCGGATGTGGGCCAGGAGGTGCACATCGTGGGCGACTTCGAGGCGGCTGTCCATGAGGGCGTCCGCCGCGGCTATGTGGACGGGCTCCTGCGCAAGAGCGTGGTGGCCGATCCTCTGCGCCGCGTCAACACGAAGGACAACACCCCGGCCATCATCCATACCCGGCTCGTCCCCGGCGACAAGCTGACCCTGACCGTGGCTCCCAAGGGCTTCGGCAGCGAAAATATGAGTCGTTTGGCCATGCTGACCCCGGCGGCGGGCGTGGCGGGCGTGAAGGCCTTCGTGCTGGAAACCGTCCGGCTGGCGGGGGCGAATCCCTGTCCGCCGATGGTGCTGGGCGTTGGTATCGGCGGCGACTTTGAGCAGGTGGCGGAAATGGCCAAGCGGGCGCTGATGGTGCCGCTGAACGAAAGCAACCCAGACCCCTTCTATGCCGACCTGGAGCAGGAGCTGTTGGCGGCCGTCAACCAGACCGGCATCGGCCCCCAGGGCTTCGGCGGCAAGACCACCTGCCTGGGCCTGCACATCCTGCAAAAGCCCACGCACATCGCCGGTCTCCCCGTGGCGGTGAACGTCAGCTGCCATGTGACCAGGCATGCGACGGAAGTGTTGTGAGGAGGGTACGCATATGAAAAAACTGACTGCCCCCCTATCGCGCGAGGACGCGCTGTCCCTGCGCGCGGGCGAGCACATCCTGCTCTCCGGCACGGTCTATACCGCCCGGGACGCGGCGCATCTGCGCATGCTTTCCCTCATCGCGGAGGGCAGGCCCCTGCCGGTTGACCTGGAGGGCCAGGTGATCTACTACGCCGGGCCCACCCCCACGCCGGAGGGAAGGCCCGTGGGCTCCATCGGCCCCACCACCTCCGTTCGCATGGACGCCATGACCCCGGCCCTGCTGGAAAAGGGCCTACGGGGCATGATCGGCAAGGGCGGACGAGGACAGGCGGTCATCGACGCAATGAAGAAGAACGGCGCGGTGTACTTCGCGGCTATCGGCGGCGCAGCGGCCCTCATGGCCAGCTGCGTGACGGACTTGCAGGTCATCTGCTGGGATGACCTGGGCCCGGAGTCGGTCAAGCGCCTGACGCTGCACGAGCTGCCGCTGATTGTCGCCATCGACGCGCAGGGCAACGATGCCTTCGCGATGGGGCAGGCGGAGTATCTGACCACTGCGGAATAATTGGTAAGCCAAAACCCGGAAGCCTGCAAAACAGCGGGCCTCCGGGCTTTTTACATGCTGGGGAAGGGGATTACTGCTTGTCCTTCTCCCGCCTGAGGCGGAAATCCACCGAGCGGCGCAGGTATTCCAGGAAGGCATCGTCGCGGCACATGGCCTTGCCGGGGGTGTCGGAGAGCTTGGCCACGGCGCGGCCGTTAACGCTCTGCAGCTTGATGACGATGTTCAGCGGCCTCACGCAGGTGTCATTGGAGCAGAAGGTGCCGATGCCGAAGGCCACCTTCGCCCGGTCGCGGAAGTAATCGCACAGGGCCTGGGCCTTGTCGAAATCAAGGCTGTCGGAGAAGAGCAGCTGCTTGCTCATCGGGTCGGCGCCGTACTTCTGGTAATGGGCGATGATCTTGTCGCCCCACTGGAAGGGGTCGCCGGAGTCGTGCCGGACGCCGGAGAAGTTGTTGACCATGGAGCGGTCGAAATCCAGGAGGAAGAGGTCGGTGGTGATGGTGTCGGTCAGGGCTGTGCCGTTGTCGCCGCGGTACTCGTCGTACCAGTCCTGCAGGGCGTAGTGGTTGGTGTAGGCCAGGGGAATGGCGTCAATGCCCTGGTACATCTGCACATATTCGTGGGCGTAGGTGCCGATGGGCTTGATGCCGTACTTCATGGCCAGGTACACGTTGGAGGTGCCGATGCAGTTGGACGTTTCCTGTGCAAAGCGGCGGACGACCACATCCTGCCATTCCCGGGAGAGGCGGCGGCGGCAGCCGAATTCGGCAAACTGGAAGCTGTACTTGCCCGAGCGGAAGTTGGCAATCTTCTGTTCCAGCTTTTCCTCGGCCGAGGCGCGCAGGGCAGCGTAATCGTACTTCATGCGGAAGTAGACCTCGTTGACGATTTCCAGCAGGTAGATTTCAAACTGCATCGCGGAAAACAGCGGGCCGCGCACGGCGATGTGCAGATGGCCGCTGACGCCCAGGCGGGTCTCCACATAATCGCGGATGGGCCGCCACAGGCGCAGGAACTCCACATAGTCATTCTTGATGAAGCGGATGGAGCGCAGGTAATCCAGCTCCGCCTTGGTGAAGGTCAGCGTGCAGAGGTGGTCGATCTGCGCGTTGATCTCGTCGAACATCTCCTTGGTGAAGGTCACATCCGTGTTGCGGCAGCGGAAGTAGTACTCGCCGCTGAGGTCGGTATGCTTATGGAAAATGACCTGATCCATGTTGAACTTGTACAGGTCGGTGTCCAGCAGGGATGTGATGATGGGTTCCAGCTTCATGTTTTTTCCTCCTTTGCCGCCCTTTGCTGCGGTGTACCCGGTCAATCTGCCCTGGGCATGAAGTCGGCGGGGTCGATGACCGGCGGACGGCTGCGCTTGTGCATGCCGGCGCGCTCCAGCCGGGCGATGCGGGCGTCGGCGGCCTCGTCACCGGAGGAGCCGTGGCGGACATAATCGTGGATCTGCTGGTAGGTGACGCCCAGACGCTCCTCGTCGGACTTGCCGGAGAGGCCGTCGGAGGGCGTCTTGACCACCAGATCGCGGGGGAGTTCTTCCAGCGTCAGGCCCACCTGCACCACTTCGATGCTGGTCAGCGAGGCCAGGAGCGCAAAGTCGGAGGAGGTGTCGCCGTCCTTGGTGCAGTAGCCCACGGTGATCTCCGACAGGTTCCCCGTGCCCACCAGGCGGGCGTTCAGCGCCTGGGCGATGTAGCGCAGGGTGGTCATGCGCAGACGTGGGCCGACGTTCACGTCGCTTTCCCGGTGGGGGGCAACGGCGAATTCGCCCGGGGCCGCCACGCATCCCAGCTGATCGGTCAGGCGGCGCAGCTCCCGGTGCATTTCGCCGATGTTGACGGTGCGCTGCTGAATCCCCAGCACCTCGCACACGCGCCGGCTGTCGGCGATGTCGGCCTGCTCGCCGTCGGGGAGCATCACGCCGTAGACATTCTCCCGGCCCAGGGCGCGGGCGCACAGGGCAGCGCAGACGGTGGAGTCCTTGCCGCCGGAAATGCCCAGCACAACGCGGCTGAAGCCCTGACGGGCGGCCATGTCACGGATTCCGGCAACGAGGGCGTCGCGGGTTTTCACAGCATCGAAACGGTCATTGCTCATAGGCGCCTCCATGTTTTTCATCGTCAAGGGAAATGGTGGGAACGGCGTCCCGGCGGGCAAGAATGAGGGAGTAATGGGTGGTGAAGCTGCTGCCCAGGTCAATGCCCAGGGTGTTCTTCGCGTCGTGTCGGCACCAGGGCAGGATGTAGCGGCTGAGCAGGATGGGGGCGTAGACGCCGTCGGGGTCCAGCAGGGCGGTCAGCTCCTCCATGCTGTAGGAGAAGTAGTTCTCGCGGCACTCCCGCTCCCAGTTCTCGGTGTACTTGTACTTCAGGATCAGGTGGACAAGGTTTTTCCTGACGCTGATGGAACCCCAGGCGGCCTCGAAGTCCGCCGCCTGCCAGGCGGGCAGTACGCGGCGCAGCTGTTCTGCGGCGGCCTGCGGGGCAGGGGCTGCGGGGTCGGCGGAAGCGTACATCATGTCGCGCACCACCAGGTATCCTGGCCCGATCTGGCCGATCAGCCGGGTGATGCTCTCCCGGTCGCAGTCGTAATGGAAGATCTCATGCAGGACGGAGGAGAAGTTGACCGCGATGCGTTTTTTCTCGATGCCCAGGGCGCGGATTTGCTGCAGCAGCTCTGCCTGATCGCTGAAGAACCAGGCGTTCTCCGGGCAATGCTGTCGGGCAGCGGCGATCATGGCGGGGTCGATGTCGTAGCCGATGTAGCGGATGCTGGGAAACAGCTCGTGCAGGAAGCGGATCAGCGACCCATCCGCGCAGCCGAAGTCGATGATCAGCTCCGTCCCCGGCACCTTGTCCATGAAGAATGCCTTGTCCCACATGGAGCGGCGCATGCGGTCGTTATAGATCTGGTAGTTGTCGATGTCAGGCATGGCGGTTCTCCGTTAAACGACGTCGATCTGGCAGCAGCCCATGGTGGCCAGCGCGGCCTCGTGGGTGGCGGGGGTCACACCCGCACAGCAGCTGCGGCGCACGGTGATGTCCGCCTCCGTGAAGTGCGCCTTGAGCAGCAGCGCGTTGCTGACCACGCAGATGTCCGTGCACAGGCCCAGCAGCTCGATGCGCACATGCGCTGCGTCCTGGGTGAGGTCGGCGAGGAGCCAGGGCAGCTGCGTGCTGCCGAAGGTGGGCTTTTCCACCAGCATCACATCGTCGCCCAGGGCGTCGGCGACCTCCGCGTTCAGCTGCCAGCCAGGGGTTCCCTTGATGCAGTGCGGCACGGGCAGTTTTTTGCCTTCGGGGGTATCCATGTAGTTTTCGCCATGAGTGTCCAGGGTGGCAATGAGCGTCCAGCCGGCCTCGCGGCACTGGCGGATGCGTTCCGTTACGGCGGGCACGATGGCCTGCGCTTCGGCGGTGCCCAGCGCGCCGTCGATGAAGTCATTCTGCATGTCCACAACGATCAGGATCTTCTTTTCCATCATGACGCCTCCTTACAGGTCGGTGGATTTGCTGGTGGCCAACAATTCGGCGCGCACCTTCATCAGAATGATGCCCAGACGGTTCTCGCCCTTGCCGGTGCGCAGGTCAATGCCCCAGCAGGTGTCGCCCCAGGTGGTGCCCTCCACCAGCTGCGCGTCGCCGGTGGCCAGCAGGCGGGCGGCAAGATCGGGGTTCTGGGTGAACTTGGCCCGGACGACCTCCTCCATGACGCCGGTCTTGACCTGCTCCCAGTCCGGACGGAGGGTGACCTGACGGCCGCGGCGCTTGGCCTTGGTGGGATTCAGCTCCGTGAAGGGCAGCCGATCCTCCCGGGTGAGCACCTTGGCGGCCTGGAATGCGGCCTCGTTGCTGGGGTAGGTCAGCCCTTCCCAGGTGACGGGCGCCTCGTAGAAATTGGAAAGAAAAAGGTACTCGCCATGGAAATCATTGATCATGCTCATATCGTTCTCCTGATTCTGTACAGCATAGTCGTTTCCGGAGGCGCCTGCATCGGGCGGATACAGGCGACGGCGGGCGGATTTATGGTTGAAAACGGTACAGCGCGGCGGGCCTGCCCCGGCTTTGCTTCTTGGCCTGGGCGGTCTGCGTCAGACGGCCGCCGGCTTCGTACCTGGCAAAGATGCCCCGGCGGAAGTTGCTCGCGTCCAGCGACTGGTTCAGCACAGCCTCGTAGACAATTTGAAGCTCGCTTAATGAGAACGCCTGCATGTCCTGCAGGAGGTGGAAGGCCACGTCCGTGTAGCTGATCTTGCCCTGCAGGCGGTTGACGCCCGTTTGCAGGATGCTGCCGTGGTCAAAGGCCAGGTCGGTGGGGGAAAGCGGCTGATCATCCTCGCCCGTCAGCAGCATGCCGCCGGGGGTGTGCCCGATGGCGAAGGGCTGCAGCGTCACACCGGGCTGCGACAGCGCGGGGGACAGCTGCTCCCAGGGCAGCAGGATCAGGTAGGCGATGGTCGCCACCCGCCCGCGGGGATCCCGCCCGGGGTGCGTGAAGGTGAAGAGCTGCTCACTGTAGGCGCTCACGCCCGGGAGCATCTCTGCCAGCAGCTTCTGTGCGGCTTCCTCCGCCGATTCTGTCAGCGCAACCAGCCGCCCGGGCAGCGCCCACATGCCCTCGCAGGGCGGATGGTTCCGGCGGGAGAGCAGCGTTGTCAGCCGACCGCCGCACACGGTGAGGATCAGCCCGTCCACGCTCAGGTACAGCTGGTCGGGCTCAAGACGCCTGTGCATGTCGCGCCTCCTTATGTTCTTGAATTATGGTCTGTCTGACCACAATTCAATCATAGCATCCTTTTCTTTTTCTGTCAATATATTTTTTGAGGAAATGACAAAAAATATTCGTAAATCGCTGTAAAGAAATCGCCGGATGGGCGGATTGCTCTCCATTCCGGCGCTGGATTCTTCTCAGAGCATGTGCTACAATAAGGGCACAGCGCTGAAACAGGAATGCAGGAGGACACGGATATGGAGAGGATTGCACAGAGCATCGCCCGC
>JAFXDB010000155.1 GCA_017516305.1 Clostridia bacterium | reverse complement strand
TGTACACGAATCAGCTCGATGCACTGATTTCCGCGGCCGCTGTACTGATTCTGATATCCCCGTTTATGAACGGCTGCGGTTCGATTGGCGGAATTCTGACATCCTTTGCGGGTTGAGCGGCAGCCGCATGGGGCTGGTGGGTACGGGTGACGCATGGCTGAGGTGAAAACGAACATCCATCGGTTCTGCAAATTCAAGTTGACCGCAATCATTCTGACACCCCTATTGGAGAGCCGCGTATTTTTATTCCTCCTCCACGCAGTCCGCCAGGCGGATGAAGCCGCTCTCCAGGGAATCGCGGCATTTCACATGCGCCCAGCCATCACCGTAGTCCGCCATGAACACCAGCCATTCCTCGCCCTGGGCTGTCCAGAGGGGCTCGCCCTCCGGGGCGGCGTAGAGGCTGGCCCCTTCGGCCAACAGCAGTCCTGGTGCGTTATATTCCGCCGTCTCATAGTAGACCCACTCGCCGTCCTCGTCCTCCTCGACAGCTTCCCACACCTGATACTGACCGGTCAGCACACCGTAGGCGGGCAGCCAGCCCACCACATCGCTGTCGGCGATTTGAACCTTGACCAGATGGCCCTCCCAGCCTTTTTCGGCCAGATCGTCCGCCTCCTCCAGGATGTGCACAGGCGTGGCGCAATGGTACTCCGCCAGCAGGATGGTTTCGTCCGGGTCGGCGTACAGCGGCAGGGTTGGCTCGCTGATCACGCCCCAGTCGTGGGACATGGTGGGCAGCACGTCCTCCAGGCACAGGGGGTAGGTCGCCCAGTCGATCTTCGTCACGTCCCGTTCCAGGGAGGATTCGCCGTAAACCAGGCCGGTCATGTTGATGTACAGGCCCTCCGGCTCGAAGTGGAACCACTCGTTGTAATAGTCCATGACTGACTCCACCTGCCAGCTGCCGTCCTCCTGCAGGTAGATGACGTACTCCACGTGGGGGAAATAGCCTAACCCATCGGGCTCACTTTTGGGATGATCCCAGCCGATGATGAAGGAGCTGCCGCCGGAATGATAATCATCGCACCAGGTATCCTCCGGCAGTGGGGTGGATTCCGTCCAGACCCACGCGCCGTCCTTGTACACGCCGCCGCAGAAGATCACTTCGCCGTCCGGGCGGGTCATCAGGAAGGAGGCAGCGTCCCAACCGAATTTGCCAATCTTGTAGGTGTACTCCGGCAGGAGAAGCGCCGCCACCCGGGCGAGCTGCTCGTCCGTCAGATTCCACAGCGACACGGGGAAGGTTCGCGCATTGAATTTCTCCAGGGAGACCTCCTCCGCCAGCCAGGGCATGGGGCAGGGCGGGGTCTGCACGTCGCCCCGATCGTCGATGCGGTGCTCCGTCAGCGCATACCCGTCCCAATCGGTGGTGAAGAGCATTTCATTGGCCAGGTCATGGCACTCGTACCGGACAAAGCGCCATTCGTCTTCGCTGCGCCGGAAGAGGAAGGTCTCCGTCTCGGCGTTTTTCCTGTAATGCAGGGTCAATTCGTCCTCTGTGAGGGCCATGATGAGGGTATAGGGCATGCGCCACTGACGGTATTCGTTCTCGAAATAGTCGGGGAGGACGGCGGTATCGCTGTCGATGACCAGCGTCCATGCGCCGTCGATCAGGGTAAGCCCGCAGAGCCTGCGAGGCTTGTAGTCGCCCATGTCCAGCACGAAGAACGCGTCGTCCCCATCCTCCGCCGAGGCGAGGATGGTTGCGCCGGGGTAAGCCGTCGTCACCACGGACTGGGCCGCGGGGGATTCCCCCAGGGCCGGCAGCGTCATTGCAAGCAGGACAAGCAAAAGAAGCATGATGCGTTTCACGGGAAAACCTCCTTACCCCACAGGCCCGGCAAAGGGCCCGCCCAGCGGCACGGTATCTTCCGGCACGAAGCCCTCGCCGGTGGGGAACTCGTCGCTCAAAACATGCACGCGGTCATCCAGCCACACGCCCAGCACCTGGACTTCTCCGCCGGTGGTCAGTGTTTTCCAGGGCAGCACGGTGAGGGGCGCTTCCAGCTGGTCGCGGCCGATGAGCAGCTCATCCATGCGGAACCAGCCCTCCGTTTCGCCGCCCAGGATGGCTGCGCGGTAGTACCCGCGCCTTTCCTCCAGGAGATGCAGCGGTACGCCGGGCTGATACAGTGCCAGGGGATCCCCCATTGGCCCGTCGTAAAGCTGCGCGACCCGGGCGGTCACGGCCCAGTCCTCCAGGGCCATCTGGTCGGCGGCTTCCGTCAGTGTGAGGGGGAAGGTCAGCCAGTCCACCTCGGTGATGTCGCGGGAGAAGAGAAGCTCGCCGTACAGCGTGCCGCCGGTGCTGCCCTCGGCGTCGACGCGGCCCTCGCTGAAATAGAGCATACCGTTGTCCACCCGAACCTCCTCGATCAGCCATCGGCCGTCCTCCTGCAGGCGGATGGTGAAATTGCGGTCCGTGTCCCCCAGCGAATGACTGCCCGGGAGGCGGGTCGAGCTGTACAGGTTCAGCACGGCGTGATCCGCGGAGGTGCGCGTGAGTTCGAGCCATACGTCCGGCAGCGGCGTGGACATGGTGACCGTCCAGTCGTCCCCGTTCTTCACGCAACCGGCGAAGTACAGCTGACTGTCCTCGTCCTCCAGGATGAGCATGGCAGTGTTACCGTGGTGTGCGCCGTCCAGCAGGAAATAGCCGGGGGCGACCTGCGCGGCAAAGTCGATCATTTCGTCGCTGACCTCCCAGGCCAGGGCGGGTACGGTCAGCAGCAGCGCAAGCAGCAATGCAAGGATGCGTTTCATGCAAATTCTCCCTTAATTCAGGCCGTATTCTTCACACAATGCGTCAACCCACGCGTTCAGCGAAACAACGCTGTCCTCCCGGATAAAGCCGTCGTGGCCCGTTTCTACGTCAAGGACATGCAGCCAGCCATCCGGGTACCGGGCCAGCAGGTCAATCCGGAAACCGGTTTTGCCGATGACGGCTCCCTCCGGTGCGTCGTACAGGGGAAGGGGTTCATCGCTGGTGAAGCTGGTTGTGCCCCACATGAAGCCGTCCTCCACGACGGCGAGATACCCCTCCTCGTCCACGGTCAGTTGGTTTTCGCCGATGAGCAGGGCTTCATCGTCCATCCAGCCGGTGATGCTGCCGCCGTTGATGGCTACGCAGTGCTGTCCGTTGGCGGCCTCCAGCAGCAGCACCGGGGTCGCGGGGAGATAAGCGGCAAGGATGCTGCCGTCACCTGCGTAAAGCGGCGCGCCGTCCCCGGTGACTACGGCCCGGCGGGAGGCGTCCACGAGAGGCAGGAAGTCCTCATAGGAGGCGGGAAGGCTTGTCCAGTCCAGCCGGGTGACGTCGCGCTCCATCAGCACGTCGCCGTAATAGGGGCCGATCATGCCGAACCACAGCAAATCCTCGCTGATGGAGGTGTCGGCGGTATGGCAGAGCAGCCAGCGCCCGTCGGATTCCAGCGCAATGGTGCAGGCGTTGTCATCCGGGAGGCCGATTTCCAGCACGCCCTCATAGGAATGGTAGGTGTTGGCCCAGGTTCCCTCCGGCAGCGGCGTGGACAGGGTGATGACCCAATCCGTGCCATCTTTGGCGCAACCGGCGAAGTACAGCGTGCCCTCTGCGTCCTGCACAAGGAGCATGGCGGTCTTTTCAAACTGCACGCCATTCACGAAGGCGTACTCCGGCAGCATCCGGGCGGCGAAATCAGCTGCATCCGCCTTGGGGTCCGCCAGCACAGGGGCGGAAAGGAGCATCAGCAGCGCAGCAATCAGGGCAAGCAGGCGTTTCATGCGAAGTCCTCCTTGGAAACATCTACCTATAAGACGATTCAGGAAGGGAAAATCTTTCACGATCCGCGTATTATCATTG
>JAFXDB010000154.1 GCA_017516305.1 Clostridia bacterium | reverse complement strand
GCGGTAGTAGCTCAGTTGGTAGAGCGCCACCTTGCCAAGGTGGAGGTCGCGAGTCCGAGCCTCGTCTACCGCTCCATTTTCTTCGCGGGTGTAGCTCAATGGCAGAGCTCCAGCCTTCCAAGCTGGCTACGCGGGTCCGATTCCCGTCACCCGCTCCAGCAAAATCCCGAAGGGAAACCTTCTCACCATAGAAGGGCGTAAGCCCCTCATACATGCGGTAGTAGCTCAGTTGGTAGAGCGCCACCTTGCCAAGGTGGAGGTCGCGAGTCCGAGCCTCGTCTACCGCTCTCAAGAGTCGTCGTTGGACGGCTCTTTTTCGTTTCAAAAATTCTTCGTTGTAAAGCGCAGGACATTGTGCTATGCTAACAGGGAGGTGATCACAATGAAGCGCGAAAAGATATTGCTCCGTCTGCGTCAGGCGGCGGAAGAAAGACGCATTGTGGCCGTGCAGCTCAAAAGCCGCAGCTGGAACGAGAGCGTATGGCCGCTGCGGGTTTCCGAGACGATGGCCTTGTGTGCCAATGACTGCGACTTTCAGCTCAACGGCTGGGATGTTATCGCCATTGACGCCATTCAGCGGGTGGATTTTCGCTATGATAAGTACGCCGAATTTGCCACTGCTGAAGGTCTGCGGGACGCTTTGCAGGATCCCGGCTATCCGCTGGAGGATTGGCAGTCCTTCTTTGCTGCGCTGCCTGCTGACCAGCTTGTGGGCGTGGAGCGCTGCCAGCCCCCAGAGGGGGAGGCTGCATATGCGGTGGGCCGCGTTGTGAAGGCTGGGAAAAAGCGCGTGCGACTGCTGGCAGTAGACGGCGAGGCCGTCTGGCAGGAGGAGCCCTGGCGCATCAGGTATGCAGATATCAATGCCGTTCGTGCGGGGGACCGCTATCTGACGGGGTTTGGCAAGCACACGCGGGAGCCGGTTGCGCAGGAGGAGACGAAGGATGAGGCGTGATATGGGCACAGGCCTGGGCAATATCCGCTGGCTCTTCTTCGACGTCGGCTCCACGCTGGTGGACGAGTCCGCCGCCTATGACCGCCGCATCCGCGAGATGATCGCCGGGACGGACGTGACCTATGCGCAATTCCAGCAGAAGCGCGAGGAATTTGCCCGGCAAAACCTGCGCGGTGACCTGGAAGCGGCAGCCTTTTTCGGCTTGGCGAAGGCCCCGTGGCATCACGAGGACGAGCGGCCTTACCCGGAGGCGGCAGAGGTGCTGGCTGCGCTGCGTGCGCGCGGATACCGCATCGGCATCATTGCGAATCAGTCAGCCGGGACGGAGGACAGGCTCCGCGCCTGGGGGCTGCTGGCGCACATCGACCTGGTCATTGCCTCGGCGGAGGAGGGCGTGGCGAAGCCTGACCCGGCGATCTTCCGTATTGCGCTGGAACGGGCGGGATGCGAACCTGCTGAAGCCGTCATGATCGGCGACCGGCTGGACAATGACATTGCCCCGGCGAAGGCGGTGGGTATGCGCACCATCTGGCTGCCCCAGGGCCCGGCGGTGTGGCAGAGTGTCCGCAGGGTGGCGGAGTGTCCGGACGGGCAGGTGGAGAGCCTGGGCGAGCTGCTGGAGGTGTTGCCGTGAAGGAACGTAAAGATGGGTTCCTGCGGGAACTTGAACAAAAATATACTTGCTGCAAGGTATGGATGGCCCTCAAAAGCCTGGTTGTGGCGCTGCCGTTCCTGCTGATCGCGCTCCTCGTTTTTGTGCTGTGGATGATCTGGCTGCCCGGAAGCGCGCCGGAGACATGGCAGACGGAAAATGTGCGCTATGCCAGGATTGATTATCGGAAGTCCTATGGCCGAGGCACGGTGAGTTCCAGGTACGTGCTGGTGACGACGGACGGCCGTGAATATACGGTCGATAAAGATGCGGCGAGGGCACTGGAGGAGGAGCTTGCCTATGGCGCCGTATGCGAAATCACGTTGCGGGAGCTATTGTGGTATCATTCAGTATGTGGGCTGAGCTCCGGGGGCCGGGTATACATCGACCGCGATGAGATGGAGGCCCGGTGGTATTCGGACAGGATTGGCTATCCGCGGCATGTGTTGCTCTGGCTGGGGCTGAGTGCGGTGGCTGCAGGATTAGGTTTTGCCTTCTGGTGTCGCAAGGATCGGGAAGAGCTTGCACGAATTCGGAAGAGGATCCGTGTCCGGGAGGAAAAGAACGCCATACGCGCGGAGAAAAAGGCAGCGCGGCAGGCGGCGTGAATATGAATTGTGAATAAGAAAACGCGTCGGACGACTTTCGTGGTCGCCCGGCGCGTCTTTTTTCATTACGGGTCGAGTTCATGCAGAATGCTGCAGACGGCCTTGTAGATTCCGAGGATGGCAAATACCGTCACCACCAGCGCGGCGGCGGAGACGATGAAGTCCGCCATGCCGCTCAGGGGCAGCAGGCGCGAGCGGAAGAAGGCAGCCAGGATCACCAGCAGGCATAGGAAAACCTTCAGCAGGCTTTGCCGGATAGGCGTGGGCTTCATTTGATGCACGGCCTCCTCAGTCGCTGACGCGGTCGCGGTTGTCCCGCAGGTAACGGAAGATGTCGCCCGCGATGGGGGCTGCGGTGCTGCCGCCGCCCTCGCCGGATTCGATGTTCTCCACCAGCACGGCGACGGCAAAGGGGTATGCCTCGTCTGCGCAGAAGCCGATGAACCAGCCGTGGGTCAGGCCGTTGGCGCCGGCCTCGGCGGAGCCGGTCTTGCCGCAGATGGTCATGCCGGAAACATTGGCGCGGGTGCCGGTGCCGCTGACGCATACGGCGCGCATGTACTCCTGCAGGATGGCGGCGGTTTCGGGCGTGGTGCAGCGCTTGTACTCCCGGGGGAGGAACTCGTCGCGGTCTGTTCCGGTCACGCCGCTGGTGACGCGCCGCAGCAGGGTCGGCTCCATGATGAGGCCGTCGTTGGCGATGCCGCAGGCCACCAGGCACATGTGCAGGGGCGAGGCCACCAGCTCCGACTGGCCGAAGCCGGACAGGGCAATGGAGAATTTGCTGCCGTCCGCCGTGGCAAAGGAGCTGTTCTCCACCACGACGTCCCGGAAGAGGAAATTCTCGCCGAAGCCGAAATTCGCGGCGGTCTTGGCCAGCGTCCCGGCGGGCAGGGTCAGGGCCAGCTTGGCGTAGGTGATGTTGCAGCTCTTGAGGAAGGCCTGCTTCAGCGTCAGCGACCCGTGGGAGGCGCGGCCGAAATCGTGGATGACATCCGTCCCGTTGGCCGAGGCAACCTCCAGCCCACCGATGCAGTCGAAGGTCATGTCCGTCACGCCCGGCAGGTTTTCCAGCGCGGCCACGGTGGTGATGACCTTGAAGGTGCTGCCCGGAGGATACAGGCCCTGGGTGACGCGGTTCCAGTAGTAGCTGCTGCCCTGCTCGTAGACCAGGCTGCCCATGGGGTCGAAGGTGGGCAGGCTTACCTCGGCCAGCATTTCGCCCGTGCGGTAGTTGATGACCACCGCCGCGCCATTGTGGCCCCGGGTCAGGGAATAGCTCTGGAAGGCGTTGTAGATGGCGGTGCAGAGCTGGCTGTCGATGGTCAGGGTGACGTCGTCACCCACGCGGACGCCGTCGTTCTGGCCCAGACGGACGCTCAGCAGCTCCGGCAGGGTGGCGTGGAAGCCGTAGAGGTAGCCGGTCTGGAAGGTCTCCACGCCGTTGGCGACGTGGCCCTGGGGGTCGCCCAGGAGGTGGACAACGGCGCGCCGGGCGGTCTCGTCCGCCTGGTAGACGCGGGTGCCGTCAGCATCCGTGGAGGCCAGCAGCACGCCATTGCGGTCCAGGATGTCGCCGGCCAGAACGCTGCGCTTCTGCTCGCGGATGCGGGGGTTGCGGTTGTAGGCGAACCAGCGGTTGCCGTAGGTGTTGATGGAGAACAGGCCATAGGCGGCAAGCAGCGCGAACAGCCCGATAAGGATGAAGGCCAGGAGCCGGAAGCGCATGCGCTGCGGCTTCATGCCGGTCACCTCCTGTCAGTTGATGGTTTCGCAGGGCATATCGTAGGCGATGGTGCATCGGCGGACGTCCTGCGCACCATGCAGGGTGCAGACCGCGCCGTGACGCGCCATCAGCGGGGTGCGGTAGCGCAGGGCCTGCAAGGCGGCGGCCACGTCCAGCATCAGGAGGATGGCGCGGTGGCTTTCCATACGCAGGATATGGATGCTGTCCGTCCTGCTCATGCGCTCCAGGGACTCGGCGATGCGCCCGGCGTCCTGTCCGTCCCAGGTGAGTTCGGCTACTGAGCATCCGCAGCAGACGCAGGCGTCCTGCAGCGCGGCGCGGTTTTCCGGCAGCAGCAGTGCGTTGGGCGTAAAGCCGGGCTCGTCGGCAGGCAGGAGGCGATACGCGCCGTGGGTGTGGTGGCTGACGACGGCGTCCGCGGCGGACAGCACGAAGGGGGCCAGAAGGTTGCCCTGTGCCAGGTGCAGCTGCAGCAGGTGCGCGCCGTCCAGGTCTTCGTCCCGGCGGGCGCGGGGGATGGCAAGGCCCGTACAGTCGGCGATGGCATGGCGCACCTCCGTCAGCGGGCGGCTCCACAGTCCGTCGGTCTGGAAGCCATCAGCCAGCGTCCGCAGGCTGTACGCCAGCGGCAGAGGAGGTTCGGCACCCTCCCAGCGGAAGAAGCACAAGCCGTCCAGGCTGACCTCCCGGTGGTGCCCCTGCAGGGAGGCAGGCGTGTCGTCGATATCGCCGTAGCCGCCGCAGCCGGGGCATATGCGGCGCACGACCTGGCGCAGCCGGGCGTCATACTCCTCCATGGGGATGCGCTCCACCGCGGCGGGGCAGATTTCGCCTACGGCGCGGATGGTGACGGGCACGGCGATATCCGGCACGTCGGAGAGAAAAACGGGAGCCATGCACTGCCCGCGCAGGAGCGCGCCGCAGCGGATGCGGTTGTTTTCCAGCAGGGGGACGAGCGGATATGTGGCCGGAAGCTCACGGGCATTCAGGTCAGCCAGGAATGCGTCGAAGGTGGGAAAGCCGTCGGGCAGCAGGAAGTAGCTGTCCCGGAGGAAGATGGCGTTGGGCATTTGTACTCCTTGTGTGAACGGGTGTGGGTCATTCGCCGTATGTGGCCAGGCGGGTATCCTGGGCGATGGAGTCCTCGTTGAGGCTGGACACGCCCTGCAGCAGGCCCACCAGACACAGGCTGGACACCAGCGACGTGCCGCCGTAGGACACGAAGGGCATCGTGACGCCGGTGAGGGGGATGAGCTTGAGCACGCCGCCAATGATGACGAAGGTCTGCAGGCCCAGCAGCACCGTGCAGCCCATGGCCAGCAGGCCGTGGAAGCGGCTGCGGGCCGCCATGGCGGTGGCTGCGCCGCGCAGGATGATGGCCGCGTACATCAGCAGCACACACAGGCCGAAGATGAGGCCGAACTGCTCGCAGATGACAGCGAAGATGAAGTCCGTGTGGTAGACGGGGATGATGGTGGGGCTGCCCAGGCCCAGGCCCACGCCGAAGAGGCCGCCGGAGGCAATGGCCATCAGGCTCTGGATGATCTGATAGCCCGCGTCGTTGTAATCCTTCCAGGGGTCGAGCCAGACGGATACGCGCCGCCGGACGTGGCTGAACATGGAGTAGCCCATGACCGCCGCGCCTGCGCCCGCCGCTGCGCCCAGGCCGGTGATGAGGAGGTTGCCGGAGGCGGCGTAGTAGACAAGGAGCGTGGTGCCGAAGTAGAGCAGCGCCGTGCCCAAATCCTTTTGCAGCATCAGCACGCCCAGGCAGGCACCGGCGTACAGCAGCCAGGGGAAGAAGCGGTGATCGGCCATGAACCGGGCGATGATGATGACCAGGCAGAGCTTGACTACTTCGCTCGGCTGCATGGACAGGGAACCGATGCGGATCCAGTTGGTGGCGCCGTAGACCTCCTCGCCGATGAGAAGCGGCAGCGCCATCAGCGCCAGGGATGCCAGCATCATCGGCCACACCAGGAAGCGCCAGGAACGGATGAAGCGCACGATGTAAATGCACACCACCATTGCCAGCAGGCCTACGAAGTAGTACGTCGCCTGCTGATAGGCATAGACGGGGTTGGTGCGGTAAAGCATGAGGATGCCCAGGGCGCACAGAAAGTTGGTCAGCGACAGCAGGAGCTTGTCCGCCGGGAAGAGCCGGGGCAGCACGCCCGTGGTGACCACGTTGAGCATCGGTACGGCAAAGGCCAGGGCCAGCGCCTGCCAATGCTCTGTGATGGCGGTGACGAAGCCGGAAATGTAGCACTCACGCACAAACAGCAGCAGGAAGGCCAGGAAGTAGAACACCGTCACCACCCGGGAGAGGGGCTTGCCGGGGTCCCTTTTACGCTTCATGGTCCGGTCTCCTTTCCTGGGTCATGGGGGGCGAAGGATACCCGTAGGGCATGGGCGGTACGGGATAAACAGGCTGCGGGGGAACGGCAGGCGGGTATGCCTGATT
>JAFXDB010000153.1 GCA_017516305.1 Clostridia bacterium | reverse complement strand
CTACTACAAGTGGACCCAGTGGATCTTCCTGAAGCTGTTCGAGAAGGGCATGGTCTTCCGTGACAAGACCCTGGTCAACTACTGCCCCACCTGTAAGGTCGTCCTGTCCAACGAGGACAGCCAGGGCGGCAAGTGCGACGTGTGCCATGGCGACGTCATCCAGCTGCCCAAGGACGTGTGGTACTTGCGCATCACCAAGTATGCCGACAAGCTCCTGGAGGGCCTGAAGTCCGTCGAGTACCCCGAGAACATCGCCCAGCAGCAGGTCAACTGGATCGGCAAGTCCACCGGCGCGTTCGTGAACTTTGAAGTGAAGGGCACGGACGAGAAGCTGGAGATCTACACCACCCGCCCCGACACCCTCTTCGGCGTGACGTTCATGGTCATGGCGCCCGAGCATCCCATGATCGACAAGTATGCCGACAAGATCGCCAACATGGACGCGATCCTGGCTTACCGCGAGGAGTGCGCCAAGAAGACCGAATTCGAGCGCACCCAGCTGGTGAAGGACAAGACCGGCCTGCGCATCGAGGGCCTGAACGGCGTCAATCCCCTCACCGGCAAGGAAGTGCCCATCTTCATCTCCGACTACGTCATGATGGGCTACGGCACCGGCGCGATCATGGCCGTGCCTGCCCACGACCAGCGTGACTGGGAGTTCGCAAAGAAGTTCGGCGTGGACATCATCGAGGTCATCAAGGGCGGCGACATCGAGAAGGAAGCCTACACCGGCGACGGCGAGATGGTCAACTCCGACTTCCTCAACGGCTGCACCAACAAGAAGGAATCCATTGAGAAGGTGCTGGTCGAAATCGAGAAGCGCGGCTGCGGCAAGGCCGGTGTGCAGTACAAGATGAAGGACTGGGCCTTCAACCGCCAGCGCTACTGGGGCGAGCCCATTCCGCTGGTGCACTGCCCCTGCTGCGGCGTGGTGGCCGTTCCCTATGAGGAGCTGCCCCTGGAGCTGCCCCCGGTGGAGGACTTCCAGCCCGGCACCGACGGCAAGTCCCCCCTGGCCCGCATCGAGAGCTTCGTGAAGTGCAAGTGCCCCAAGTGCGGCGCGGACGCCGAGCGCGAGACCGACACCATGCCCCAGTGGGCCGGTTCCTCCTGGTACTTCCTGCGCTACTGCGATCCCCACAACAAGGAAGCCTTCGCCTCCAAGGAAGCCCTCGATTACTGGATGCCCGTTGACTGGTACAACGGCGGCATGGAGCACGTGACCCGTCACCTGCTGTACAGCCGCTTCTGGCATCAGTTCCTGTACGACCTGGGCGAGGTCTCCTGCCCCGAACCCTACATGAAGCGCACCGCGCAGGGCCTGATCCTGGGCACCGACGGCGAGAAGATGTCCAAGTCCCGCGGCAACGTGGTCAACCCCGACGACATCATTGACGACATCGGCGCGGACGCCTTCCGCGTGTATGAGATGTTCATGGGCGCCTTCGATCAGGCGATCCCGTGGTCTACCAACGGCGCCAAGGGCTGCCGCAAGTTCCTGGACCGCGTCTGGCGTCTGCAGGAGATGATGACCGAGGACGAGGGCTGCTCCGACAAGCTGAAGTACACCGTCCATGCCACCATCAGGAAGGTCACCGAGGACTTTGAGGCCATGAAGTTCAACACCGCCATCGCGCAGATGATGACGCTGGTGAACGAGATGTACGCCGCAGGCTCCGTGACGAAGGGCGAGCTTAAAATTCTGCTGGCCCTGCTGAACCCCGTTGCGCCCCACATGACCGAGGAAATGTGGCAGCTGCTGGGCTGTGAGGGCGAGCTGGCCTACGCCGCCTGGCCCCAGTGGGACGAGAAGGCCCTTGCCCGCGACGAGGTGGACATCGCCCTTCAAATTGGCGGCAAGACCCGCGGCCGCATCATGGTGCCCGCTGACATGACCAAGGAATCCGCCGAAGCGGAGATCCCCAACCACCCCGACGTCCAGCGCTACATCGCCGGCAAGACCGTGGTGAAGGTCATCTTCGTCCCCGGGCGCATCGTCAACCTGATCGTGAAGTGATTTCCGTCCTCCGCTGGTTTTGTGCCAGCGGGGGATTTTTTTCATGATGAAGGGCAGATGTCGCGCAGAAGTGCCGCTTTCGCCCGCCGAAAGCGGCGCAAAGGCGCTTTTTCCTATTCGTAAAAGCTACCGGAGTTTTCCCCCCGTCCCCCTCCTGCTCCCAAGGCGTTGGAAAGGCGGCTGCATATCGGGGCGGCGACGTTGCGGAGGGTTGCTTGAATGAATAAGAACGAGGGCGCAACCCTCCGCAAAGACGCCGCATCTTCCCTTTCAAGGCGTCGATGCAGCCGCACCGGCGGGGAAGGTGTCTGCGCCATGCCATGCAAGCCGTTCCCTAACTTTCCGTGAAGAACCAAATAAATCCACAAATATGCCCCGGTTCCGTCATTTCAGGAACCGGGGCCATTTTCATTTGCTATTCAGGGTGTATTCCGGGCTTATCACAGCACCTTCAGCAGCTCCCCGCGCAGGGAGTCCCAGCGCTCGTCGTCAATGCCGAAGTCCATCTGGCGGTAGCTCCACACGGCGCGGGCAATGCCGTGGCGCTCGAACACCGCGTTGATGGCCTTGTACCAGTGGATGGCGTCCTCCGTGGGCACGATGTCGATCACGCCGTACTCGCCGCAGTAGAGGGTGGTGTGGTTCTTCTCCGCCGCCTCGATGGCAGAGGCGAACTGCGCCTCGAAGAAGCTCTCCACCGCGCCGCTGTCCTGCCAGTTGACGCGGGCATTGCGATCCAGGGTGTCCACCCAGTAGGCGCCCTGGTGGGTGTAGTGCAGGGGATCGTAGCAGTGGAAGTTGTAGATCACGCGATCATCCACGGGGGCGTCCAGGTCCTTCACCGCAGGGGCGGAATTGTTGTGATAGCTGCCCACGAGGATGACGGTGTTGGGGGCATAGACGCGGATGCGGCGGATGGCCTCGCGGACGATGCGGTTCCACACGTCGATGAAGGTCTCGCTGGTCACCTCGTTCAGCAGCTCAAACACCACCCTGTCGCTCAGGCGGCCGTAGCGGCGGGCCAGCTGCTCCCACAGGCGGTAGAAGCGCTCCTGGCAGGCCTCGCTGCTGAAGAAGCCGCTCTCCATCTCGCCCTTGTCGAAGGAGAAGCCCGCGGTCTTGTGCAGGTCAAGGACGACCTTCAGGTTGTATTTGTCACACTCCGTCAGGGCGAAGTCGATGCGCTCCCAGCCGGGGGCGTCGTAGCCGCCGTTGTCGTCCTCCAGGACGTTGTAGTCCACCGGGATGCGGACGTGATCCAGCCCCCAGGACGCGATGCGGGCAAAGTCCTCCGCCAGGATGAACTCGTTCAGACGCTCAGCAGAATAGTCGCACTGGCTCAGCCAGCCGCCCAGGTTGACGCCGCGCAGGACGCCCATTTCCTTCAACATTCTTTTATCCTCCTTGATTGTGTGAGAAAAATCAGTCGATGGCTTCCACGCGGACGTTGGTGATGCGCACCGTCGCCACGGAGCCGGAATTGCCCATATTGAACTCGATGCGGCCGTTGTTGTCGTCGGCGGCCTCCATCGTGAACTCAAAGGTGTAGGTGGTCTGTTCGGTGGTCAGGTTCACCACCGTGTCGGGGAAGTAGCGGATATATCCCCTGTCCGGGCCGCTGATGGCCACCTGCATGGTGCGCTCCGCCTCGGCCCAGGCGTCAAAGGTGACGCGGTAGCGCTGGCCCTGCCGCATGGGCACCTGCGCCTGGTAAAGCTGCACGGAATGGGGCTGGGTACCGTCGGTGCGGATGTCGATGACCGCCGCGCCGCGCAGGATGGTGACGTTGGCGCCGCCGCCCTCGCCCTGGTAGAAGACCCAGTTCTCCTTGTCCTTCAGGCTCTCGCGCTTGGCAAAGCTGCCGTTGTGCACCAGGTTGCCGTCCGCCTCGGGCTCGCGGTAGCGCTGGGAGGGCTTGACCACGTTGGTATCGTACTCCGGCTTCTGATACACGCGGACGTAGTCGATCTCGAACTCCGCCCGGTCAAAGTCGGTGGTCTCGTCCGGGTTGCCGGGCCAGGTGCCGCCCACGGCCAGGTTCAGCTGGATGAAGAAGGTCTGGTCGAAGGGCGCGGGGTAAGCGCGCTCGTTGCCGGCGGAGATGGAGTACCAGTCGCCGGTGGTGTAGTAGAGCACATCGTCCACATAGAAGCGGAACTCGCCGGGCTCCCACTCGACGGAGAACTCATGGAAGTCATCGGCGAAGGTGGCGCCGCCCTTGAGGCTGTAGGAGCCCTGACGCTGGGCATGGGGCTCGCCGAAGTGGATGGTGCCGTAGGTGATGTGAGGCTGATGGCCCAGGATCTCCATGATGTCGATCTCGCCGCATTTGGGCCAGGAGCCGTAGTAGCTCTCCCGGGTGGGCATCATCCAGATGGCAGGCCACAGACCCTGACCCTGGGGCACCTTGGCCCGCACGACGATCTTACCGTAAAGGAAGTCGTGCTTATCCTGGGTCTGCACCTTGCCGGAGGTGTAGGTGACGCGGCCGTTTTCGTCCACGTGGCGGATGGCCTTGAGCACCAGCACGCCATCCCGGATGAAGATGTTGTCGTCGCTGCCGGTGTAGGCCTGCAGCTCATTGTTGGTCCAGCCGGCCTTGCGCACCTCGCGGTTCCAGTCCGCCTTGTCAAGGGTATCGCCGTCAAACTCGTCATGCCACACCAGGGTGTACCCCTCGTACTGCGGGATGTCCGGCGTTTCCGCGCCTGCGGTCACGCATGCGGCCATCAGCAGCGCCGTCAGCAGCAGGATCAGCTTCCTCATACGCTTCGCTTCCTTTCGCTATGGTTCCGTTGGAGCATCGGGATTCATCTGATGACAGCATACACCATCCGGCAAGCGCAGAATATCACATTTGTGCCTCATACATCGTATTTGTGCTTGTATTCGCCGCAGATCTGTGCTATGGTGTAAGGCAGAAAGGCGGCGATGACATGCACGGCTCACAGGATATACGCCAGGCGCTGGCAGCAGCGGAGTATTCCCAGCGCGAGTCCCTCACCGATCACCTGCCCTACGACAGGGAGGCGGCGTTCTACCGCTGCATCACCCAGGGCGACAAGGCGGGCGCCATGCGCTGCTTCACGCCCCTTGGACAGGCGGGCTTCGGACAGCTGAGCGAGGATCCCCTGCGCTCCATGCGCTACCACCTGGTCATCTCCGTGGCCTTCATCGCCCGGCACTGCATGGCCGCCGGACTCAGCCAGGAGACCGCCTTTACCCTCAGCGACCTGTACATCCGCCGCATCGACCAGTGCCCCACCGAGGAGGGTCTCAACACCCTGCACCGGGAGCTGGTCGCCGCCTATGCCGACCTCATGGCGGCTCCCGCCAGCCGCCAGCCCCTTTCCCGCCCCGTGACCAGATGCGTGGAGTACATCCACACCCACCTGCACGAGCGCATCACCACCGATGACCTGTGCGCCGTGTGCCGCTTGTCCCGGGCCTACCTGTCCCGGCTGTTCCGGCAGGAAACCGGCCTGCCCGTCGCCCGGTACATCATGTCAAGGAAGATCAAGGCCGCCCGGGACGCGCTGGAATTCACCGACCAGCCCGTGGCCGACATCGCGCACGTCCTCGCCTTCTGCTCCGAGAGCCACTTCATCCGCGTTTTCCACCAGCACACCGGCCTCACCCCCGGGGAATACCGGCGGCGGAATCACGTTTCCGGCACATAAACAAGGACGGCAGCGCCTGCATCAGGGCTGCCGTCCTTGCTTATGTTTCCTTTCCGCCGCAGTTGCCGCTGCAGCCTCCCTTGCCCGCATAGGGGCAGCCGATGCACTTCTGGCCGCGTTTTCTGGCACGCCAGATGTAGAAGCCCGCGCCGCCGACGATCAGCAGAACGACAAGGATGATAATGAAATCAGTCATGTAACAGCCTCCTTGCGAGGTCGATTATGCCTGTGCCTTCAGCTCGTACTCCGCCTTGAGGTTCTTGCGGGTCTTCATGATGATACCCACAATGATGGCCACAAAGGCTGCCACAGCGACGCCGCCGGCAATGGCTGCGCCCACGTTCAGCACAGAAGCATCGGTGATCAGGGTACCGATGGTGTACACCAGATAGCCCACGGTGAAGCCGGTGGCCAGCTGCAGGCCGATACCGCCCCAGAGCCACTTGGCACTCTTCATCTCGGAATTCATCGCGCCGATGGCTGCGAAGCACGGGGGGGTGAACAGGTTGAACATCAGATAAGCCAGCGCCGCCACCTTGGTGATGGCCATAACCGCCGCAACCTCGGCGCCCGCGCCCTCCATCAGGGCCAGCTCCTCGGTGTCGATCAGGTTCTCCAGGCCCACAAAGCATACCGCCAGCGTGCCGACCACGTTCTCCTTGGCGATGAAGCCGGTCACAGCCGCAGCTGCCAGCTGCCAGCTCAGCACGCCCACCACGGGCACCAGCAGGTACGCAAAGGGCTGGGCGATGGAAGCCAGGATGGAAGCATCCGCCGTTTCAGCGGGCTGGAAGTTCCACGCGAAGGACTGCATCACCTGCACAACGGTGTTGCACAGCAGGATGATGGTGCCAGCCTTGACGATGTAGGCCCAGCCACGGCTGAGCATGGACATGAACGCGCGGATGAAGGAAGGCACCTTGTACTCAGGCAGCTCGATGATGAAGTAGGACTTACGGACCTTGTGGCCGGTGATCTGGTTGATCAGCAGCGCGCCGAAGAAGATCAGCGCAATACCCACGAAGTACATCAGCGGGCCGACCCAGGAGGCATCGGAGAAGAATGCGCCAGCAAACAGGGCAATGACCGGGAGCTTGGCGCCGCAGGGCATGAAGGGCGCCAGCATTGCGGTGGCGCGGCGCTCGCGCTCGTTGCGGATAGTTCGGCAGGCCATAACGCCGGGGATGGCGCAGCCGGTGCCGATAACGAAGGGGATCACGGACTTGCCGGACAGGCCGACCTTCTTGAAGATGGGATCCAGCACCACGGAGGCACGGGCCATGTAGCCGCAATCCTCCAGCAGGGCGATGAGGAAGTACATCACCATCACCAGCGGGAGGAAGCCCAGCACGGCGCCCACGCCGCCGACGATACCGTCAACGACCAGGGACTGCAGAATGGGAGAAGCATTCTCGACCAGGCCGGACACCCATTCGGTGACGACCTCCATCAGGCTTTCCAGCACACCGGCCAGCCAGATGCCCAGACCACCTTCGGCCTGAGAGATCCAGAACACGCCGAACATGATGGCCGCAAAGATCAGCAGGCCCAGAATGGGGTGCGTGACCACCGCGTCGATCTTATCCTGCACATTCTTGTCAGCAGTCCTGACGACGCGCGTCTCCACCTTCTTCACAATGCCGTTCACAAAAGCAAAGCGGGCACGGTCGGCCTTTTCGACCACCGCCTTATCCGTCAGGTCGATATCCCCCTGGGTGTAGGGGGCCTTCTGCTCCTTGCCGGCCTGCTCCACCGCCTTGGCGACAACCTCCCTGAGGCCCTCGTTGGTGGTGGAAACGGTCTCCAGCACCGGGCAGCCCAGCTTCCCGGACAGCGCCGCCACATCAATGGTGGTCTTCTTCTTCTCGTTCACGTCCGCCTTGTTCAGCGCAACCACCATGGGGATCCCCAGTTCCAGCAGCTGCGTGGTGAAGAACAGGCTGCGGCTGAGGTTGGTCGCATCCACGATGTTGATGACCACATCCGGCTTCTCATTACGCACATAGGAGCTGGTGATGGACTCCTCAGATGTGAAGGGAGACATCGAGTACGCGCCGGGCAGGTCAACAGCAATCAGCTCTTCGCTGCCAGCGGGGCAGTAGGTCTTCTTCACCGCATGCTCCTTGCGCTCCACCGTCACGCCCGCCCAATTGCCGACCTTCTCATTCCGACCGGTCAGGGCGTTATACATCGTCGTCTTGCCGCTGTTGGGATTACCCGTCAGTGCGATCCTCATTCTCATTTCCTCCCGAAACACTTATCAGACCAGCGGCAGTTAATTGCATCTAACTCGCTGGGCAAAAGGCATCCCCGGGCCCCATGTGCCCGAGGAAAAGGCTGCCGTCGTTCTGCTTACACAACAATGGCTTCCGCAAGCTGCATGTCGATGTTGTAGCGGGCGTCCTTGATGGATACCACGCAGCCGCCGCGTCTGCGGGACACGACGGTGATCGGCTCGCCGCTGTAGCAGCCAAGAGAGAACAGGAAGGCCTTCATTTCCTCGTCATCAGTGTTGATATCGCGGATGAGGTACTCCTGCCCCACAACAGCATTGGTCAGATTCATCACAAACCCACCTTTACAGATGCTCAGCGCAGTTAGCCTTATCTAACCGCGCTTGATACTATACCATCCCTTTTCCGGTTTGTCAACCCATTTCCAGAATTTTTCCTCCGAAAAACGGCGAAAATTCCTTTTCTATTCCATATGCATTCACAACAGGATATGCTATAATGAATGCAGTAACATCCTATAAGGAGTAACAGTCCCATGAGCAAGAAGCCCCTCCGCCGCCTGACGACCGCGCTGATGGTCTTGGTCGGCAATCTTCTGTACGCGCTGACGGTGCGCGTGTTCCTTCTTTCCACCGATCACCTCATCACCGGCGGCACCACAGGCCTGGCCATGGTGGTGGAGCGCGTGACGGGTCTGCCTGTGTCCACCTTTGTGCTGGCCTTCAACCTGCTGATGCTGCTGCTGGGCTGGTGGCTGCTTGGAAAGCGCGTTGCGCTGGCAACGGTGGCCAGCTCCGTCCTGTACCCGGCCTTCCTGGAGGTCATTGACCGCCTGCTGGGTGATTTTGTCCTCACGCAGGACCCGCTTCTGAACACCGTCTTCTTCGGCCTGGGCATCGGCATTTCCCTGGGCGTGATCATCCGGGCGGGCGCATCCACCGGCGGACTTGAGATCCCCATGCTGGTGATGCAGAAGTACCTGCGCATCCCCATATCCGTCACGATGTATGTGATGGACATCTGCATCCTGCTGCTGCAGCTCGTCTTCGGTGCGTCGGTGGACGCGGTGCTCTACGGCATCGTCCTGGCCATCATCTACACCGTTGTGCTGGACAAGATGCTCATCCTGGGCACCAGCCGCACGCAGGTGAAGATCATCTCCGCCAGGGCGCGGGAGATCTCTGCCGCCATCCTCTCCCAGGTGGACCGCGGCGTGACCCTCCTGCACGGCGAGGGCGGCTACCTGCACCAGCCCTCGGAGATCGTCATGAGCGTCATCTCCAGCCGCGAGCTGGTCAAGCTCGAGCGCCTGGTGCACGGCATCGACCCCCAGTGCTTCATGATCGTCAGCAAGGTGACCGAGGTGCATGGCCGCGGCTTCTCCCTCAGCAAGCATGCAGAGTAATTATCAGGGTATTTTTCAGGATTTCATCGCCGCACAAAGGAGGGTATATAATGGGTGAATTCACCGGCAAGGTCGTCGTTGTGACCGGCGGCGCAGGCGGCATCGGCCGCTGCATCTGTGAGGCTTTTGCAAGGGTGGGCGCCATCGTCTGCCCCATCGACGTGCAGGAGAACCCCTATTTCACCGGCGACGTGGGCGACAAGGCCACCCTGGAGCGCTTTGCCGAAAAGGTGATCGCCGACCACGGAC
Source organism: Clostridia bacterium (assembly GCA_017516305.1). GTDB lineage: Bacteria > Bacillota > Clostridia > Christensenellales > Aristaeellaceae > UBA11524. The sequence continues at coordinate 9,113 of JAFXDB010000153.1, read as the reverse complement.
AGGTGGACGTCCTCGTCAACAACGCGCCCCCGCAGATGAAGGGCATCCTCGACTGCACCTGGGAGGATTTTACCCGGGCGCTGGACGTGGGCGTGACGGCGGCATTCTACCTCACCAAGCTTTTCCTCCCCCACTTCGCTCCCGGCGCATCGGTGCTGAACATCTCCTCCAGCCGCGAGGGCATGAGCCAGCCATTCACTGAGTCCTACACGGCGGCCAAGGGCGGCATCGGTGCGCTGACCCACGCGCTGGCCATGAGCCTGCGCGGCCGGGTGCGCGTCAACGCCATCCGTCCCGGCTGGATCGACACGGCCTTCACCGTCTGGGAGGGCCCGGACGCCACCCAGCAGCCTGCCGGGCGCGTCGGCCACCCGCTGGACGTCGCGCACATGGCGCTCTTTCTGGCGTCGGAGAAGGCCGGGTTCATCACCGGGGAGAGCATCGCCATCGACGGCGGCATGACAAAGCAGATGATCTACCACGGCGACCACGGGTGGACGCTGACGGAGTGAGCATCCCCGGGGAACAGAAAAAAACGGTTCTTCACGGAAAGTTAGGGACTGGTTTGTGTGATGTGGTGCAGACACCTTCCCCTCCATTGCGGCTGCATCAGAGCCTCAAAGAGGACAATGCGGTGTCTTTGCGGAGGGTTGTGCCCTCGTTCTAATTCATTCAAGCAACCCTCCGCAACGTCGCCGCCCCGATATGCAGCCGCCTTTCCAACTCCTTGGGGGCAGGAGGGGGACGGGGGGTGATGCGCTGTTTGCATCCCGAATAGGAAAAAGCGCCTTTGCGCCGCTTTCGGCGGGCGAAAGCGGCTTCCAACTTACATGGTTTGCTCATTCCCCAAGAAAACGTGAAGAGCCCAAAAACGCCGGATGCCCTGCAGAAGGAGCCTTCCGGCGTATTTCTATGCACTTTTTCCATCCGGCATGCCGTTTCCGGGTCACTCCAGATCAAAGATGCCGCCCTCCAGGGCACTGCGTGCCGCCAGGATGTACTTCGCCGTATCCAGGGGATCGACGCTGTGCCGGGGGGCCGTCGCGCCCAGCTCCAAGGGGCACTCCTTATACCCATGCAGGCGGACGCTCATGCTGCCGCGCCCGCTGGTGGCGCTGGCCAGGGTGGTGGCGTAGTCAACGCTCGTCGCCACGGGAACAAGGGCCGTCAGCAGCACGCGGTCGGCGTCCGTATCTGTCGCCGTCACCTCGCCGCGCATCAGGGCCACGTCGCTCATCACCCGGCCGACACACTCCGGCGGCAGCAGGAAGCGACATTCCAGGATGGGCTCCAGCAGCGTGGAGCCGCCCCTTTGCAGGCCGTCCTGAATGCCCCAGGGCGTCGCCACAATGAAGTCCAGTGGGTGGGTGTGGAACTGGTGGTGGTTGCCCTCCGCGAGGGTAATGTTCACGTCCGTGACCTGCCAGCCCAGGCGGCCCTGATTGAGCGCCAGGGGCAGGGCCTGCTCCACCTGATGCTGATAGCGCAGGAGGATGTCCCTGACATGCACGTTCGATTTGAAGGTCACGCCGCTGCCCCGCGGAGCAGGCTCGATTTCAAAGCGCATGATGGCCCAGCAGGGCTTGGGCATGGTGTAGCACACAAAGCCGCTGGCCGCCTGCGCAATGGTTTCCTTATAGATGACCGCCGGCTTGGAGAAGGTGACCTTCATGCCGAAGCGGCTTTCCAGCTCCTCCTGAAGGATTTCCAGCTGGATGGCGCCCATGACGTGCAGCTGCAGCTCGTTCAGCGCCTTCGAATAGCGTACCTGCAGCAGCGGATCCTCAGCCGCCAGGGCGCTGCACGCGCCGCGCAGGGCCTGCATCTCCTCCGGCTTTTCCGGGATGACCTGCACGGTGATCAGCGGCGTGCGCAGCCGACCCGGCTCCACGCGGCGGGGCAGCAGAGAAGCCTCGCCCAGCACATGCCCGATGGCCACGTCGCCCAGACCGTATACCACGCCGATTTCTCCTGCGGTGAGGCACCCGGCGTCGCTGCCGTCCACACCGCGGATCTGCGTGATCTTCTTCTGCACCAGCCGCTCCTCGCCCGTCAGCGGGTCGATACCGGCGGGCAGCGTCACCGGCGCGCGGTTCTCCAGCCTGCCGGAGTACAGGCGCACCCACACGCCCCGGCCCAGCAGACGATCCTGCGCAGAGGCAAACACCACGCCGCACAGCGCACCGCCCGCATCGCCGTCGGGGCCGGGCAGCATGTCCGCCATGGCGTCCAGCAGGGGCAGCACGCCCTCATCCTTCAGCGCCGAGCCCGCAAAAACCGGGTACGCCGCCGAGCTACGGGTCATTTCCGCCAGGCGGGCACGCAGGAAGTCCTCCCCGATGTCCTCACCGGACAAGTACCTCTCCAGCAGCGCCTCGTCCGCCGCGCAGACGGCCTCCGCCACGGCTTCTCCGTCCGCCATGCAGACCACATCCTGGGAAAGACGACGCTTCACCTGGGCCAGCACCCGGGTCACATCCGCGCCCTCGCGGTCGCATTTGTTGAGGAAGATCATGACCGGGATGCCCTGCTCCCGGAGCGCATGGAAGAGCGTCTCCGTATGGGGCTGCACGCCCTCCACCGCGCAGACGACCAGCACCGCCGCGTCCAGCGCCCACAGGGAGCGCTCCACCTCGGCGGCAAAGTCCACATGCCCGGGGGTGTCGATCAGGTTGATGGCGACGCCCTTCCAGGTCAGCCGCACACAGCTGGCCTTGACGGAAATGCCGCGCCGCTGCTCCACGGGCAGGCTGTCGGTATGGGCTGTGCCCTCGTCCACGCTGCCGATTCGGCGGATCGCACCCGCATGCATCAGCAGCTGCTCGCTCAGGGTCGTTTTTCCGGCATCCACGTGGGCAAACACGCCAATGTTGCGCAGCTCTTTCATCGGTCAACCTCCGGTGTTTCTTCCCGGACAGTATAGCACACATCTGTTGCAGACGCAACCAGTACCGACGCTCGCAGGAACCATCATGTCCCTCGCTTGACATTCCTTCTGTAAACCGATATAATAAATATATCTTTTACAGCCAAACCTGCGCGCGCAGCCGCGCGTTGTTCTGCTGCAACAAAAGCCGCAACCAGCGGCCCTGGAGTGATGGATATGGAACGTGTTCTCGTTTTCGGCAACACCCCCGAAAGCCGCAGCGCCGCCCGCATGCTGCGTCAGCGCGGACGGCAGGTGGTGATGAGCGTCACCAGCGAATACGCCCGCAGCAAGCTGCCTCCGGGCACCATATGCCATGTGGGCAAGCTGGACAGGGAGGGCATGCTGGCCCTTGTGCGCGAGGTTGCGCCGAACAGGCTCGTGGACGCAACGCACCCCTACGCCGTCATGGCGCAGGAAAACATCCGCCGTGCCGCCGAAGCCATGGGCATCCCCTGCGAGCGCGTCCACTTTGACAACATCCAGGATGCCTGGCGCGACAGCGTTGAGTGGGTGGACACCCATGAGGCCATCATCGCCGCCATCCGGCGCGAAAAGGGCAATATGCTCCTGGGCATCGGCCGCGACCCGTTGCTGCGCCTGCCCCTGGACACGGATATGACCCGCCTGTTCCCCCGCATCACTCCCACGCCGGAGGCCGTCGCCGCCTGCCTGGAGCTTGGCTATCCGCGTCAGAACATCATCGCCATGGACGGGCCGTTTTCCAGGGAACTGACCATGGCCCTCTTCGACGACAAGAACATCACCGGCGTCATCGTCCGCGACGCCACCGACAAGTCCTATCTGCATGAGATGGTGGTGCCCGCCCTGGAGCGCGGCGTCCACGTCGTGATGTACGGCCGCAAATAAACAAATATCCACACAATCACGCGTTGTATTGTGTGGATTTATTTTGCATTTCCGGTTGACAGATGACCGTTTGTGTGTTATCATGAGTCTGCGATCACACACAAACGCAACAATCCCCACACATCCACAAGGAGGAATCCCCATGTACGCCGAGGAACGCCAGCGCGAGATTGCGCAGCTGATTTCCGACAACGGGCAGGTGTCCATCGCCGATATCGCCCAGCGCTACGACATTTCCACCGAATCTGCCCGCCGCGACCTGCGTGCCCTGGAGCAGCAGGGCCTGTGCAAGCGCACCCACGGCGGCGCCATCCGCCCCCAGCAGGTCAGCGTCCTGCCGCCCCGGGACCGCAACTTTGACGAAATGCCCATTTACGACAACTATGACCGCATCGCCGCCCATGCCGTCAGCCTCATCCGCCCCGGCGACATGGTGTACCTCACCGGCGGCAGCTTCGGCTACCTCATGCTCCGTCACCTGCCCCGCGACCTGAAATGCACCCTCGTGGTCAACAACGCCGACCTCGCCGCCCGGCTTCGGCCCTTCACCAGCATCGACGTCTACATCGCCGGCGGACGCATGCGCCCCAGCGGCTCCATCGTGGACAGCCTGGCCACGGCCTTCATGGCCAACCTGCACTTCGACCTGGCCTTCATCACCGGCGGCGGGCTGACAGCGGACTTCGGCCTTTCCAACGGCACCGACGAGACTGCCGCCCTGCAGCGCCAGGTCATCCGCAACAGCCGCAAGAGCGTGCTGCTCATGCCCTCACAGAAGGTGGGCACAGACGCCTTCGTCAAGGTCTGCGACGCCGGCGCTTTCTCCGCGCTCATCACCGATTGGGACTGCGTGGAGGACGAGCTGGCAAAGCTGGAGGAGAAGGGCATGACCGTCACGGTGGTGGACGCGCCGGAGACAGAAAGCGGCAAGTGACCCCTCAAGCGACGCTTGGATTCTCATCCGCCAAACGCAAGCACCCCTCGCTGGATGGCCGCGCCTTGCCGTGGTACAATGGGGCTATCAAACCGCAAGGAGGAGCCATCATGCCCTTTGACCCCGTCGCCCTGGGCAGCGCCATCCGCACCCGCCGCCTGTCCCTGCCCCTGACCCAGGCCGAGCTGGCCGAGCGCCTGAATGTCAGCGCCCAGGCCGTCAGCCTCTGGGAGCGGGGCGAAACCACCCCCGACATCGCGCTCCTGCCGGATCTGGCCTGCATCCTCAACACCTCCGTGGACATGCTCCTGGGCAGCCCCGGCAGCCATTACCGCCGCCGCATCACCGTGGGCGACATGCAGCAGGCCATCGGCTGCATCCTGCGCCTGCGGGAGCTCCTGGGCCCGGAGCATTTCATGTACCGCACGATGGCGGACGCCCTCGACCAGCGCATGAACAGCCGCATCGAAGCCGCCCTTGCCAACGAAAATACCATGGACGCCTATGTCTGCGAAGCCCTGCTGGCCTGCATGGAGCAGGGCGACTGGGTGGATATGACCGACGTATCGAAACACATCCGCAACGAAAAAGCCCGCGCATACACCCTCGCAAGGATGCAGACGCTGGGCATGAAATGAGCAACCGGAGCAGCTCCGACCAATGGCGCTGCTCCGGTTCTTTGTCCGTCACCCCAGGACGGCCTTTGCCGCCGCTTCCAGGGCGCGGCGCTCCGCCAGCTCGCGGGCAGAATGGGTACGGGCGTCGATGGCCCGGTGGACGTCGGTCTGAAACAGCCCGTCCCGGTTGCACCAGTACAGGATGCGCTTCACCCCGCGCACCGGAAAGCGCGCCTCCGCCGGGCCCTCCGGATACAGCTTCACCACTTGAAGCCTGTCCGGCGACAACGCAGCAATGAAGGAAATGTAGTGCTGCTTGGTCATCTCGTGGTCGATGCGGACGTAGTACTCGTCCTCCACGCCCTCGATGAAGACCATGTGCTTCTCGTCCGACGGCTCCGTTTCCGCCCTCGTCAGCTGTACGCCGTGGCAGGTGATGGCCACCTCGCCCATGCTGTGGATGACATTGCCGCACACCGGGCACACACAGAACCCTGACCGCAGCATGTTGGCGGACACATTGCCGTTGCGCACCACCTGCCCGCTGAGCAGCTCCGCCACGGACACGCCCAGCGCCTCTGCAATGCTCTCCAGCAGCACAATGTCCGGGTAGCCCTTTCCATTCTCCCATTTGCTGACCGTTTTGTCGCTGACGAAGAGCCGCTCTGCCAGCTGAGCCTGGGTGAGACCCTTCTGCTCGCGCAACGCGCGGATGGTCGCACCGGTCACATATTGATTCATAGCATTCACCTCCGCGACCATCATACACGCTGGCAGTCATTTTGGCTACCTACGCTGCGTAGAGACAGCTCATTTCTTCCGGTTTATCGCAACCACCGCCACGGCAAGCACGATTCCCAACAGAATCCATGGCAGCGCAGCCGTCCAAAATCCCTTCATTATTTATTCTTCCTGCCCTTGCGCTGGAACCAGACATTCAGCCAGAGTCCCGCGGTGGAGCACAGCAGGCCGCCCATCAGCAGCATCTTCGACTCGCCGCCTTTGCCCGCCATGTACAGGCACAGCAGCACAATCGCCGCCACCGGCAGCAGCAGGCGGATCACCATCCATACGTATTTCATTTCTTGTCCTCTCCCGAGCCATCCTCCGGCTTGTCGTCCGAGTCCGTCCGGTGCCCCAGCGCCACGCTGTAGCACAGGCCCACGCCCATACCCAGGCAAATGCCCAGCCCGATATTGTCCATCGCCGTGCCGAAGCAAAGACCCACGCCTAATCCGATGCACAGCCCGATGGGGTTGAAGCCGCCGCCAGACTGGCTCTTCTTCGGATCTGCCATCCGTCATTCCTCCTTCGCTTCAGCCCGGATCATTTCGAAGGATACGCTGCCATCCGCCCGCCGGCCGCTGGCGGTGATCGTGTACTCCCCATCCTTCAGGATATTCACACGGAAATCGCCCATCTCCGGGTTGTGACCCTCGTAGATCACATCCTCCCCGCAGGCGATGCGCAGCCTGAGGTCGCCGCTGATCTGCACCACGGTCACCTCGATGGCGTCGCCCGCCGCCAGCGTGTAAGTGGCTGACTGCTCCCCGCTCATGTACGACATGCCCAGGGAGTACAGGTCGTCCTCCCGCGTGACTGTCACATCAGATTTGCCCGGCCCCCTGACGCCGGTGAGCACCAGCATGCCCATCACCACAAGCACCGCCGCCAGCGCATACAACGCGATCCGCCATCCAGTCTTCACAGACACTCACCTCACTCGAACAGCTGGCTGTCACGTTCCAGCTGCTTTTTCTTTTCATTCAACTTCTTCAGGCCCAGCCCCAGCAGCACCGTCACCGCCACGGACGCACACCCGCATAGCACGTTGACCGCCGAATTCAACCCGACGCCGATGCACAGGTTGTACAGGCCCGCTCCGGTGTTGAGGATCATCAGCGGCCGCAGCAGGTTGATGATGCCCTTCAGATGACGAATGCGCGTGGCGTTGTCGCCGTGCAGCTCGAAGGGGCCGTCCGCCGTCCTCTTTCGGAAGTACACCCACTTCATCACCCGGCCGACATACTCCGCGCCGGTGGACTCCACGAACTCAATGTACTGCTGGCCCTCGGGGCTGGTGGGGCTGTTCTCCAGCATTTCCAGGCGGACGGCGTATTCGCCGGGCTGGCTGTCCTCGAATTCATAGGTGGCGTAGCGCGCGCTGATCAGCGCCTTGCCCTTGGCCGCCATGTCGCAGAGCCACTGCTCCTCCTTGTCAAACTCCCATGCCCAGAACCACTTGCGGATCACCTGTCTCATTCTGCATCCTCCTTATCACATTCCAGCAGCGCGCTGCCGTTGTCCACCAGCTCGCGCAGACGGCGGTATTCCCCGCGCAGCACTGCCTCGCCGGCGTCAGTGATGACATATTCCTTCTTGCGGCTGTCCTCCGCCGCGCCGTGGGCCACGATCCAGCCCTTTTCCAGCATGGAGCTGATGGCCCCGTACAGCGTCCCCGCCGCCAGCTTCAGCCTTCCGCCGGAGAGCTTTTCTACGTTCTGCATAATGCCGTAGCCGTGCAGCGGCTGCAGCAGTGACAGAAGGATGTAGTAGACCGCCTCGGTCAATGCGCCCATATTTGCGCCCATGTGCTCACCCCTTTCCTTCGGCCGCCGTTATATCGGTCGTCGATATATAGTATATCGGACGCCGATACATTTGTCAATAGGGGAATTGAAATTTCTTCCGCCCCTTATTCGTGCATCTGCAGGGACGTCAATCCGAACCCGTCGCAGGGCGGGCGACTGCTGGTCGCCCCTATGGTTTTCCCTGCATTACAAAGCCCCCTTCCCCGAAGCAGATTCAGGGAAGGGGGCTGTATCTGAGCTCAGTGCTGCTGCCCAGGCTGCCCATAATAGGCGTTCGGGCCATGCTTGCGCAGGAAGTGCTTGTCCTGGATGTTCTGCGGGGCGGGAGCCGCGTCGCCCTTGATCTGACGGGTGTAGACCGCCATCTTGCTGACCTCCTCCAGCACCACCGCGTGGTACACGGCCTGGGCGGGGTTCTTGCCCCAGGTGAAGGGGCCGTGAGACGCGCAGACGATGCCGGGGGTGTGCAGGGGCTCAATGCCGCGGTTGGTCAGCTCCTCGATGATGACCTTGCCGGTGTTCTTCTCGTAGTCCTCGTCGATCTCCTCGGTGGTGAGGTGACGGGCGCAGGGCACGGGGCCGTAGAAGTAGTCCGCATGGGTGGTGCCGTAGCAGGGAATGTCCTCACAAGCCTGAGCCCAGCCCACGGCGTAGGGGCTGTGGGTGTGGACGATACCGCCAATCTCGGGGTACTTCTTGTACAGCTCGATGTGGGTCTTGGTGTCGGAGGAGGGATTCAGCTTGCCCTCCACCACATTGCCCTCCAGATCCAGCACCACCATCATCTCCGGGGTCAGATCCTCGTAATCCACGCCGGAGGGCTTGATGACCACCAGGCCCTTCTCGCGGTCGATACCGGAGACATTGCCCCAGGTGTAGGTGACGAGATTCCGCTTGGGCAGTTCCATATTGGCCTCATAGACTGCCTGCTTGAGCTTCTTGAGCATAGGGATAACCTCCACTTTTTGATTGGATGGGAGTGTGTGTCACGCATTCTCCCTCAGTCTCCGCACAAGTGCGGAGCCAGCTCCCTCCCGGAGGGAGCTCAGCGTATCGACAAAGTGCTTTAGGCACTTTGTCGAGATTTTGCACTCACTCACTGGTCGAACGACAAGTCGTTCTCCCGGCCGTTCGTTCGTGTAAGGAAGCTTTTCCTGACGGAAAAGCGCGAAAAT
>JAFXDB010000152.1 GCA_017516305.1 Clostridia bacterium | reverse complement strand
GTCAGCGTGGCCGGGGCAGTCCACGTGAGCATAGTGACGGGCGTCCGTCTCGTACTCAACGTGAGCAGTGTTGATCGTGATGCCACGGGCCTTCTCTTCGGGAGCCTTGTCGATGTCGGCGTAGTTCATCGCCTTCGCAGAGCCCTTCTGAGCCAGCGTCATGCAGATCGCGGCGGTCAGAGTGGTCTTGCCATGGTCAACGTGACCGATGGTACCGATGTTAACGTGCGGCTTCTTGCGCTCATAGCGTTCCTTAGCCATGGGTATCTCCTCCTTCTAATTACCGGATGCGCCTGATTATTGGCGCATCTCAACGTAAAACTGCGGGGGCCGTTTCCGGCCATCGCAACTTTCCGGTTGGTTGATGCGGTGTTGGAGCGGGCGATGGGAATCGAACCCACAAGGCCAGCTTGGGAAGCTGGAGTTTTACCACTAAACTACGCCCGCACGTCCCGCATCAAGCCCGACCAGACTTTGGGACATATACATTTTAGTCAAAACGGAGCATTCTGTCAAGGGGTTCCGGCGTTTTTGGCTTTATAATTCCCGGGGAATTTTTGACGTGGCATGTCGATTCAGTCCGTCGGAGTCGCCTGTCCGCGCAAACCCGCCGCCAGATATCGCTCAATGGCCGCCTCCTGCTCCTTCAGCGGCAGATCGGGATCGGCGGTGATGGCCTCACCCACCCGGAAAAAGCGCGTCTTCTCGTCAATATGCACCGGCACCAGCTTCAGCCGCTTCCCCGTGGCCTTGTAGTACATGGCCGTCAGATTCAGCCAGCCCATCTGCAGCTGCTCGGCATGGGAATCGAAGCCGTCAGGCAATTCGGGGAAGATCACCAGATGCTTCCCCTCCTTCAGCGCCTTCAGGCTGGCGCGCATGGTGCTCATAACGCGGGCGTCGCGGTAAACCGGAATGGTCGGCGCACTGCGCAGCACCTTGGGAACAATGGCCCGGGCCACATAGGGAATCGTGGCGCTGTACAGGGGCGCCAGCCTGCTCTCCGGCTTCCACCACCAGTCATGGCGGACATACTCCACCACCAGCTTCTCGTCCATCATGCCCTCGTTGCACCAGATGGCCACCCTGTCCCGCAGGGGGAAGGTCACCGCCATGTACATCGGTCCCAGCGCCCCCAGGTGATTGGCCAGGAAGACCACCGGCTCGTCGCCCAGCGGCTCGGCATAGGCGATATTCTTCACCCGCAGAAAGGGATGCACCACATGCTTGAGAACATTGTAGAGCCTGCCCATGCTTCCTTCTCCTTTTCATTGGTATCAGAACAGTATTCTACCACATTCAACCCCCGCTTTCAAGGCTTTGCACAAAGGTTCAACAGTTGTTGAAGTTTCCCGGCATCCATCACATATCCGTGGCCGGAGCTGCATACACATCCACCATCAACCCCGGGAGGGCGAGTGGATGAAGGGCCGCTTCAGAACCGCCGTGCTGGCGATATTGTGCGTGGGGGTCATTGCCCTGGCTGCATGGCAGCTGCCGCAGCTGATGGCAGGAGAGCCCCTTGTGCCCGGTCTGCAGGGGCGTGAGCGGACGCTGCTGCGCATCTGGGTGGTGGGCAGCCCCGGCGGCGGGCAATCCTGGCTGACGCAGCAGCTGCGGGCCTTTGAGAAGCAGCATCCGGGCGTGATGACCCACCTGCGCGTCGTCCGCCGGGAGGACATGGCAGACCCCGACGCCGTGCTGCCGGACGTGGTGCTGTTCATGCAGGGCGACATGGCGGACGCCTCCGTGCTGACCCCGCTGATGCCGGACGACGCCCTGCGCCCGGAGCTGCTGGCCGCCGGTCGGCTGGGCGGTGAGCAATACGCGCTGCCCCTGTGCTGGGGCGCATGGGTTCTGGCCATCGACAGCGCCATCGAACCGGGAACGGCCGTGACGCCCGCGCCCACGACCCTGCTGGGACGCCCCTCGGCCACCGCCGCACCTTCCTCTTCGCCGGGCTATCCGCTGGCCGCTGCGAGCGCTGCGGACGTCCCCCTGCAATCCCCCGGCGGCGCGGCGCTGATGGCTCTGGCGCAGCTGCTGCCTCAGGGGAGCCGCCCGCCCCTGCCGGAGGATTTCGCCCCGCGTTCCTCTTCCGAGGTGTACGACGGCTTCCGCGCGCGCAAATACGCCTCCGCCATGCTGACCACCGGCCAGGCAACAGCGCTGACGTCCCTTGCCGCATCCGGCAGCGGCTTCCCCTTCCGCATCATAGCGCCGGAAACCGTGGTGACCGACCAGGTATGGTACGCCGGGCTGACGGAGGACGCCCCGGAGGTCGCCCGGCAGCTGCTTTCCTTCCTCACCTCGCAGGAGAGTCAGCAGCGCCTTGCCGCCCAGGGGCTCCACACCGTCCGGGATGACGTCAGCCTGTATTCCTCCGGGTTCTCTCATGAGGTGGAGCAGGCCGCCAGGGTTCAGCTGTCCGCCGCCAACGCCTTCAGGTCTGCGCAGGACGTCGCATCGGCTGCCTGGCGGCTCCTTCAGGGCGCCATCACCTGGGAGGAAGCCTTGGCCTCCCTGCTGTGACGCGTATAATCCGCCTTGCCGGCGGTTATGATAACCCCACAACAACCGCAAAGGAGCATGCAAACATGGAAAGTCAAGCCCGTATCCGCACCCACACCGGCTGGCAGGCCAGCGAAACCGACCGTCTCTTCACCGCCGTGCAGCAGGCCTCCGAAACCGGCATGCCGCTGCGCTCCGTCTTTGAGCAGCTGTCCGGCGAGATGGGCCGGAAGCCCAACAGCATCCGCAACTACTACTACGCCTGCCTGCGCCAGCAGCCCGATGGTGTCCGCAGAACCCCCGCCTTCCGCCCCTTCACCCAGGAGGAGACCCATCATCTCCTGCGCGAAGTCCTCATGGGCCGCGGGCGCGGCATGTCCGTGCGCGCCTGCGTGATGCAGCTGGCCGAGGGCAGCCAGAGCCGCATGCTGCGCTACCAGAACAAGTACCGCACCATTCTCAAGCATCGGCCGGAAATGATCGCCCAGGTGGCGGATGAACTGCGCCGGGAGGGGCTCCCCTGCCCTGCCGCCGCAGAGGAAATGCCGCTGCGGGCCGAAAAGGCAGACCCCGCCTTCTGCGACCCGGAGGACGCTGCCGCCGCCCGCCTGATGGCCCAGCCCTGCGTACATCACATGCTGGAGGGCATGAAGGAGCTGCTGCGCCGCGCCGCCCATGCAGAGCAGAGCGACGAGCTGCAGCGCGCCCTGGACCGCCAGCAGGTGCAGCACGACCTGCAGCGCATCGCCTGGGCGAAGGATTACGACGCCTGCGCCGCCTGCCTGCAGCGCACCGCCGCCGCCCTGGTAGCCCTGCTGGCCGCCCCGGAGGATGCCTCCGTCCGCCAGGCCGCCCAGGAGACCGTGGAAATGGCCGGCGCCTTCACCCCGCAGGTACATTGAGCCAAGCTTTTTCAGCCCAATGCAATGCCCCGACGGATGCTTGTCCGTCGGGGCGTGTTTTGTTGTATGGGTGTGGGTCAGTTCACACGTTTCCCGCAGCACTGCTTGTATTTTCGCCCGCTGCCGCAGGGGCATGGATCGTTGCGGCCGGGAATGGACGCCGTTCTGCGCTGCATCTGCCGGATCAGCGTCACCGGCGCATGCCCCTTGTTCGCCCAGCGGGGCAGGGTATTGCACAGGTCGTTGAACATGGTCATCAGCTTATGTGCATCATTGATGTTCCTCGGCTGCACCTCATCAAGGATCATCTGCTGCGCTTCGTCCGGCTGCTCGTTCTCCACCAGCATCACCGCGTCGTCCACCAGGGCGTCTGCATCCTCGATTCCGCGCCTTTCCAGCTCGTTCACCAGGGGCAGATACAGTTTCACGTCCCCCGGCACCAGCGCCTCACGGGCGGCGAATACCAGACTGTCCTCATCGAACGCCGGGTACTCCAGCGCTGCAATGACCGGCACTTGCAGCCGTTCCCAGAGGTGCTGCGGCTCCTCCAGCTCGCTGCTCACCGCCCATATCACGCCATCCTCGGAGGTGAAAAATCCCACGATTCCGTCCCTGGCCTGCAGGAGCGCCGTGCACAGCATCTGCGCCTCCGCCTGCACCTCCTCCTCATCCACGTCCAGCAGCGCCGCCGCACGGGTCGTCAGCTCCTGCACCGGCATCATGCCCACATGCAGCAGCCATCCCTGCATGTAGGCGTAGAGCAGATCCTGCATATGCAGCTGCGCCCTGTCCGCTTCATCCAGCGTCAGCCAGGCAGGGAGCCGCTCGTCCAGCTGCCAGGCGCTGTCCGCGCAGGTCACCAGACCCACATCCTCCAGCGTCATCAGGGCATTCAGCAGCTCTTCACTCCCATGCTCGGATATGTCCCGCGGCAGGCGCATGCTCTCTGCCATCTGCGTATTGAGCGCCTCCACTTCCTCCAGCGTCAGCATCATGCGCAGGTTAACGCCGTATTCATCCATGCTGTTCTCAATATACGCGGCCCATTCTGCCTTCCGGGCATTCCGCCCGATCGGATCCATTCCCAGGCGGAAGGCTGCGTCCTGCATTTCCGCCTTCTTCATTGCCATCAGATGCTGCTGCATCGCTGTCATCAGAATCACCTCTTACAAATAATTCTCCGTCCCCGTCCGATATCCTCTGTTCAAAACCCCCAAAATACGATATAATGAGAAAAACCCTTCAGGAGGTACCCTCATGAACATTGGCATCCGCCTTCACGATACCGCCGGTACGAATCTGGCCGAGCATCTGGCCGCCGCCAGGGCCCAGGGCTTCACCTGCGTACACATCGCCATGAGCAAGGTCATCCCCGGCTTCTCCATGGACAAAGCCCCGGAGCTGCTGACGGACGAGCTGGCCGACCAGGTGCGCGCGCAGCTGGAAAACAATGGCCAGACCTGCGTGCTGCTGGGCTGCTACCTCAACCTGTGCAGCCCCGACATGGAAAGCCACGAGAAGACCGTGGAGATTTACAAAGCCCATCTGCGCTTTGCAAAGCGCATGGGCGCGCTCCTGGTGGGCACGGAGACCGGCGCGCCCAACACCGGCTACAAGACCTGCCCCGAGTGCTTCACCGAGGAGGCCCTGCAGCTGTTCATCGACCGCGTGACCCCCGTGGTTCGCTATGCCGAGGAGGTCGGCCAGCTCTTCGCCATCGAGCCGGTCATCCGCCACATCGTTTCCACCCCCGAGCGCTGCGAGCGGGTGCTGAAGGCGGTGGGCTCCCCCAACCTGCGGGTCATCCTGGACGCGGTGAACCTGCTGGGCGAGGAGAATGTGGCGGAGGCGAAGGCCGTTATCGCTGACGGCGTCGCCCGCCTGGGTTCCTCTGTGAGCCTGCTGCACATGAAGGACTTCATCCCCTACGCCACTGAGCGCGGTCAGGCCGTGAAGGCCTCCGTCCCCAACACGGACGTGTTTTCCAACGTGGTCAGCTGCGCCTGCGGTCTGGGCGACATGGACTACGCGCCCCTCGTCGCCCTGGCGAAGCGGCACGGCATTCCCATGACGCTGGAAAACACCAACCCGGACAATGCCGTGGCTGCCCGCGAGCACCTGGAAAAGGTGGGCGCGTCCCTGTGAGCATGGATCTGCAGCGCCTGACAAGCCTGCTGCGGCAATGCATCCAGCGCTATGACATGATTTCGCCCGATGACGCCATCGCCGTGGGGCTCTCCGGCGGCAAGGACAGCCTGTGCCTGCTGATGGGTCTGGCGGCACTGCGACGTTTTTCCCCCGTGCCCTTCACGCTCCACGCCATCCATGTGGACGTGGGCGCGGGCATGAGCGCAGAGAGCATCGCCCGCATGGCGGACTTCTGCGCCCGGCTGGACGTCCCCTTCCACCATGTCCGCACAGACATTTATCAGATCGTCTTTGAGGAACGGAAGGAAAAGAACCCCTGCAGCCTGTGCGCCAAGATGCGTAAGGGGGCGCTGAACGCAAAGGCCCTTGAGCTGGGATGCCGCAAGATCGCCTACGCCCACCACAAGGACGATTTCATCGAGACGCTGGTGATGAACCTGATGATGGAGGGCCGCACCGAGTGCTTCCCGCCGGTGACGCAGCTGGACAAGACGGGGTTGCAGGTGCTGCGGCCGATGCTGTACGTGGAGGAGGCGGATGTGCGCGGCTTCACCCGCCGCTACGACCTGCCGGTGGTGGCCAATCCCTGCCCCGCCGACGGCAAAACCCGTCGCGAGGACGTGAAGCAGTTCATCAAAGACAGCCGCACCACCTTCCCCAAGATCCGCGAAAGCCTTTTCAGTGCCGTCACCGGCCTGTTTGACAAGGAGGGCTGATCATGTCCGAAAAAGACGCCCGCCGCCGCCCGTTCCGGCGCGTTGCCATCGCCCTGGCCGTCACCGCCCTGCTGCTGGCCGTCACGCTGGCCCTGACGCCGGTCATCGCGCCGTTTTTTCTCTACCTGCCCACCCATGACGCTGCCGCCCGGGAGGCTCTCCTGGCCCGGGAGGACGTGGAGCCCCTGACCGTCGAAAGCGGCGACGCGGTGCTGTCCGGCTACTTCCTGCGCGGCGCAGAGGGGGCCGCCCCCGTCATCCTCTACTTCAACGGCAACCACGAGAACGCCTCGGCCTTTATGCAGGAGCTGGTCAGCACCCCGGAGCGGCTGGCGGCCTTCTCCGGCTGCCACTTTGCGCAGCTGGACTACCCCAGCTACGGCCTGTCCACCGGCAAGCCCGGGGGCGATGCCTACCGGCAGATGGCCCTGGCCGCCTATGACGCCCTGGCCGCCCGCCCGGACGTGACGGGCGTCATCGTTCTGGGGTACTCCATCGGCACCGGCCCGGCCCACTACTGCGCCGCGAACCGTCCCGTCAGCGGGCTGATCCTGCTGGCCCCCTACGCCAGCGGCGCCGACCTGTTCAACAACATCGTCCCCGTTTTCCACGGACCGCTGGAGGCCCTGGTCTGCTACGACATGCCGTCCATCGACTATGCAGCTGAGATCGCCGTCGCACCGCTTGTCTTTGCCACCCCGGAGGATCATCTCGTCCCCTACGAAAGCACCCTGCGCCTGACGGAGACCTACCCCGCCGGCTGCACCTTCGTGACCGTGCCGGATATTGACCACAAGGGCTTCCTCAAAGCGCCGGTGGTGCTGGAGCAGATCGGCAAGCACATCCGCGCCATTACCGGGCAGGAGGAATAAGCATGCATCCATGGATTCAGGAGGACTGGGAATTCACGCTGACCGTGCTGCAGGGTGAAGCCCACCGGTGCCGCATCGGCCTGGAAACAGGCGACGAATTCACATTCTGTTATGCGCTGCCAGCCGGGATCTGTCCCAAAACAGTACCACAGCTGCACACGCTCTGTGAGATTATCCGCTGCGGCGGCGATTTCACCCACCGCGGTTCACCCGATATGTACCACATCGACTTCCCCTGCGCGGACGGCGCCGTGATCTTCCGCCTGCAGGCAAGGAGGCTACCGTCATGCCCCTGACAATCCGCGAGGCAACTCCCGCCGACCTTCCCCGCCTGCCGGATCTATTCGATTACAACGATGTGCCTGCCATGATCGCCGAACACAGCCGCCGTATTTCCACCGGCGAATTCAGCATCTTCCTGCTTCTGGAGGACGGCGACCTGATCGGCGAGCTGCACGTCACCTGGCGCAGCGATGATCCCCGCTTTGCTGTCGCCGGGCAGCGGGCATACCTGTCCGCCTTCCGCGTTCGCAAGGACAAGCAAGGGGTGGGTTTCGGGAGTTTTCTGCTGGACAGCGTTACCCGCATCATTGATCAGGGTATGTATCGGGAAATCACCGTCGGCGTGGAGGACGACAATCCTCGCGCCCGGCACATGTATGAAGCCCGCGGCTTCACCGAGCGCATCGCCCGCTGCTGTGAAAGCTATCAGGGTGATTCCTACGAGTTTGATCTGCTGCTGAGGATTCAGCCGAAAGGCTGACGGCAGCGCTTGACCCTTCCGGGAGATGCTAACGGCATCTCCTTTTTTCGAAATTTTTGCAAAGTACTTGTTTTTTTGATTGTCCTATAATTGATACATGATGACGGCATTCGTCACGATACAACTGAGGAGGAATTTCATGAACAACTCCGGGAAGAAAACCAAACTCGTTGCCGGTCTGCTCTGCTGGTTTCTGGGTACATTCGGCGCACACCGTTTCTATCTGGGCTACAAGGGCAAGGGCCGCGCTCAGCTGCTGGCCCCGCTCTTCATGGTCGCCGCCGCTATCGTGACTGCCGTCCTCGCCGAAGTCCTCGGCGGCCGTCGCATCGTTTCCATCGTCAACCCCCTCATTCTCTCCGCAGCTTCGATTTACTACGGCATTGTGTGCATCTGGGTGTTTGTTGACTTCCTCCGCATTCTTTTCAACAAGCTCCTGCCCGCCGACGGCCAGGATTACATCCACATCGAGGGCGCCCTGGCCCAATCCGCCGAGGAGCTGCCCGAGTCCTTCGTCGCCGCCGACTCCGGCGTGGTGATGATCGACCAGCTCTTTGCCCTGTACAAGAAGGGCGCCATCACCGCCGCCCAGTACACCGCCAAGCTGACCGAATTCCGCAGCCGCATGTGATTTCCGCGTTTGCAGCATGAATAAAGAGGGTTCCTCCACGCCGGAGGAGCCCTCTTTGTGTGATGCAGTTATTCTCCGCTCAGCCTTCCTGCCGGATCTCGCCGCACAGGTCGCTCATAAGCAGCTCGTCCGTGTTGTCCTGCGCCAGCGCCCACATGAGCTTGGTCACCGCCGCCTCCGTGGTCAGATCCTGGCCGGAGATGACGTCCGTCCGCAGCAGCTGCGTCCCCACCTCGTAGATGGACAGATCCGCCTTCTCGTACATGCACTGGGTCAGCACCAGGATGCGCACGCCCCTCTGCCGCAGCATGTGCAGCTTCTCCACCAGGTTCCGGCGGATGTAGTGCAGTCCCCCCAGGCCGAACGCCTCAATGACCAGCCCGCGATAACCCGCCTGCGCCACAAAGTCCAGCACATCCGGCTGCGTCCCCGGCACGAGCTTGAGCAGGAACACCCTGCTGTCCACCTCCGGACGGAACAGATACGGCCCCACGATCTTCTGCGGACGCAGGAAGCGCACGCCCTCGGAGTCGATGATGCCCGCCAGCGACCGGTTGACGCTGGAAAACGCGTCGAAGGACATCGTGTGGGTTTTCACGGCGCGGGTGCCGTGGATCAGCTTGCGCGCGAAGCACACATAGGTGCCGGGCACACCCTTGCAGGCCGCCTCGATGGCGCAGGAGAGGTTCGTCTCCGCGTCGCCCAGGGGCGCGCCCAGGGGCAGCTGGGAGCCTGTCAGGATAACGGGCTTCGTCTGCCCGTGCAGCATATAGGAAAGCGCCGCCGCCGTATAGCCCATGGTGTCCGTGCCGTGGGTGATGACCACGCCGTCAGCGTCCTGCATGGCCGCATCCACCGAGCGGGCCAGCACGCTCCACTCCTCCGGCTGGATGTTGGAGGAATCCATGGAGAACACATCCCTGGGGATGATCTCCACATCCGCGCGGCAGGGCACGCTGTGCAGCATCTGGCTGGCGCGCAGGGCGGGGGTTAGGCCGTCGGGGGTCTGCCGGCAGGCAATGGTGCCGCCGGTGGCAAGGAGGGCAATGCGCTTCATTCGGGTCACCTCGTTGTGATGATGATTCATTGTAGCACCTTTTTGCGCGTTTGCCAATAGGAGCGAATCAAAACGCGCGGTGTGAAAGGAGCGCATGATGCGGACAGCCCGGCCATTTCCTTCGGTTGATGCCATTCTGTCCGCACCGCTTGCGCCGGGCTCCATCAGTCGCTACCCTGCCGACACACCCGCACCGCAGCAAGGCGGGCGACCAATGGTGGCGCCTACGGCGTTTCCCCCACAGACGTTCCATATTCAAGGAATCAACCCCAGGACATCCACTCACGAAGACTGAGGGAGTCCGTCCCGCACCCACATCAAAAGCGTCCCCTGCCTTTCGACAGGGGACGCGGGGTTATGGAATCAACCGTTCATCCGCACAATCGGCAGACTTGTCAGCATTACTGCTGGCCAGCCAGCTTCTTGTAGGACTCGCGGCGATACTTGGCGTCCTCCTCGGCCTGAGCGAACAGCTTCTCGGCAGCCTCGGGGAACAGCTTGGCCAGGGTGGTGTAACGCACCTCGCCCTTCAGGAACTCCTGGTAATCACCGGTGGGCTCCTTGGAGTCGATGGTCATGGGGTTCTCCAGGTCGGGGTTGAAGCGGTACAGGGGCCAGTAGCCGCACTCCACAGCCTTCTTCTGCTCAGCCTGGGCCTTGCCCATGTTGATGCCGTGGTTGATGCAGGGAGCGTAGGCGATGATCAGGGAGGGGCCGTTGTAAGCCTCAGCCTCGGTCATGGCCTTCAGCAGCTGCTGGGGATTGGCGCCCATGGCGACGGTGGCAACGTAAACGTAGCCGTAGCTCATGGCCATCATGCCCAGATCCTTCTTCTTGGTGCGCTTGCCGGC
>JAFXDB010000151.1 GCA_017516305.1 Clostridia bacterium | reverse complement strand
GGGTTCCTCGGCGGGGGCCTCGGTGGGCTCCTCGGCGGGGGCCTCGGTAGGTTCCTCGGCGGGGGCCTCGGTGGGCTCCTCGGCGGGGGCCTCGACGGGTTCCTCGGTGGGTTCCTCGGCGGGCTCCTCGGCGGGGGCCTCGGTGGTGGCTTCCGTTTCGGGCTCGGTCACGGGCTCCTCGGGAGCGGCTTCCGTATCCTCCGCAGGAAGGTCGGTGGACGTTGCCATCACGTCCTCCTGGACATTTCCCGGAAGGTCCGTGGACGTTGCCATCACGCCCGCTCCGGCATTGCCGGTCTGTTCGCAAAACGCTGCACTCATGGTCAGCAGTGCCATCACAAGAGCTGTCATCAATGCGATCAGTCGTTTCATGGTTAGACTCCTTCCCTAAACGGCCCACGGCCTTTATCAACACACATAATCTGCTGGCATATCAACAGATATTGTAATTATATGGTCAGCGGACATATACGTCAACCATTTCGCATAAAGTTCGGATATTTTTATACTATTTCGAAATTATTTTGCATTTTTGCATGCTGTTTCGTTTCGTTTTCGTTCAACATAATGATTGGGTTTTCACAACAAATCCGGCTGCAGCCCTTGAAAATACGCATATGTGATTATATGTAACGTGAAATGTAACCACAATCTCACTAAAACTTGCTTCATGCATAAATATGCAATTTGTGTTGTAATATACAGCCATTTTTCAGCCAGATGCACCATCTATTGTGATGATTTACTGGTTAACAGCCTATTTCTCGTCCTTTCCGGTATACAGCCCAGACCGGCGCTTATATTTACACAACACGCATGTAAAAACCGCCGCAGCCCATGCCGCAGCGGTTCATGTTCTGGAGAATACGCTTCCCCATTATCAGGGTGCTCACACCCCGAAGAGCAGCCAGATCAGCACATAGGCCGGGACGACCGCCGCGAGGGTGAATGGGATGCCAAGCTTGAAGAAATCGCCGTTCTTGACCTCATACCCGGCCTTGCGCAGGATACCGATGCCGGTGATGTTGGCAGACGCGCCGATGGGGGTACAGTTACCGCCCAGGGTCGCGCCGGAGAGCAGGCCGAAATACAGCACCGTGGGGTCGATGCCCATGGCAGCAGACATGCTGGCGATGACCGGGATCATCGTGGCCACATAGGGGATGTTGTCGATAAAGGCGGAGATAGCCACCGACGCCCACACGATGATGGTGTACAGCAGGAAGACGTTACCGCCGCCTGCCTGGGCCAGAAGTTCCGCCGCCGCGTCGATGACGCCCTGGGCCTTGATGCCGCCGATCATCAGGAACAGGCCCAGCAGGAGGCCGAGGGTCTGCAGATCGATGCTGCGGATGGGTTCCAGCACCGCCGCAGCCTCCCGGCGGGTCAGCCAGCTGTGCACAAGGCCGATCAGCAGCATGCCGCAGCAGATCAGGCCATTGGTCACGTCCGGCTTCACGGGGATGAAGGACGCGCCGATCAGCAATACGATGGTACCCAGCAACAGGATGGAGGGCACATAATCCGTGACCTCCGTGCGCGGGCCGCCCTTAGGCACCTGCCCCTTCTCCTTGCGGAAAAGGAAGAACAGAATGGTCGCCGCCAGCACCGCGCCCAGCTCCACAATGAAGAACATGCCCGGACGGCCGTGGTACCAGAAGAAGTCCATGAAGCTCATGTCCATCGCCGAGCCCAGCATGATGGCGGTGGTGTCGCCCACCAGCGTCGCCGCGCCCTGCAGATTGGAGGAAACCGCCACGCCGATGATGAAGGGCACCGGGTTGGTCTTCAGCTTCCTGCAGATCTCCAGCGCCACCGGGGCGATCATCAGCACCGTGGCCACATTGTCCATGAAGGCGGAAATGACGCCTGCGAACAGCGCCAGCGCCACCGCAGCCATCTGCACGCTGGATACGCGCTCCATCACCAGGTCGGCCAGGAGGGCGGGCATCTTGCTCCGGATGAACAGCGCCACCAGGCCCATCGTGCCCGCGATCATCAGCAGCACGTTCAGGTCGATGGCGGTCGCCACCTCGCTAAGGGGCAGCAGCCCCGTCAGGACAAAGACCAGCGCCGCACCCAGCGCAATGAAGGTGCGGTACTTGCCGAAGGTCAGCATGCCGATGTAGGCAGCTGCAAAGAGAATCAGCGCAGGGATCAAGGGGGTCATCCTTTCTGTCAGTCAAGTCTTTACCATAATCCCTCAGTCCAGGAGAGAACGGCTTTCCAGCCATTCTTCCTTGGCTGTCTGGTACGGCATGCCGAAGGCGTCCTCAAAGGTCACGCCCTCGTCCATGCAATAGTGCAGGAAGGTGGACAGGCCGTGCCGGTTGATGAGCCAGCTGGCCAACCATTCGGCCTCGGTGTAGCTCAGCTCGTTGCCGTTGACGGCGTCCAGGGAGGCCGAACCGGCGCCGGCGTACACAATGACGACGGAGTTCAGCTGTATGCCCATTTCCGCCTTGGCGACCACTGCCGACCGCCAGAACAGGGTCGAGTCCACATCGCACAGCGTTTCCGGCAGAGGTGCGCAGCGCATGTATACATCGCGCAGCTGCTCATAGAATTCCTTCTCCGCCGGGTCTTCCGCCCAAACGCTGTAGCCCGGCTGCATCTGCGCGAATAACTCCGCCTGTTCCAGCCTTCCGTTGTAGTAGGCATGCGTCAGGTGCTCCGCGACAGCTTCCACCTTCCACTGATCCATATAGCGGCTGATGCGGCCCACCTGGCATGGCGCCATCATGTGGGTCGTCTCATGTATGAGGGTTGCGGCGCTGCCAACCATCACGCGGCGATTATCAAAGTAGGTGATGGAATACCCATTGTTCTCGCCAAATTCATAGGTGATCGGCCCCTCGTAGTTCTTCGCCAACACCGGATACCAGTCCGGCGCATCCTGCTGAACCCCTGCGAGGATGGC
Organism: Clostridia bacterium; assembly: GCA_017516305.1. GTDB lineage: Bacteria > Bacillota > Clostridia > Christensenellales > Aristaeellaceae > UBA11524. The sequence continues at coordinate 16,708 of JAFXDB010000151.1, read as the reverse complement.
GTCCACGGCCAGCTCCAGATCACACAGCGCCGTGCGCACCTGTGCCGGGGTGGACATATCGAAAAGCGGGGTCAGCTTGAATACATCGCCCTTGGGAGACGTGGCGATCAGGGGATAAAACTGGTTATGGGTATAGGTATATTCCAACAGCAGCCCGTCATATGGGTCGGTATAAGGCCGGGTGACGCCCAGGGACGCCAGCCAGCCGGGTATGTACACGGACGGTTCCGCCTGGAAGAACGCCTCTGTCCCCGCAGTGTCCATGATGTATGCCGTCAGGGAAATCGCAGTTTGACGAGCCATACGCTGTTCCGCATCGTTGGCAAATGCCTCCACGAAGTAAGCCGGAAACAGGCTGAGCATGTCATCCCGGTCATCAGACTGATACCAGGAAGCCAGCGCCGCTTCATCCACCGGCTCTGCAAAAGCCCATCCCGCCAGCCCCACGCCCTGCCAGCGTTCCAGCCCGAAGGCGGCTTCCGCCAGCCAGGAACGATAGCTGCCGTCCAGCACCTGGGCCGCCGTGCAGTAGATGGCTCCGCCGATGCGCTGCATGCCCGCCAGGGGCTTCTTCACCACATAGACGGTGTGGGGCTGCATCTCCCCCAGGTCAGACAGCACCGCCTCGTCTGCCGCGATCTGCGCATAGACCTGAGTGGCAGTGTCTCCGTCATAGGCGTCCTGAGCGAAACTGATGGTACAAACCCCTGTACAGGCTGTCATGGTATTGAAATACTGGCGATAGTCCAGATGGGAGGTGTGTGGCTCACCAGAGGTAAACAGCGATGCCTCCGCACAAGCTGTGGACAGCAAAAGCATAAGCAACAGCAGCAACAGGGAAAGCCATCGACGCATCCCATACACATCCTTCACAAAGGACCCCAGCCTGGCAGCCGGAGTCCGGAAACAGATCAGTCACCAAAGGAGATGCCCATATTCTTGGCCGTCATCACCATCTGGTGGTCAGCGGGGACGAGCTTGGGCACACCGGCGATGTCTTCCAGCTTGTTGTGGGTGATCTCGCTGCCCTTCAGCGCCACGGTCACGCCGAACACGCCGTCGCGAATCAGCTCCGCCGCGTGCACGCCGAACTGGGTGGACAGCACGCGGTCGTAGGCATTGGGGCTGCCGCCGCGCTGGATGTGGCCGGGCACAACGCTGCGGGCCTCCACTCCCACCAGGTCGCGCAGCTGCTGGGCCACATAGGCGCTGGCGGAGAAATGCTCGGCGGCGCGCTTGGCCTCGCGCTCCTTCTTCTTCATCTTCGCCTCCTCGGGGGTCATGGCGCCCTCGGCCACAGCGATGATGGTGAAGCCCTTCGAGGACTTGGCGCGCTTTTCCGCCACCTTGGCCACCTTCTCGATGTCATAGGGGATCTCCGGCAGCAGGATCACGTCCGCGCCGCCCGCCACGCCGGAATACAGCGTCAGCCAGCCCGCCTTGTTGCCCATGATCTCAATGACCATGCAGCGGCCGTGGCTGGCGGCGGTGGTGTGGATGCGGTCGATGACGTCGGTGGCAATGTCCAGCGCGGTGTGGAAGCCGAAGGTGAAGTCGGTGCCATAGAGGTCGTTGTCGATGGTCTTGGGCAGGCCGATGACATTCAGCCCCTCCTGGGAGAGGAGGTTGGCCGTCTTGTGGGTGCCGTTGCCGCCCAGGGTCACCAGGCAGTCCAGCTTCAGATCCTTGTAGGTCTTCTTCATCGCCGCGACCTTGTCCACCTTGTCCTCGCCGATCTTGCGCATGTCGCGGAAGGGCGTGCGGGCGGTGCCGAGGATCGTGCCGCCCAGGGTCAGGATGCCGGAGAAGTCGCTCTTCTTCATCTCCTGGTAGTCGCCCTCGATCAGGCCGCGGTAGCCATCGTGAATGCCGATGATCTCCGCGTCAAACATCTCATAAGCCGCGCGGGTCACGCCGCGGATGGCCGCATTCAGGCCGGGGCAGTCGCCGCCGCTGGTCAGGATACCGATTCTCCTCTTCATTGCAAAAACGCCTCCTGTACTTGATTTTCGGAGCTATTGCGTATATTATACCATGTATACCCCATCTTTTCCACAGGAAATTACAATTTACATTGTTTTTTCGCAGGAGGAAGAACCGATGCCGCGCCAGCCGAAGATGATCCTCTTTGATTACGCCCACACCCTGGCCTGGGAGCCGGAAACGGATTTCCTGCGAGGCGAGCAGGTCGTGTTCGCCTATGTGAAGGACAACCCGCGCCGTGTCACGCCGGAGGAAGCCGCCCGGCTGGGCACCGAGCTGTTCCTGGCCGCGCGGGACTGCCGCCACAGCGGCTGGGAACTGCATGAGCATCAGCAGCTGCGCCTGAAGTACGACCTGCTGGGGCTGACCTTTCATCTGCCCCTGGAGGAGATCGAGAAGCTCCTCTGGACGGCTGCCTGCCTCGGCGAACCTATGCCCGGCGCCGCGAAAATGCTCGCCGGACTGCGCAGCCGCGGCATCCGCACGGGCGTGATCAGCAACCTCGGCTGGTCAGGTGAGGCCCTCGCCGACCGGCTGCAACGGCTGATTCCGGCGCATGAATTTGAGTTTGTCATTACCTCCAGCGACTACGGCGTCCGCAAGCCCGATCCGCTGATCTTCCGCGCGGCCCTGGCAAAGGCGAATCTGTCGCCGGAAGATGTCTGGTTCTGCGGCGACCAGATCGAAGCGGACGTATCCGGCGCGCAGCATGCCGGCGTCTTCCCCGTCCTGTACGAGGAGCCGACCATCCCCAACGGATTCGCTTACAAAAACGCCGGGCTGGCCATCTCCGGCGATCATCTGCACATTCATCACTGGCACGAGCTGCTTTCCGCCCTCGACGCCTGTCCATAAGGAGCTGTCATGACCACCAAAGAAACCATCATGAACCACCTGCGCGCCCTCAGTGTCCCCCATGAGTACCACGAGCATGCCCCCGCCAACACCATGGAGGACTGCCTGGCATTGCCCTATGCAGCCCCCGACGTGACCTTCTGCAAGAATCTGCTGCTGTGCAACACGCCCAAGACCGCCTTTTACCTGTATGTAACGCTGCCCGACAAGCCCTTCCGCACGTCGGACGTCAGCAAGCGCCTGGGGTCGTCCCGCCTGTCCTTCGCCCCGGCAGAGTGCCTTTCACAGATGCTGCACCTGGAACCGGGGAGCCTGTCGCCCCTGGGGCTGTGGTTCGACCCGGAAAAACGCATCCGCCTGGCCTTTGACCGGGACGTGCAGCGTCCGGGACGCATCGCCTTCCACCCCTGCGACAACACGGCCACGGTGCTTTTTGATCAGCGGGTGTTCTGGGAGCAGGTGGTGCCCGCGCTGGGGCATGAGCCCGTCTTTATCTGAATGAACGTGATACCCGGTCAGGATCGCTCCCGACCGGGTTTTTGCTGCTCACATGTACGCGCTGCGCACCGCACGGCGCTCATGGCTCCATTTGCACCACCAGCCCACCGCGCTGAGGCTCCATACAAGGGTCAGCAGCACGTCCTTCACAAGGTGCCCCACGCCGGGCAGCATCATGTCCAGCACGCAGTTCACCAGCCACGCGGCGGCGCACACCGTGGACGCGATGGCTGTCACAAGGGGCAGATGCCTTCTTTTCATCTTTGCTCCTCCGATTTTGGGAAAGCGTCAGTTGCCGAACAGGAAATCAATGATATCGCTGCCGTCCTTGCCCTGGGCCTTGTACAGCTCGGTGTAGCCGCACTGAGCGCAGGAAACGGTGATGAACTTCTTGTTCTGAATGTCAAAGAACTTGGCAAAGTTGCCGCCGGTGGCCTGGAACTGGTCGCTTTCATACTGCGTGCAGCCACACTTCACGCACACATACTGCTTCTGCTTCATATTTATCTCCCATCCTTCCGTCAGCGTTGAATTCCTCAGCTGACATGCTCAGTATAGCATTTCTTTCCTCCCACGCCAAGAGCTTTTGTCCCAAGGATACAGATTCGCGTCTGAAATGTCACAAAAAAGCAGAGCCGTCCACCGACAGCCCCGCCTGTAATCATCTGGCTCTTCACGGAAAGCTGTGGAATGGCCTGTACAGCATGGAGAGGCACCATCCCTGCCAGGGCGGCTGCACCAGAGCTTCAAAGGGGACGATGCGGCGTCTTTGCGGAGGGTTGCGCCCGCTTCCCTATTCATTCAAGCAACCCTCCGCAACGTCGCCGCCCATGCATGCAGCCGCCTTCCCGACACCTCGGGGACAAGGGGGGGCGGGGGGAATCGACCGTTCGATTCCAGGATAGGAAAAAGCGCCTTTGCGCCGCTTTCGGCGGGCGAAAGCGGCACCTCTCGCCCTTCACCCAGCCACATAGATAATCGTCCCCTATGTTTACAGGAAGAAACAAAAGGCGGAGCCGTCCACCGACAGCCCCGCCCCTAATCATTTCTTCCCCTTTTTGCCGTTCTTCCCCTTCTTCGCCTTGCGCTCCGCCGCCTCGGCAGCCAGCATTACGGCGGTCTTCTCCGGGAAGTTCGCGTCCAGCCAGGCCTTCACATCCTCCACCTGCGGCACGCCGCGCAGATAAATGGCCGTGCCCTTCTGGCGGATGTGGCAGACCTTGAGCCACTTCTCGATGAAGTTCTGCTTCACCAGGATCTCGCCCCGGCTGACGGCGGAGATCTCCGTCTCGCTCTCGTGCCTGCCCAGGCGCGCCAGCAGCCGAGCGCCCTTGTACTCCGTCGCCGGCAGGAACAGGTAGGTACCCATGTACATCGGCACACAGAACAGCAGCGTCGCCAGCACCACCACCAGCATGATCCCCGCCAGCGGCAGCACCAGCACGGGCGTCAGCACCGCCGTGAAAGCGGTGACGATCACCAGGCCCAGTACCATCGGCCAGGCGGTGGTCAGCCACACGGCGGGCTTGTGGGTCTTCAGCTCCATCTTTTCACGCATGATGGGTCTCCTCCAGCATTTCGTCGATCACGCCGCAGGCCCGGCGGATGATCCTCGCGCAGGGACGGCGGCGGTAGTATTCCTTCGTGCGGGCGTCGGGGGTGGGAGCCTCGGGAGCCTTCTCGCGGCCCAGGAGCTCCGCGCAGCAGATGCTGCCGTTGACGGCCACGAACCGCCGGTGCAGCTCCTGTACGCGGGCGTAGGTCTCGCTGCGATGCTCCTTCTTCGCGCCGTCCTCGCCTTTCATGACGCCGCAGAGCATCACCGCCGCGGAGAACGCGCCACAGTTGTCCCGCAGCCGCCCGATGCCGCCGCCGAAGCCCACGGACACCATGGCCGCCTGCTCCTGCGTCAGGCCCAGGACGTCCGCATAGGCCAGCAGCACGCTCTGGGCGCAGTTGCAGCCCGCGGCAAAGTTGCGCACCGCCTGCTTCGCCCGTTCAGAAATGGGCATGAAGCCCGCCTCCCCTCCATATGCAGACACAGCAACGCCCGGGGGCGGGCATGAGCCGCTCCCGAAGCGCTGCTGTGCAGAAATTCAGTCAACCACCGGTCAGCGGGTGATCTTGATGGTATGGCGCAGGTGATCGTAGACGCCGTCCTTGTAGTCCACGTCGCCCTCCAGATCCCAGTAATCCGCCGGGGCAGCCAGGTGCACGGTGTAGAGCACCTTTTCCACGCACACGGCATGGACGCGGCCACGGATCTTCGCGCCATTCGTCAGCGTGGCGGTATAATCCGCGTACACGCCGTTAGCGCCCAGAAGCGTGCGGCCGTTCGTGTTGGTGGGCGAGAAGGAGACCACCGCGTCAGACGCGCCAATGGCGTTGAGCATGCTCTTGACCGTCGCCACCAGGTCGCTTTCGGACATGGCACGGCTGACCTTCTCGGAATGCAGGGTCAGCTCCGCCTGGAAGTTGGCCCTGCCGGACGTGTTGGTCAGCACGAAGTAAGCCGGATCATCGTTATTGACCGTCCAGTCTGCGGGCGCTTCAAAGCTCAGGCCCAGCTTGGTGGCGTCATAAGCGCGGAAGGTGAAGGCCGTCAGCGGGGGCACCGGGGTGGGCGTCGGCTTGTCAATGGGGTCAATCGGCACCGGGGTCGCACCGGCGTACTCACCGCGGACGGTGGGCGCGGGCGTGGAGGTCGGAGGCACCGGGGTGGGCAGATCCTCCAGCCAGGTGGTGTCGTCGTAGTTATCCTCCTCGGCCAGGGGATCCATGTAGTCGCCGTCCACCAGCACGTCATTGCTGCCGGTGTTGCCGCCGGCACCGGTACTGCTGTTGGGCAGGGTTCCGACCTGGAACTTCTGCGGCTCGCTGGTCTTGCAGGCCGTCAGCAGAAACAGGCACAGCACCAGGGCCAGGGCCACGATCCAACGTTTCTTCATCGTCATATCCTCCTGAACATTGATACCATATCAACGAATGAGCCGGGCGTTTTTATCCGTTCAACCGGTTATTCAGCGCCGTCCTCATAATGGGGATGATACATGCGGCGGTCAAGGCTCCAGATCTTCTCCGAGAACGCCCCCGCCGGGACGCGGGCCATGATGCCCTCCATCTCGTTCATGCGGGCGTCCAGGGTGTCGATCCAGTTGAGCACCTCCGCCTCGGGGAACATGGGCGGCTTGGGGCTGCCGTATTCCGGGATGCCGTGGTGGCTGATGATCATGTGCTCCAGCAGCACCACGATCTCGCCCGTCACGCCCACGTTCTTCGCCGCCTCGGCCAGCTTCGCCACGCCCCGCACCAGATGGCCGATCAGCAGGCCCTCGCGGGTGTAATCGGTCACATTGCCCAGGGTATCGCTCTTCATCTCGTCGATCTTGCTGAGGTCGTGCAGGATCACGCCCGCCCGCAGCAGGTCGCCGTGCAGGAAGGGGTACACCTGCAGGATGTGCTCCGCCGTGCGCAGCATGGAGCAGGTGTGGTGCAGCAGGCCCGTGCGCTCGGCATGGTGCAGACGCTGGGCCGCGGGGAACCACTCCAGGTTGTCACCGGCCATGCGCAGCATCTCGCGCACGATCTTCTTCAGATCCTCGGACGCAAAGGCGTCAATAGTGCGCTCGATCTCCGCACGGTAGGCGTCGGGCGCTTCCGGCGCGCAGGGCACCAGCAGGGACAGATCCACGCCGTCGGCCTCGGTGGACATGCGCATCTTTTCCACGCGCAGTTGCTTGCGGCCGTTGTACTCCTGCACCAGGCCGCGCACCTTGATGACGCTCCCCTGGGGCGGCGGGGCGACGGTTCCGTCCCACAGCTTGCAGTTGACCTCGCCGGTTTTATCCGTCAGGTTCATATCCAGGTACTTGCCGCCGGTCTTGCCCTCGCGCTGATCGGCGCTGCGCACCAGCAGGAAGCCCTCAAAGCGCATGCCGGTTTCCAGCATGGCGATCGTAATATCCATCTTCCTGAACCCTCCATGGGGAATTTGTGTTTAGTTCTTGATTCCTAATTCTTAATGCTTAATTTGGTTTGTGTGCTTGTGGATACGTAGCCCTGCACCACACTTTCAATTAAGAATTAAGAATTTAGAATTATGAATTTCAGAATGGCGCCTCTGCGCCATTTCCGCCCGCCTCCGGCGCCAGGTTCGCATAGGTGGTGTACTCGCTCAGCCAGGCCACCTTGATGGTGCCCAGGGGGCCGTTTCTCTGCTTCTGCACAATGATCTCGCCCACGTTCTTCTCCTGGCACTCCGGGTCGTAGTACCCTTCGCGGTGGATGAACATGACCACGTCGGCGTCCTGCTCGATGGAGCCGGAGTCGCGCAGGTCGGTCAGGGCGGGGCGCTTGTTCTCGCGGGCTGCGTTGGCGCGGCTCAGCTGCGCGCAGGCAATCAGCGGTACCTTCAGCTCCAGGGCGATGGCCTTGAGCTGGCGGCTGATCTCCGACACCTCCAGCTGGCGGCTTTCCACATGACCGTCGGAATGCATCAGGCCCAGATAATCCACCACGATCAGGTCCAGGCCACGGTCCATCATCAGGCGGCGGCAGCGGGAGCGCAGCTGCGTGGGGGTGATGCCCGCCGTATCGTCGATAAAGATGCGGCTGTTGGACATGGGGCCGATGGAGCGCGCCAGGCGCATCCAGTCGTCCTGGGTCAGCGTGCCCTGGCGGACATGCTGCATGTTGACCTTGGCGTCGGAGCAGAGCAGACGCAGGGCGATCTGCTCCCGGGGCATTTCCAGGGAGAACACGGCCACGGACTTGCCGCCGTAGATGGCCGCATAGCCCGCCATGTTCATCGCCAGGGAGGTCTTGCCCATCGAGGGGCGCGCGCCGAGAATGATCAGCTCGCCCCCGTGCAGGCCGGTCAGCAGGTTATCCAGGGCCGTGAAGCCGCTGGGAACGCCCGAAATCCTGCCGCGGAGCTTGGCCAGCTCCTCAATGTTGGCGTAGGTGTTGTACAGCACCTCTTTGATATGCACCAGGCTCTCCCCGGCGGAGCGGTTCATCACGATATCGAAGATGGCCTTCTCCGCGTGGCCCAGGGTCTCCTGCAGGGGATTCTGCTGACTGTAACACTCCTGGGCGATCTCCTGGGAGGCCTTGATCAGGCGGCGCAGGGTGCTCTTTTCTGCCACAATGCCGATATACGCCTTCACGTTGGCCGTGGTGGGCACATACTGGATCAGCTGCAGCAGATACGCCGTGCCGCCCACGCCCTCGATGGAGCCGCGGCGGGTCAGCTCCGCGTCCACGGTGATGAAGTCGATGGGGCTCTGCGATTTGTGCAGGGCCAGCATGGCGTCGAAGATCTCCTTGTGCTGCGGCTGATAGAAATCATCCGGCGTCAAAGTCTCGGCAGCCTGCAGCACTGCCGTGGAGTCCTGCAGCATCGCGCCCAGCACGCTCTGCTCAGCCTCCACATTGTTCGGCGGCGTCACGCCGCGCAGCTCGGACACGATGGACTCTCCCTTCGGTCGGAATTCTTAATTCTTAATTCATAATGCTTAATCGGGAATGCGGAACGGGTGTATCGCCCCAGTAACTCAATTACGAATTAAGAATTACGAATTAAGAATTCATTTTGCCGCCACGCCCTCGACATGCACGGTCATCTTGGCGCTGATGTCCTTGTAGACGCGCACCTCGATGTCCACGTCGCCCACGGTGCGGATGTTTTCGCACTTGATGTCGCGCTTGTCGATGTTAACGCCGTGCTGCTTGTTCAGCTCGGCGGCCACCTCGGCGCTGGTGATGGAGCCGTACAGGCGGCCCTGGGCGCCGGTCTTGGCGGTCATGTTGATGGCCTTGCCGCGCAGCTTCTCCGCGGTGGCGCTGGCCTGGGCGCGGCGCTCGGCCTCGCGGTCAGCCTCAGCCTTGCGCATCTTCTCGATGCCCTTGAGCGCGCCGGGCGTGGCCTCCATGGCCAGCTTCTTGGGGAAGAGGAAGTTGCGGGCATAGCCATCGCTGGCGTTGATGATCTCGTCCTTCTTGCCGACGCCCTTGACGTCCTGCAGCAGAATAACCTTCATTGTTTGCGTCCTCCTGACATGTACATATAATGAGTCACCTTGTATTGTACTCCAAATATCCGGAAAAGGCAAGCCCCCAAAACGCAAAGACAGGCGGCACAACCAACGCCATGCCGCCTGTTTGCTGTTGAGATCAGATATCCGCCGCGATGTCGATGTTCACGCCGGTCAGGGCCACCACCGCGCCCTGGGCCGCCTCGGAGGATTCCGGGTGCGCCAGCAGCCACTTGTTGCGGGCCCAGAGCATCTTGTCCATGGCGTTGACGCCCTGGCGGACGCCCTCGTAATCGGTGTTGGTCTTGTCCGGCAGGGCGATCAGGACGCGGAAGCCCTGGCCCAGCTTGGCGGAGCAGGGAGCGTAGTGCAGGGTGGTGGCGTAGCACTCCACCAGCACGCCCTTGGGGGCCTTGAAGGCCACGACCTTCGCGGTATCCAGCACGCCGTCCACGATGTCATCCTGCTTGGCCACCAGGAGGATGAAGTCCTCGGTGCCCAGGTTGAACTCGGAATCACGGTGGAACTCCAGGCAGTTCAGCTTGGTGTTGACGCCGTTGCAGAAGCCGAACTGGAAGGGCATGCCGCCGTAGAGGGCAGCGCCGACAGCCTCGGCGTTCTCGGCCTGGTGCAGGGCCTCGATGCGGGGCTCATAGACCACCGCGTCGGTGCAGGGGGTCTTTTCCAGGGTAGCCAGGATGCCCTCCAGCGGGTAACCCTCGACCACGCGGCCGTAGGGGCGGAACGCCTCGTCGTACACGGAAAGGATCTTCATTTTCTTTACCTCCTGATGATTATTGGGGTCGGTTTTGTCTGTATATTCGCCGTTTCCCCGCGCATATCCTGCTTTTTCTGCGAAGAAACGGACATCTCAGCGGATGATGCCCTCCTCGGGCTGGGGCCGGTCATAGGAAGCGCGCAGCAGATCATCGCGGTAGGCGGGCTGCACATTGTACTCAAACCAGACTTCCCTGCTGCCCACATCCATGGGCGCACTCTTGCGGACAAACCAGAATTTCTTCGGATCGTCCAGCATGGGCACGTCCACCGCCAGGGCCTGGGCCAGGGCCTGCAGCACGTCGGTGTTCTCCACCTCGTCCAGGCCATGGGCGGCATAGCCGAAACGGATGACCTCCTTATAGGGCCGGAACATGCGGATGACGACCTCCGTCCGCCGGAGCTTGATCTGCTCCACGCATCGCCCTTCGCATTCCTGCAGAATGGGATAGAGCTGCCGGTACAGGGCCGTGGTGCGCACACGCTCCGCCAGGGTCACCGCCATTTCGTGCCGGTTACGCATCGCATGCCAGCACAGGAACACGCCCGCTGCCAGCACTGCCAGCACAGGGATCAGCCACATCACAGCCCACACCTCCCGTCATCTTCTTCCATGGCGCCATTTATCCGCAAATCCATTGATCCCATGATAACAGGCCCGGGCAGGGTTGTCAAGCGTTGGCGAAAGGTGTATAATGCTTTCCATAACACACCGCAAAACAGGAGGCTTTTGCCATGTACCGTTATGAGACCCATATGCACACCTGCCAGGGCAGCGCCTGCGGCGTCTCCACCGGCGCGGAGCATGCCCGCTTCTACAAGGAAAAGGGGTATCAGGGAATCTTCGTCACCGACCATTTTTTCCGCGGCAACACCGCCGTGCGCCGCGACCTGCCCTGGAAGGAGCGCATCGACTGGTTCTGCTCCGGGTTTGAAGACGCCTGGAACGAGGGGCAGAAGATCGGCCTGGACGTGTTTTTCGGCTGGGAGCAGAATTTTGAGGGCGACGAATACCTCATCTACGGGCTGGACAAGCAGTTCATGCTGGACCATCCGGAGATGGAGCACTGGACGCGCCGCGAGCAGCTGGAATGCGTCCACGCCGCCGGCGGCTGCGTCATCCAGGCCCACCCCTTCCGCATGCGCGGATACCTCAGCGCCATCCGCCTGGGCGACGTCCTGGCCGACGGCATCGAGGTCGCCAACGCCGGCAACACCCCCGCCCAGGACGCCTACGCCATGCGGTATGCCCTGAAGAAGGGGCTGTACACCATCACGGGCTCGGACAACCATAAGAGCGGCGAACACAGCACGCTTTTCAGCGTGGGGCTGGATACGCGCCTGGAATCCTCCGCCGATTTCGTCCGCCACATCCTGACCCGGCAGCCACACACACTCCTGTGCCCGCCGGAACGCTTCGCCGCCCCCACGGCAGCTGAACCCCTGATGCCCGCCTTCACCATCACCGAAGACGAAGCCCAGCTCCCCTATGCCACCGATTGGATGGCCTGATCACCCGCAAAAACGAAAGGCGATCCCCATGCTGAAAAAATCTATCCGTGCCCGGCTGCTTGCCGTTATTCTTGGCACTTCCCTGGTCATTTCCATCGCCGTGGGCATCCATGCATTCCTGATGACAAGCGAGCTCCTGCACAAAAAGGCAGACGACGTGATGGCAGCCCGTTGTGAAGCCGAAGCCGCCCACATCAATGACCTGCTGGACGATATCCAGCGCAACGTCCGCCTGATGAGCTGGTACTGCCTGGACAGGCTGGATGATCCCCTCGCCCTGACAGATGCGGAAACGCTGCAGGATTACACCTCCAGCATGCTGGAGATGTTCAGCGCCATCGCACAGAATACATCCGGTGCGCTGTCCTGTTTTCTGCGCTTTGACCCGGCGCTCACCAGTCCCACCGCCGGGTTCAACTACACCCGCAGCACCGGGGACGGGGTTTTCCGGCTCGCCGCCACGACCGCCCTGGCCTCCTCCGCCCAGGAGCAGGACGGTGCGGACTGGTACTGGCTGCCGCAGGAATCCGGCCAGCCCATGTGGCTGGATCCCTACAGCAGCCCCACCAACGGTCAGGAGGTCATCTCCTACATCATCCCCCTGTATCAGGATGGCCTGTTCATCGGCGTGGTCGGCATGGACGTCGATTTTTCCTATCTGCACAGGCAGGCCCATGCCATCTCCCTGTACCGCAACGGCTATGCCTACCTGACGGATGCGGACAGCACCCCCTACCATGACCATTACAGCGCCATTGATCACCGCCTGTGCATCGAGGCCAGGGAGCCGCTGATCAACGGCATGCACCTCATTCTCCACGCCTCCTACCTGGACGTCATCCGCGAGAGTTACCCCATCATCATCCGCAGCGCCATCATCTTCCTGGTGCTGATGGTCTTCTTCACCGCCGTCATTTTTCACACCACCAGCCACATCATCCGGCCCCTCCGGGAGCTGACCCAGGCTGTTCGCAGGCTGGAGGCTGACGAGGCCGACGTCCGCATCCCCGGCGTCAGCCGCCAGGATGAGATCGGCGTGCTGGCCCAGGCCTTCCGGCAGATGTCCGTCACCATCCGAACCCGCCTGTCCTCCATCAATGACCTGGCCTTCCGCGATTCCCTGACCGGCGTCAAGAGCCACGCCGCCTACACGGAGGCCATCGCCCTTATCGACCAGCGCATTCCCCTGGAGCCCACCCCCTTTGGCCTCATCATGACGGACTCCAACGACCTCAAGCATATCAACGACGTCTACGGGCACGAGGTGGGCAATGCCTACATCCGCCACATGTGCCATATCATCTGCGACACCTTCAAGCACAGCCCCGTCTACCGCATCGGCGGCGACGAGTTTGTGGTGCTGCTGCAGGGGCAGGATCTGAATGATCACGCGGCCCTCCTCGCCCGGCTGGACGCCGACTTCGCGGCCTCCCCCTTCCCCCTGGACAAGGCGGACGGGGGCATGATCCCCTGCCGCGTCGCCCACGGCTGGGCCATCTTCGACCCCCGGCAGGACAAGGACGTCGGCGACGTCTTCATCCGCGCCGACAAGCGCATGTACGAGCATAAGCACATGCTCAAAAGCAAGCAGAACAGCTGATCTCCCACAGCAAAACGCCCGGCGACCCTTATCGTTATCGGTCGCCGGGCATATTTTTTCAGTTCTTCACGTTTTCTTCGGAAAAGTGCAGAGCCTGTATTTCTGTGCCATCAGCCCTCGCTGACATTGTAGTACTGCAGGTGGAATTCGCCCTCGCTGTCCTGCAGCACGAGCATCAGCCGCGCGTCCGGCAAACGGGTGATCCACACCACCTTGCCCGGCAGCGCCTGATGCATCAGCAGCGTCCCGTCCGCCGTAAGCTGGCAGAAGAAGGAGCCGAACACCGACTGCAGCAGCACGTCGTGCATCCCGGCAGCATTGGCAGAAAGGGCGATCAGCCCCGTGCAGCCATAGGGCAGCGTGATGGTCGCCGGCACTTCGCCGAAGGTCAGCGTCTCCCTGTCCAGCCGCCACATACGCCAGTCCGTGCCGTAGCCGGTGAAGAAATACACAGCGTTGCGGGCGTGGTCAGCAGTGTGGATGTTCTTGGGCGCGGAGATGCCCTCCGGCACGGGGAGGTTTGTCCGCTCGGTCAGATTTGATGCAAAGCGACGCAGGGTCAGGCCGTCATGCCATTCATCCAGCAGCAGCAGCTCGCCGTCCAGCTCGTACAGGAAGGGTGTAAAGGCATCGATCGTACTCTGCGCCGCCATGCCGTTCTCCCGGTTCGTGATCTCAATGGGCATGGGCTGGCCGCCCTCTGTGAAGGTGTGGCGCAGGAGGGTGAAGCTCGCCGTGTTGTCGGCGTAGGCGCGATCAGGCTCGCTGATCCACTCAACCTTCCTGCTGGCCCATTTCTTGCCCTTGCAGGCATAGGTGTAGCGCGTACCGCTGTCACACTCGGAGTTGTCGAAGGTCTCGCAGATGAAGCCGGTATCCGTCAGGATGATCTGGTCGGTATACAGCCGCTTCACGGACTTGGCCCACAGCTTCTTTCCGTCCTGGCTGATCACCCGCAGGTAGAGCTTGCCGTCCCACGCGCAGCGGTAGGCAATGAGCCAGGAGCCGTCTGCCAGGGGGTAAAGCACCATTTCCTCATCCGTTGCGCCGTCGGCCAGGTTCAGCGCCACCGACTTCTCCAGCTGGAAGCGATCTCCCGCAAAGGGGCTCATGGCCACATCCGGCAGGATCGCAGCGCCGTTGAGGGCCGTGAGGGGGATAAAGCCCCGCACAGGCTTGCCGCCCTTGTCCAGGCTGCCTTCCACATACGCCCAGCCCCCGCCGTCCTTGATGGCCAGCAGCGTCACCAGGCCGGACACCGTGCCGATGGCGCGCTTGCTCAGGTTCGGGTCGTCAGTGATCTCCACTCTGCCCTCCAGGCTGTAAATCTCATTCCGGAAGTGCAGCGGCTTTACGCCCGCAAACGTCTGCGCATAGGCGGCAGAGCTCACGCAGATATAGCCGATGCGGCTGTTCCCCGCGCTGACGAAGTAGCGGACCAGCAGCCAGTCCGTGCCCTCCACCCGGCCATAGCACATGATCGCCCCATTCGAGGAGACCTTCGCCTTGCCGCCCGTCGCCACGTGGTACTGCTCCCCCGGCCCGGTGTAAACCGTCCAGCTCAGGTTTGTCGGTAGCCCCTTCAGCTCGTAGGCAAACCGCAGCGTCGTGGGCTCCTCCGCCCGTACTGCAAATAACGGAAGCACCGTCAGTAAGCAAAGCATCAGCGCCGTCAGCCGTTTCAGCATAACATCACATCCTTTGTATCCAGTATAGCATACCCCCGCAGAAAATACAAACAGAAAACTTCCATTCTGCCCGGACTATGCTATAATAGACTGTACCGCTAATTCAATTCATAATTCCTAATTCATCATTCATAATTAGGAATTTGCCAGGAGGCAAATTGCCATGAGCAAAACCTACATCCCCAAGGGCTATTCTCCCAAGCTGACCCTTTATGAGACCCAGGCCGCCATCAGCCTCATCAAGCGCACCTTCCAGGATCGTCTGGCCCAGGCGCTGAACCTCAAGCGCGTGTCAGCGCCGCTGTTCGTCGAGCCGTCCTCGGGCCTGAACGACGACCTGAACGGCGTCGAGCGCCCCGTCTCCTTCGATATCCCCGCCGCCCAGGTTGACGCGGTGGTGGTGCACTCCCTGGCAAAGTGGAAGCGCATGGCCCTGTACCGCTACGATATCTGGCCGGGCAAGGGCATCTACACGGACATGAACGCCATCCGCCGCGACGAGGAGCTGGACAACCTCCACTCCATCTACGTTGACCAGTGGGACTGGGAGAAGGTCATCACCCACGACATGCGCACCCTGGGGACGCTGCAAGATGCCGTGCGGGATATCGTGCGCTGCATTTATGAGGCGAGCCTCATCGTCAACGGCCGCTACCCCCAGCTGCAGACGCAGCTGCCCGAGGACGTGACCTTCATCACCTCCCAGGAGCTGCTCGACCTCTACCCCGACAAGACCGCCAAGGAGCGGGAGAACCTGTTTGTCCGCGAGCACCCGGTGACCTTCCTGATGCAGATCGGCCACAAGCTGTCCGACGGCAAGCCCCACGACGGCCGTGCCCCCGACTATGACGACTGGACGCTCAACGGCGACCTGCTCTACTGGTGCCCGGCGCTGGATTGCGCCATTGAGCTCTCCAGCATGGGCATCCGCGTGGACGCGGAGACCCTCGACAAGCAGCTGACCCTGGCAAACTGCGATGACCGCCGCAGTCTGACCTATCACCGCATGCTCCTGGACGGCGAGCTGCCCCTGACCATCGGCGGCGGCATCGGCCAGAGCCGCCTGTGCATGCTGCTGCTGGGCAAGGCCCACATCGGCGAAGTCCAGTCCTCCATCTGGGATGCCGACACCCAGCGCAAGTTCCGCGAGGCCCGCATCACGCTGCTGTAAGCAGACAGGCCTTCATCCGGGCTCCGCATCCACACCAGCACATCTGCAAAAGGGAGACCGCTCACTACGAGCGATCTCCCTTTTTGCGGTTATTCGGTATAGATCGGCCACTCCGCGCCATCCCTGAACAGCACCGGGATGACGTCAACAGGCGCGGGCACGGTCACCATCTGGCCGCCCTCGTACACCTTGCCGGTATTGGCATCCTTCCAGGTCGCGCCCTTGGGCAGGTAGATGCTGCGCTCGGTCACGCCCGCTTCCATCACAGGAGCCACCAGCATGTCCGGGCCGAACATGTAGCAGTCCTCGGTCAGCCAGGCCTGCTTGTCCTCCGGGAATTCGTAGAACAGCGGACGCATGACGGGCGCGCCGGTCTCGTGGGCCTCCTGCATCAGGCGGCGGACATAGGGGCGGATGCGCTCGCGGATGAAGAGGTACTTGCACAGGATGGGCGTGTTCTCCTCGCCGAAGGACCAGACCTCGTTGTCCTGGCCGCTGGTGATCTGCCGGATGTTGTTGCGGTACTCCTGCTCACGCTCGTACCAGGGGCTGCGCTCGCCATGCATGCGGAACACGGGGTTGAAGCAGC
>JAFXDB010000150.1 GCA_017516305.1 Clostridia bacterium | reverse complement strand
CATCGTCCTCTTTGAGGCTCTGGTGCAGCCGCCACGGCAGTGAAGGTGTCAGCGCCATACCTTACAAACCATTCCCTAACTTTCCGTGAAGAACCATAAATGAAGGCCCGCACCTGCTTGCCTGGCAGGTACGGGCCTTGTCGTGTTCAGGGCTCGCTTTCCTCCTGGGGGATCAGCCGCCACTGGTACAGCGCCAGGATCTCGCTCCCGGCATATTCCTTGCGGAAGGTGCTGTTGAGAACCTGTCGGCGGGATTTGTTGAAGGACATCATGTAAATGCGGTACTGCACCCCGTTGGCCCACATGCCGCTGGGGTCCAGGACGATGTAGCGCCCCGTATCCGGGATCACGCCGATGATCAGCAGCGCGTGGGTCTTGCCATCCGGCCTGCGGAGATAAACATACACAGGAGAGTAGCTGGGATCGGTCAGGTAGTTCTCCACCATGGTATTGAATACATGGGCTTTGGGCACGACCCGCTCCACGCCCACCAGCTCGCTCACCTCGGAGTAGGGCGGATTCAGGTCGCGCTGGCCCACCATGGCGGACATCGCCCCCGGCGTCACGTCTACCCCCAGGTAGGACAGCGCCATGGAATATACCGCACGGGTACACATATTGCCTGCATGGTAAGCATAGTCACGGCCGGTGCTGCTCTTCTGCAGCGTCAGATCCAGAACGGAACCGGGCTCGCCCCCCTGCCAGTATGCGTCGCGGAAGGCGTCGTCCCCGGCGCGGTGCTGGGCAATCAGCCGGATATACCCGGCCTCCACCCCAGCGATACCCTCCTCGGGCGGATAGAGCAGGAAGGCCTCCGCCTCCTCAAAGGTGGTGCATTCCCGCAGCGACGACGGGGCCGAAGCCTCCTCCGCCAGCGCAGACGCCGCCAGCATCACCAGAACCAGTATCCACAGCATCCGGCGCGCCATACGCTCTCCTCCTCTCGCAGACATGCCGATAACAATATTTTACACAAAACGAGCCGTTTCTGCAAGAGGGAAAGCCATGTTTTACGCTTCCTGTCGTTTATTGGTGAATTCCCTCCGCTTCAATCCGCGCCTCCATCCTGCTCAGCCTGGGCCGGGCCACGAAGAAGTAACACAGGAGATGGGTGCCGAAGGTCAGCGCCCAGGAGATCGGGTAGGACAGGTAGAGCGTCTCCAGCGTGGGACTGGCGGCAAAGACCGTCATGATCCACACCACGCGGAAGAGGCACGCGCCCGTGAGGCTCACGATCATGGGCATGATGGAGTAGCCCACACCTCGCAAACTGCCCACAATGACGTCCATCAGGCCGCAGAGGCAGTACAGCGGCAGCATCCAGGACAGGCGCAGCATGCCGTAGGAGATGACGTCGGCGTTCTGGTTGTACAGCGACAGCAGCGGACGGCCCAGGAGGTAGAAGCCATTGCCCATCACCAGGCCGATGACCGTGACAGTCGCCAGGCACACAAACACGCTCCTGCGGACGCGGCGGATTTTGCCCGCGCCCAGGTTCTGGCTGGCAAAGGTCAGCGCCGCCTGGTGCACCGAGTTCATGGATGTGTAGACGAAGCCCTCCAGGTTGCCGGCATTGGCGTTGCCGGCCACGGCAATGGTGTCAAAGGAATTGACGGAGGACTGGATCAGCACGTTGGAGATGGAAAACAGACTGCCTTGCAGGCCCGCAGGCAGGCCCACCTGCAGGATGCGCCGCAGCTGCGGCATGTGGATGCGCAGGGCCCTCACATCCAGGCGGATGGAGGAATCCGAGCGCATCAGGCACGCCAGCACCAGCACCGCGCTGATCACCTGGCTGATGACCGTAGCGATGGCCACGCCCTCCACGTCCAGGCCCACCCAGGCCACCAGGACGTAGTTCAGCACCACATTGGCCACGCCTGCGATGGACAGATACGTCAGCGGGCGGCGGGTATCGCCCACGCCGCGCAGGATGGCTGCGCCGAAGTTGTACAGCATGTTGAAGGGCATGCCCAGGAAGTAGATGCGCATGTAGGTGGTGGCCAGCTCCAGTTCAGGGTTGCCCATCAGCTGCAGCAGCGGACGGCAGAAGAGGATGCCCACCGCCGCCACCAGCAGGCCGCACAGGCCCGCCAGGGTGATGGAGGTATGCACGCCCTGATGCACCTGCCGGGCATCCCCGGCGCCATAGGCACGGGCAACGCACACGCTGCCGCCCACGCTCAGGCCCATGAAGACATTCACCATCAGGTTGATCAGGCTGCCCGTGGAGCCGATGGCGGCCTGGGCGGCGTCCCGGTTCTGATGGGCAAAGCTGCCCACCACCGCCATGTCCGCCGCGCTGAAGAGCAGCTGCAGGATGCCCGAAAGCATCAGCGGCAGGGAAAACAGAAGAACCTTGGGCAGCAGCGCGCCCTCGGTCATGTTCATTTCGTAACGCGAAGATCTTGACATATGTATCACCCCGGAACGGTCAGAGGAATTGTGAATCAGGAATTCGGAATTATGAATTGAGTTTGTGTTACCGGATGGGGCTTTCCTCCGGGCCAAGGTAGCTATCCGGCAGGCGGTGGCCCTCCGGGTATACCAGCATGCGCTCGAGGGACAGATTTTCCTCCAGTGCGGAGACGGTCACTTCGTTCAGGCCCTCCCGGCAGCGGATGACGGTACGCACCTTGCGGATGTGCTCCACCATGGCGCGGCACCAGCGGGGGTCGCTGTTTTCGCCGGGGCGGTAGTCCGCCGGGACACAGGTGACGATCTGGCTTTCCCCGTCCGGGCCGGTGAGGGTGCAGCGCATCTCCGTCGCCGGGCGCACGGGGCTGGTGGGGGTCAGCCACAGCTCGCAGACGTGGTCGCCCGCCATCTTCGCCAGGAACCGGTAAGTGAGGCTGGGGGCGTCCTCGCCGGGCCGGAAGGACGCGGTGGACGGATGCACCTTCACGGCGCTGCCGCTGCGGCCATAGCCGGGCAGCACGCGGAAGGCCGCGCCCTTCGCCCCATGCTCGGCAACGAAATGCTGCGCCTCCATGGTGACGACGCCCTTCACGGGCATGAAGGCCGCCTCGGCATTCTCCGGGTGACGGCGGGCCCGCACGTCCACATGGACGGTGCAGGCGGCGTGGCTCCCCTCCCCCACCGAGCGGATGACCAGGGTCGTCTGCTGCAGGGAGCCGTCCTCCGGCAGGGCGTCGCGGTCGCACACCAGACGGATGACGCCCAGGGTCTCCACGGTGAAGCTGTTGTCCTCTTCCCGGGTGAAGCGCCCGGCAAGGAAGCCCTTCGCCTCCGGGCAGGCATTCTCCGGCAGGATGACCGTCAGCCAGGGCGCGCCGCCCTCCACCGTCACGGTGAGGGAGCCCACGCCGTCGTTGGCCGCCTCCAGCAGCACCTCCTCCACGCCCGCGTCGCAGAAATCGTGCACAGGGATGACAAAGGGCGCGCCATACTTGCGGCCATACACCTGTACGCCATCCCGGCGGGACAGGGAAAGCCGCGGATAGGGCATGGGGGTGACCACCGTGCGCAGGGGCATGCGGCAGCCATCCTCGTTCCAGGAGGTGAAGCCGATGTGCTCCTCGCGCTCCATGCCGCGCCATTTGCCGTCCTTCCAGGCGGCGAACTTCTCCGCCAGGGACGCGTCCATTTCCAGCGCCTCCTGCAGGATATCGCCGTAATGGTTGGCAATGGGCCGCCCCTGACGGGCATAGTGGGCATTGAGCCCCGCCGCCAGGTGCATGCGCAGCAGGTTCATGCTGGCCGTGAGGGGATAGGCCACCATGTTATAGAAACCGGCGGCATGCATGGGCACCTGCTTCATCGTCGCGGCGCACAGGGCCAGCAGGCTTTCCGCCTTTTCCAGCATGCGGTGGGCCTCCAGATGATGGCAGGGGTGATAGACGGACGCATTGAGCGCCTCCGGGCGGCGCATGCCGTTCATGCTGTACAGCCCCGTCAGCAGCGCCTGGATGCGGCTGGATGCGATGCTGCCCACATAGGGGAAGGTCCTGCGGACAAAGTGCTCCAGCCATTTCTGCCAGTTGTCCGCCGCGTGGCTGCCCCACTTTTCATAATCGTAGGCCAGGTCAAGGAACTGCTTGAGGGAGACCTCGTTGAACTTGAGGTCGCCGGTGTTGAGGATCCATACATCCCGTACACCGTGGTCATAGGCCAGGCACATCTGCTCCCACAGGAGGGAGAAGGGCGTGGAGGGCATCCACTCGTAGCTGACCGGGCCGCCGTGGTAATCCACATGGTAGTACATGCCCCAGCCGCAGCCGCGCTGACGAAGCGCTTCCGTCATTTCCGGCGTGGGCAGGGAGCGCATGAAGCCCTGGTTGTCCTCACAGAGCATGCAGACCGTGTTTTGCAGTCCCTCCCAGTCCTTGAGGCCCTGGACGGTCTCGCTGCCGTAGAAGAAGGGCTCGACCTCCTTGTACAGCGCCAGCAGGCGGGGCTGATCCTTGCTCGCCAGGCCCGCGTGCTCCTGGATGAGCCTTTCCTGGGTGGTGATGACGTCCTTGAGGTACTCGATGTTGGCGCGCAGGCCGCTGTCCTCACCCAGCATGGCGGAATCCGCCTCGCCGCGCATGCCGGTGGTGATCAGATGCTCGTACCTTCCGCTGCGCCTGAGGCCGTCCGCCCAGAAGCGGGTGATGCCCTCGCGGTTGCGCAGAAAGTTCCACTCGGTGCCGTAGGGCGCGCCGTCGCGGATGGAGCGGCCGAACTCCTCCCCAGCCCGCAGGCAGGGCTCGTGGTGGCTGTTGCCGACCACGATGCCGTACTCGTCCGCCAGTTCCTCATTCAGGGAGCCGGGGCCTTCCTCCCCGAAGACGCTGGCCCACATCGCAGGCCACATGTAGTTACCCTTCAGGCGCAGCAGCAGGTCAAAGACATGGTCGTACATATCCGCATTCACGCCGCCGAAATGCTCCATGCACCAGTTCCCGAAGCAGGGCCATTCATCGTTGATGAACAGGCCGCGGTAGCGCACGGAGGGCTCCTTCGTCACGGTGAGGAAGTCCGCCTTCACCACGGGCTCCGGGTCGGTAAGGGGCTCCGCGTCGCCCCAGTAATGCAGGGGGCTGACGCCGATGTACTCCGACAGGCTGTACATGCCATAGATCGTGCCGCGCTTGTCCGAGCCGAGGATGACCAGCGCCTGCGAAACGCCGTCAAAGGGCGCGTCCACCAGTGCGGTCAGCCAGCATTCCCATTTGCCGCGGATTTTTTCCACCCTCTCCTCTGGGAGCTTCCCGGCGGCGATAAGCGCCTCCGCCAGGGGGCTGCAGCCCAGCGTGGCGCACAGCACCATCGCCTCCCCGGCAGGCACGGCAATCATCTGCGGAAGTGCGCCGGACACCCGCTGCACATCGGCGGCAACCTTCCCCGCCACGCGGCGCACACCCGCATGGGCCTGGGGCTCGACAACAAAGGGAACGGCCACACCGTTACGAACAAGCTGCATCATGCGTACCTCCGGCAGGAATTACGAATTAAGAATTAAGAATTAAGCTTTCAGTTTTCCAGGCAGAAGAAGCTGCCCGGGGCTGTTATCTGATGCTGCCCGTCAGGACGATCAGCGTCGTCACCGGACTGTTGAACAGGCGGATGGGCAGCAGGGGATAGCTGGGGCTGACGCTCAGGCCGGGGCTGATGTGCTGCCACACGCCGCCCACATAGGAAAGGCCCTGCAGCAGATGATCCTCCGGGAAAAAGCCCAGTTCCGGGGCCCAGACGGCGCCCACGCCGGGGATGCGCCACTGTCCGCCGCAGTAGCCGCCGGCCAGCACCAAGGACACCCGGCGCATGGCAGGCACCTTGTTCTCCGCCTCGGCTGCACGGGTCGCGGTCACATATTCCTTCGTCAGCGGCATGTGCGTCACCATAATCTGCACATCGGTGGACTTGATGGTGGCCAGGGTTTCGGCAATGCGCGTCAGGCGCTCGACCTGGTAGGCCGCGCTGCGCTTCTGCGCCGCCTGGTCGGGCGTCAGATCGCCGGGAATGGCCGTGAGCGCATCCAGCTGCGCCTGCCAGGCCGCCCGGGAGCTTTCCACATCCAGGCTGTACAGCGATTCGGGGATGAACCAGACAGTGTACTTGCCCTTGGTGATGGCATACGGCTCGTCCAGGATGACGATACCCGCCTCCTGCAGCCGCGCCGCCCAGGGGGCATAGGGGGACAGGCTGGCATGCGCCTGGGAAGCATACAGCGCCGGGTCGTCATCGCCGGGCAGGAGCAGCACAGGCGTACCGGGCGGCAGAATCTCTGCCAGCGCCAGCACCGCCTCCGCGTTCCCCTCCGGCCCCACCATATTGCCGGACAGCACCACGCAGCTGGGGCTCTTGCCGTCCAGCACCTTGCGCAACGCCGCGTGGTTCTCTCCCAGATACGCGCCGTTCAGATCCGACAGGTGCAGGATGGAGAAGTTCTCCAGCGCATCCGGCAATCCCGCGATGGTCACATATTCCTTCTCATAGGTCACCGTATGGTTCAGGGCCAGGTTCCAGGTGAAAAGGCCTGCCAGAATCAGCAGCACCACCGTTCCCAGGCCCAGCAGGAACGTCCGCCCGCGGTGGCTCTCCTCCATAAAAATACTGTGTTGACGACGCATAGCTTCCTCCGCCAATGCATATTGAGGCGCACAGACCCCCATCATCATTATATCCCCCTTCCGTCCCCGTGACAAGGGCGAAATGTAAAAACCGCGCCGGGGCGTCCGGTACATGTGCGCCCTTCATCATCCGCTGTCACGGCCACGCGGCCCCTTCGCGCCAGGTTTACGGCGTGAATTGCGCTTCCCTTCCCCTGCCCATGCATGGTACAATAGGCATAGCACAATCGGTTTGCATAGTCCCCAATTCATACAAGGAGGAAACGAAAATGGCGCTGCACGTTATGGAGGAGGCCAACCGCTGTCTGGGCTGCAAGGTGCCCCAATGCCAGAAGGGCTGCCCCATCGCCACCCCGATCCCGGAGGTCATCCGCCTGCTGAAGGAAGGCGAGCTGGACAAGGCCGGCCGCCTGCTGTTTGAAAACAACCCCATGACCACCGTCTGCTCCCTCATCTGCAACCACGAGGGGCAGTGCGAGGGCCACTGCGTGCTGGGCCGCAAGGGCGCGCCGGTGCATTTCTCCGTCATCGAGAATTACATTTCCAGCACCTACGCCAGCAAAATGGTCAAGGGCCCCGCACCCTCCAACGGAATGAAGGTTGCCATTGTCGGCTCCGGCCCCGCGGGCCTGACCATCGCCATCCTCATGGCCCGCTACGGCTACCAGGTCACCATCTTCGAGGGCAAGGACAAGATCGGCGGCATCCTGCGCTACGGCATTCCGGAATTCCGTCTGCCGAAGTCCACCCTGGACGACATCCAGTACCGCCACCTGGAGCTGAAGGGCATCAAAATCCGCCCCAACACCCGCATCGGCGACGCCATCCAGGTGGACGATCTCTTCCGCGACGGCTACAAGGCCATCTTCATCGGCACGGGCGTCTGGAAAGCCAACACGCTGAAGATCAAGGGCGAGTCCTTCGGCCATGTGCACTACGCCATCAACTACCTCAACAACCCGGACGTGTACAAGCTGGGCGAGCGCGTCGTGGTCATCGGCGCAGGCAACGCCGCCATGGACGTGGCCCGCACGGCCCTGCGCCACGGCAGCAGGCACGTCACCTGCTTCTCCATCACCTCAAAAGTCGCCGCCAGCCAGTACGAGGCCAGCTACGCCAGGCTGGAGGGCGTCGAATTCGAGTACAACAGGAAGCCCGTGGAGATCACGGATGACGGCGTCATCTTCCGTAACGTCACCGAGGGCGAAGACGGCAGCCTGACCGAGGTAGAGGGCACCGATACCCTCTTCCCGGCGGACTCCGTCATCATCTCCATCTCCCAGGGCCCGCAAAACACCATCACCCGCACCACCAGCGGCCTGAACGCCAACGCCCGCGGCCTGCTGGTCGCCGACGAAAACGGCCACACCAGCCGCCCCGGCGTGTTCGCCTCGGGCGATGCGGTCAACGGCGCGCGCACGGTGGTCGAAGCCGTGGCCCATTCGAAGAAGGTCGCTGAGGCCATGCACGCATACATCCAGAGTACGCTGGAGGACGCGGAATGAGCAGGAAAAAGCGCCGTTCCGCCGCACAGCACAGAACGATCATCCTGCTGGCCTGGTGCCACCGGTATGTGTTCCTCATTGCGGCCCCGCTGCTGCCGCTGCTGCTGGCACGCAGCAAAAGCGACGCCCTCGCGGGCATGGGCGTCGGCATGCTCTGCTACGGCCTGTACACTCTGCTGGGCTACCTGCTGCGGTGGAAGCATATCTACTGCTCCTTTCAGAGCATCGCCCATGTGCCGATGACCCCCGGCAATATCCGCTGGCACACCATCCGCAAGGGTGATGTCTACGGTGTGTCCGCGATCTTCATCGTAATGGGACTGGCGATGATCCTCTACCGCGTCGTCGGCCTGTAAAACCCGCATGCAAAACGCCCCCGCAGCCAGCAAATCCGGCTGCAGGGGCGTATTCTATTCATTTCAGCACGTCACAAACAGCGTCCCGTCCCCATCCGCGTCCACGGTCAGCACGTCGCCGGGCTTCACGTCGCCACCGATGATGCGCCGGGCCACCAGCGTCTCCACCTTGCTCTGCAGGTAGCGCTTGAGGGGGCGCGCGCCGAAGGCCGGGTCGAAGCCCTGCCCGATCACCGCGTCCATGGCGGCGTCGGTCAGCTCCACGCGCAGCTGCTTGT
The DNA here is from genome assembly GCA_017516305.1 of Clostridia bacterium. GTDB lineage: Bacteria > Bacillota > Clostridia > Christensenellales > Aristaeellaceae > UBA11524. Next base: position 481 of record JAFXDB010000150.1, on the reverse strand, counting down.
CGGCAAGGCGCTTGTTGAGGCCGTTCAGCATCAGCTTCACAATGGAACCGATCTGCTCCCGGGTCAGGGGCTTGTAGGTCACAATCTCGTCGATGCGGTTGAGGAACTCCGGCCGGAAGTGGGTCTTCAGAAGCCGATCGATCATCGCCTGCGCCTCGGCAGTCAGCTCACCGTCCTCGATGCCGTTCAGGATGTACTCGCTGCCCAGGTTGCTGGTCATGATGAGGATGGTGTTCTTGAAGTCCACCGTACGGCCCTGGGAATCGGTGATGCGGCCGTCGTCCAGCACCTGAAGCAGCACGTTGAACACGTCAGGATGCGCCTTTTCCACCTCATCAAAGAGGACAACGCAATACGGGTGCCGCCGCACCGCCTCGGTCAGCTGGCCGCCCTCGTCGTAGCCCACATACCCGGGAGGCGCACCGATCAGGCGGCTGACGCTGAATTTCTCCATGTACTCGGACATGTCGATGCGCACCAT
>JAFXDB010000149.1 GCA_017516305.1 Clostridia bacterium | reverse complement strand
CTTGCTCTTATTCATTCAAGCAACCCTCCGAAACGTCGCCGCCCCGATATGCAGCCGCCTTTCCGTCGCCTTGGGGGCAGGAGGGGGACGGGGGGAAAGCTCTGTTAGCTTTCCCCCAGCGCCTTTGCGTCGCTTTCGGCGGGCGAAAGCGGCTTCTCACTTACAGCGTTGGTCATTCCCTAAGAAAACGTGAAGAACCTTTTTCATTGGCCAAATGAACGTTTTCAAAAGAATGAGACGCAATCATTTAATAGGAAATCTCTGCGAAAGATTGTTAAACTCTTGCCAAACGCAGGGAAATGTGTCATAATGTATTAAGGTATGTCAGCTTGTCTGGCAGCCATTGCAGCTAACACCGCGCGGCAGGCCCGTCAGGGCTGCTGCGCACCGGATAAGAGGAGGAATCTCTCAATGAGGATCACAGTTTGTATCGGCAGCTCCTGCCACATCAAGGGTTCCCGCCAGGTGGTGACGGGCCTGCAGAAGCTGATTGCGGAAAATGACCTGGGCGACAAGGTCGATCTGGGCGGCACCTTCTGCATGGGCCAGTGCCAGAAGGGCGTGTGCGTTGCCGTGGATGACGTCGTCCACTCCGTCACCCCTGAAACGGTGGAGGCTTTCTTCAACGAGCATGTGAAGGGAAAGGCGTAAGCGATGGTCATTCAGATCTGTGTGGGCAGCTCCTGCCATATCAAGGGATCTGCCGAAATCGTCGAGCTGCTGCAGCAGGCTGTGGCGGAGAATGGCCTGGAGAACGAGGTCACCCTGGCCGGCAGCTTCTGCATCGGCAAGTGCAACCGCGTGGGCGTCACCGTGCAGGTGGACGACGAGGTGCATGTGGGCGTGACGCGCGAGGGCTTCCGCGAGTTCTTTGACAGGAACGTGCTGGCAAAGCTCCGCTGAGGACGTGCAAAAGAAAGGATGCAGGAACGCATGAACTGCCTGACCCTGAAGCAATCCAACTGCAAAAACTGCTACAAGTGCATCCGCAACTGCCCGGTGAAGGCGATCCGCTTCTCCGGCAACCAGGCGCACATTATCAACAACGAATGCATCCTCTGCGGCCAGTGCTTCGTGGTCTGCCCGCAGAACGCCAAGCAGATCGTGGACGAGACGGAGAAGGCCAAGGTGCTGCTGCAGTCGGGCGAGCCGGTGTATGTCAGCCTGGCGCCCTCCTTCATTGCCAACTACCCCGGCGTGGGCGTGGCAGCCATGACCCGCGCGCTGAAGAAGCTTGGCTTTGCGGGGGTCGAGGAGACCGCCATCGGCGCCACCATCGTCAAGAACGAGTATGAGCGCATGCTGCGCGAGGAAGCGCGGGACGTGATCATCACCTCCTGCTGCCACTCCATCAATCTCCTGATCCAGAAGTATTTCCCCGAGGCGCTGGAGTACCTGGCGGACGTTGTCAGCCCCATGCAGGCCCATTGCCTGGATATCAAGAAGAGCGTGCCGGAGGCCAAGTGCGTCTTCATCGGCCCGTGCGTTGCCAAAAAGGACGAAGCGGAGCACTACGCCGGCATTGTGGACGCGGTGCTGACCTTCGAGGAGCTGACCAAGTGGCTGGCGGACGAGGGCATCGCCCTGGAAAAGGAGCTGGATCAGAACCCCGAGAGCCGCGCCCGCTTCTTCCCGACCACCGGCGGCGTGCTCAAGACCATGGCGCAGGATCAGCCCGGCTACACCTACCTGGCGCTGGACGGCGTGGAGAACTGCATGGCCGCGCTGCGGGAGATCGTGGCGGGCAGGGTGCATAAGTGCTTCATCGAGATGAGCGCCTGCGTGGGCAGCTGCGTGGGCGGCCCGGTGATGGAAAAGCATTCGAAGGCCCTGGTGCAGGACTATATGGCGATTGCCTCCTATGCGGGCGAGAAGGATTTCCCCGTGACGCAGCCTGACACCCTGGACGTGAAGAAGGGCTTCAGCTACATTGCGCCCAAGCTTGCCCAGCCCACGGAGGACGAGATCTGCGCTGTGCTGCGGCAGATGGGCAAGTTCCGCCCGGAGCAGGAGCTCAACTGCGGCTCCTGCGGTTACAGCACCTGCCGGGAGAAGGCCATCGCCGTCTGCCAGGGCAAGGCGGAGATTTCGATGTGCCTGCCGTATCTGAAGGACAAGGCCGAATCCTTCTCCGATACCATCGTGGAAAACACCCCCAACGGCCTGATCGTGCTTAACGACAAGCTGGAGGTGCAGCAGATCAACACGGCGGCCCGCCGGCTGCTCAACATCCGCTCCGCCTCCGACGTCCTGGGCGCGCAGGTGGTGCGCATCCTGGATCCCGGCGTGTTCCGCCAGGTGCTTCAAACCTGCCGCAACATCAACAGCCACCGCATGTACCTGGCCGAGTATCGCGCCTATGTGGACATGTCCGTCATGTATGACCGGGACAGCCACCTGCTCATCGGCATCATGCGCGACGTGACGGAGGAGGAGGCGACCCGCGAGCGCAAGGAGACCATCAGCCAGCAGACCATCGAGGTCGCTGACCGCGTGGTGGAGCGTCAGATGCGCATCGTGCAGGAGATTGCGTCCCTGCTGGGCGAAACCGCAGCGGAAACCAAGATCGCGCTGACGAAGCTGAAGGAGTCGATCATCAATGAATGACCTTTGCGCGGATATCGGCTACAAGAGCATCAATCATGTCGGCGAGCAGCTCTGCGGCGACCATGTGGACATTGTGGAGCCGGATGAGAACTCGATGGTCATCGTGCTTTCCGACGGCCTGGGCAGCGGGGTCAAGGCCTCCATCCTTTCCACGCTGACCTCCAAGATCATCTCCACCATGCTGGCCGAGGGCCTGCCCCTGGAGGAGTGCGTCTCTACCATTGCGGCGACGCTCCCGGTGTGCTCCGTGCGCGGCGTGGCCTATTCCACCTTCACCATCATCCACCTGCAGAACAACGAGACGGCGGAGATCATCCAGTATGACAACCCGCAGGTCATCCTCATCCGGAACGACAAGAACTACATCTATCCCCGGACGGAGATGAACATCGGCGGGAAGACGATCTACAAGTCCGTCGTGCGCCTGCAGGAGGGGGACGTCTTCGTTGCCATGTCGGACGGCTGCCCCCATGCGGGCATCGGCATTGCCTACAACTTCGGCTGGAAGCGGGACGACATCATCGACTTCATGACGATGCTGACCCCGGTGGGCTACACTGCGAAAACCCTGGCGACCATGCTGGTGGACGAGTGCGACAAGCTCTACGGCCACGAGCCGGGCGACGATACCACCGCCTGCGTGGTGAAGATCCGCAAGCGTGAGCCGATGAACCTGCTCTTCGGCCCGCCCTTCAACCGCGACGATGCGGACCGGATGATGTCGCTCTTCTTCTCCAAGGAGGGCAAGCACATCGTCTGCGGCGGCACCACCTCCACCATTGCGGCCAAGTACCTGGGCAAGCCCCTGCGCGCCAATCTGGATTTCTCCTCCGACCTGCCGCCCACGGCCACCATCGAGGGCGTTGACCTGGTCACCGAGGGCGTCATCACCGTCAACAAGGTGGTGGAATACGCCAAGGATTATCTGGGAGCAAACCAGTTCTACGAGCACTGGAGCCTGAAGAAGGACGGTGCGAGCCAGATCAGCCGCCTGCTTTTTGAGGAGGCGACGGACATCAGCTTCTATGTCGGCCGTGCCATCAATCCAGCCCATCAGAACCCCGATCTGCCCATCAACTTCAACATCAAGATGAACCTGGTGGAGGAGCTGACCAAATGCCTCCGCGAGATGGGCAAGCGTGTGAAAGTCAGCTACTTCTAAGCGGAAAAATGGGAGATTATCATGAGAAAGTTTGATACGAAAGTTCAGTATCTCAAGTACAAGGTGCTGCGTGAGGTCGCCCGCCGTGCGTGGGACGGACTGACCCCTGAAGAGGTGCTGGAGATCCCCAAGGCCATCGTCCCTGGCAAGGTGCCCACGATGCGCTGCTGTGTGTATAAGGAGCGTGCCATCCTCGGCGAGCGCGTGAAGCTGGCCATGGGCGGCGACAAGCAGGACCCCAACATCATCGAGGTCATTGACATCGCCTGCGATGAGTGCCCTG
>JAFXDB010000148.1 GCA_017516305.1 Clostridia bacterium | reverse complement strand
GCTTGGGCGTCAAGGTGGGGGTGGGCGTCGCCGGCGCAGGCGTCACAGGCTGGGGCGTCGGGATGGGCTCCATGGTGGGGGCCTGCGTCGCCGTGGGAACCACAGTGGGCGTCATCAGCGGACGCACATCGGGATTCTGGTACAGCTGGGTCAGGGTGGCGGGCCCGGCAACGCCGTCCGCATCCAGGCCATTGGCCCGCTGGAAATCGCGCACCGCATTGTAGGTCTGGTAGCCGTAGGCCCCGTCCGCGGAGCCCTTGGGCATGTACCCCAGCTCGATCAGCCGCTTCTGCAGGCGGCGCACATCGTCGCCTCTGTCATTGAAGCGCAGGGTCGTGTAGCGGCTGTCGGGCGTCATCTGCGGGGTGGGGGCAGGCGTGGGCGAAGGCGTGGCCGTGGGAACCTCCGTGGCAAAGGGGGCAAAGGTCACCGTTGTCGTGGGCGCCGCCGAGGGGGTGGGGGCGTCCTGGGGCAGGGGCCCCTCCTGCACGGACATCGTGGTCAGCAGGGTGATATATAGCATCAGCGTCTTGAGAAAATCCATGCTCACAGACCTCCCGGAATTCATCAATCTATTGTATTATACGACATTTCTCCCGGAAACACAACCGCCTGGAACAAGTTCGCGAAGTTTTACATCCCGTTTTACTTCCCGTCGCTTGATTTTTTCGCCTCTATCATGTATGATGGAAGGGAATACGGCGCGGTGCTGTTCCACGCCGGACACAGGAGGGAAAAATATGGAACCGATTCTTGTTGTGCTGGCCGCGGGCATGGGCTCGCGCTATGGCGGACTCAAGCAGATGGATCCCCTGGGTCCCGGCGGCGAAAAGCTCCTGGACTACAGCGTGTACGATGCAAAGCGCGCGGGCTTCAAGCGCGTCATCTTCCTCATCAAGCATGCCATTGAGAAGGACTTCAAGGCCCTGGTGGGCAGCCGTATTGAGCAGCACATGCAGGTGCAATATGCCTTCCAGGAGCTGGATAAGCTCCCCGAGGGCTTCTCCGTTCCCGAGGGCCGCGTAAAGCCCTTCGGCACCGGCCATGCGGTGCTGTGCTGCCAGGAGCTGCTGGACGCGCCCTTCCTGGTCATCAACGCCGATGATTACTACGGCGTGGACGCCTATCAGCAGGCCTACCAGACCCTCTCCACCCTGAAGGATGACGACAAGTCCCGCTTCTTCATGGTCGGTTACCAGCTTCAGAACACCGTAACGGAGAACGGCTCCGTGGCCCGCGGTGTCTGCAGCGTGGATGAAAACGGCTACCTCACCACCGTCACCGAGCGCACCCACATCATCGCCAGCAGCGACGGCCCCCTCTATACCGAGGACTGCGCGACCTATCACCTGCTGCCCCGCGAGACCCCGGTGAGCATGAACATGTTCGGCTTCACGCCCAGCCTGCTGGACGAGATGCGCACGACCTTCCCCGTGTTCCTCAGCGAAACGATTCCCGCCAATCCCCTGAAGGCCGAGTACTTCATTCCCGGCGTGGTCAACGACATGCTGCAGAAGGACACTGCCACCGTGCGCGTCCTCACCTGCCGCGACCGCTGGTACGGCGTCACCTATCAGGACGATAAGCCCCAGGTCAGGGCTGCCCTGCAGCGCATGCATGACGACGGCCTCTACCCCACCCCCATCTGGGGCTGATCTCCGCACAACATATGGAATCCCCCTGCACCGGCATCGCAGCTGGCGCAGGGGGATCCGTTTTTGCTTTTCACCGGCTCACTCGCCGTAGACATAGGGCTTGTTGTGCTGCACCGTCCGCTGGTACATCTTGTAGTTGGAGGTATGCAGCTCCACCCGGCTGATCTCGCGGCCGTTCTGGTAGTACACCTTGTAGGTCACCACCGTGTAGCCCGTGCGGGCCTTGACGGTCTGCTTCTCCGTGCCGTACTCCAGGTCGGGGTTATAGACGTAGAGGGTCTCATCCGGCGGGTTCTTGGTGTAGGTGACCTCGCTCTCCAGGTCGATGGTCACGCCGTCGGAGCGGGTCATGCCGTAGATCTCCACCGTCACCGTCTTGGCGCTCTTATCGCACCAGGCGACGATGAAGATGGGCCAGTCGGTGTCGTTACGGAACTTGAAGTCCAGGTCTGGCCAGTTGACCGTGGCGTCCTCACCCTTGGGCACATAGTCGCTGGGCCATGCATGAGGCTTGCGGCTGACGATGGTCAGATCCGCACGGACAACGGCATTGAAGAGGGTGGAGCTGGTCTGGCAGACGCCGCCGCCGATCTCGTCAACGGTCTCGCCGCCCGCAATGGCCGCTGCGGCCTTGTAGCCCTTGGCCTCCGTGCGCTGCCCCGTGGCCTTGTTGAAGGAGAAGGTCTCCCCCGGCAGCACGGTGATGCCGTTGATGGCATTGGCAGACAGGGCAATGTTGGTGGTGCGGTTGCTGTTGCCGGTCTTGTTCGTTGTAAAGGAGGACACCAGGCCGAAGCTGTTCATCAGCTCCGCATGGGTTACGGGCGCCAGGATGATCTCCGGCGTCACATGGATGGTGCCCGTATATACGCCGCCATCCAGCCAGGCGGTCACATCGAGGTAAATGGCCTCCCCATCCACATACAAGCCGTTTTCGTCCGGGTTGAAGGTAAAGCGCTTGGTTCCCGCGTCAAAGGTGGCCACGGAGGCATTGATCGGGTCGCGGCTCATGGTCGCAGCGATGCTCTGGCAGATGCCGTGCACCACCTCATGATCATAGGTCGTCTGCGTCCACAGGCCCACGGGCTGCATCGCCACATCCTGCACCGCCCCCAGGCGCTGGCGGAAGGGCGTGGTGGACGTACCGCGGATGCCCATGGTGTTGCTGCGTCCGATGGCATAGGCCTGCTGGACGACCTCCTGGGTGTTGCGGTACAGCGGCACATCCACGCTGTTGATGGACCAGGTGTAGCCGTCCACATTCACAGTGATATCAAAGGCACCGCCGCTGCTGCTGGGCACGGCGTTGACCGCGTCGATGGCCTCCTGGCGGGTCATGCCGCCCACATGGATGCCGTCGATGTACACGCCCTGATGGATGCGGTCGGTATCCAGGGCTGCGCGGGCCGCTGCCAACTGGTCGATCTGCGCCTGGTCGCGGATGATGACGCTGCCGTTGACAAAGGCGAAGTTGCTCATTTCGCCCAGTTCCAGGTTCAGCAGCTGCGGCGCCACAAACACCACCAGCGCGCCGGAGAGCATCAGGCAGATCAATGCCACCGAGAGCCAGAGCAGGTTGTGCCCGTTCTTTTTCTTCTTTCTCCCTGGGGGGACTGTCGAGCGATTCGCAGCGGGCACATCATCAAAATCGCTGTAAACCGGCAGACGACGCCCCGCATCCTGCGCCATGCGGGCCTGCAGCTCAGCAGACCGGCCGATGGCAGGCTTCGTCTGGGGGACGCGCCGGGGCTTGGATGGATCAATATCCTCCGGGCGGACGCCATACTGGCTCATGCGCCGTACGCGGCCATTGTTGTTTGGGGGCTGACTCATGCTTCCTCCTGTATCGCAGAATGACAGAAGCGCCGACGGAAAATGCCGCACGCTTCTGTCATTTGTACATATTGATTTACCTGTTTCAGTTCTCGTTCTTATGGGCCATGCGGTAGGAAAGCTGCTGAAGGCTGTCCATCAGGTGTACATTGACCACCAGCATGTCCTCCGGGTGATTGAGGTCCGTGGGCGCAAAGTTCCAGATGGCGCGGACGCCGCCGTCATACAGGCGGTGCAGCGTATCCTGAGCGGCACGGCGGGGCAGCGCCAGTACGGCGATGTCCACATGATGCGCGCTGATGAAGCTCTCCAGCTCCTCCATGGGAAGGATCGGGACGTCCTCCAGCGTGGTGCCGACCTTCTCCTTATCCACATCAAACATGGCAATGGTGCGGAAGCCCTCGCGGCTGAAGCTGGGATAACGCGCCACCGCACAGCCAATGTGGCCGGCGCCGATGATAATGCAGATATGCTCATTGGTCAGCCCCAGAATCTCGCCGATATGCCCCTTGAGCTCCGACACCCGATATCCGTAGCCCTGGCGGCCAAACCCGCCGAAGCAGTTGATATCCTGCCGGATCTGCGAGGGGGTGAGGTTCATGCGCTCCCCCAGCTCCTGGGAAGAGATCTGCATCACGCCCGCCGCCTCCAGTTCACGCAGGTGACGGTAATAGCCGGGAAGGCGGCGGATAACCGCATCGGAAACATGACCTGCCATGCCGACCCCTCCTTTATCTGTTGCAAATGTGATATCGGAAGAATTATAGCATATTTTACATAGCTTTGCAATGCGCAGAAAGAGATTTTATACAATCAAATCTCCGTTATCCCGCTTCCTGCGTCATATTACCTGCGATGATTGCGCACCTGTCCGCGCAGGATGTCCCCGCTCCGGACGCGGCAGGGCAGCACCATGGCGATCGTCTCGCCGCCAATGCCCAGGGTCGTGACCGTCTCGCCCGTCTTTTCCCGCAGGAACGGCAGAGCAGTGAATGCCGTCACGCCGTCCGGGCTGAGCAGCTCCAGCTCCTCGCCTGCGCAGAAGCGGTTCTTCAGCACAAACCGTGCGCTCTCCCCTGCCTCGCTGTCCGCAATGGCACGGGCGATGAACTCCCGCTCCTGATGGAAGCCCTCCGCGCCGCCGGGATTGTCCGGCGCACCCAGCATGAAGCCGGTGTCGCTCTCACGGTGGCTGGCGCAGCTCAGCTCCGCCATCAGGGAGGGCAGCGCCGCGTCGAAGGCCTCCCGGCTCCGGGCCAGCAGGTCGATGGCGCGGCGGTAAGCGGCCGTCACCGTAGCCACGTAGTATTCCGTTTTCATCCGGCCCTCGATCTTCAGGCTGGCCACGCCCGCATCTGCCAGCTGAGGCAGCAGGGGTATCAGGTTCAGATCCTTCGCCGAGAAGATATAGGTACCGTTCTCGTCCTCGCTGACGGGCAGGTACTCGCCGGGGCGTTTCTCCTCCACCACGGCGTACTGCCAGCGGCAGGGCTGGGCACATTCGCCCTGATTGCCGCTGCGGCCCGTCAGCACCGCACTGAGCAGGCACCGCCCGGAATAGGCCACGCAGCTGGCGCCGTGGACGAAGGTTTCGATCTCGACGTCCGGCACGGCCTCATGGATGGTCTTTGCCCGGGCAATGGAGGTCTCCCGGGCCAGGATGACCCGCTCGCACCCCAGGCTGCGGTAATGGCGCACCGCCGCGCTGTTGACCGTGCTGGCCTGAGTGCTGACATGCAGGGACAGCCCCGGCACGCGCTCCCGCAGGGTCACAATGGCTCCCAGGTCACTGACGATGGCCGCGTCCACCCCGATCTCATGGGCCAGGGCGGCAGCAGCGACGAAGTCCTCCATCTGGTCATCGAAGGGAAAGACATTCATCGTCAGGTAGAACCTTGCGCCCTTCTCATGGCAAAGGCGGACGGCCTCGCGCAGCTGCGCCTCGTCAAAATTCCCCGCAAAGGCACGGAGACCGAAGCGCTTCATGCCGCCGTACACCGCATCCGCCCCGAAGTGCAGCGCAGTTCTCAGCGCCTCCATACTCCCGGCGGGGCAGAGCAGCTCAGGCTTTTTCGTCATATGCATTTTTCTCCGCTCCTCTGTTCCTTACTGAACGCCGCGGCTCTCGTCATATTCACGCCACAGGGGGGCATACTTCTCCACCGCGCGCAGATGATCCTCGTAGGTGATGGAGAACTCCAGCTCACCGCTGGCAGGATCGCGGGCGCAGAAGTACAGGTAGCCCATGGCCAGGTACTCCTGGTCGGGCTCCAGGGCCGCACGGATGGCCGCCTCGCTGGGGGCGCAGATGGGCCCGGGCGGCAGGCCCGCGTACTCATAGGTGTTGTAGGGGCTGGAAATGTGCAGATCGTCATCGTCCAGGGCCATCTCCCGCTGACCGGTGACATAGTGGATGGTCACGTCGCTCTGCAGGGGCATGCCCAGGCGCAGGCGGTTATGGAACACCGCTGACACGCGGGTGAAATCGCCCTCCTTGGCTTCCTTTTCAATAATGGAGGCCAGGATCAGCACCTCATCCATCGTGTAGCCCAGGGTGTCGGCCTGATCCTGCATCGCCACGGGGAAGGCGTTCTCCGTCTGGCTCAGGAGCTTGCGGATGATGTCCTCCGCCGTCGCATCCACGTAGACCTCATAGGTATTGGGCGACAGGTAGCCCTCCAGCACATACCGGCGCTGCTGCACATTGCTGCCCGCCAACACATCCGCCACGTAGTAGTAATCCGTGAAGGCCGTGCCCGTGCGGCACATTTCCAGGAATTCCGCGTTGTCCGCCAGCACGCCGTCCTCCACCAGCTTCGCGGCGAAGTTCTCGATCGTCCAGCCGGGGATGAGGGTGATGTTGCGCACGATGGGGTTGCCGTCGCCGCGGGTCAGCTGATCGGCGATCTCCGTCATGGTCATGGACGGGGTCAGCAGATAGCTGCCGGCCTGGATCTTCTGGCCCAGGCCCGCAAAGTCGCAGTAGTACTTGAACACCGTGCGGCTGCGGATCAGCCCCGCGGCCTCCAGGTTGTTGGCCACGCGGGTAAGGCTCTGCCCGCTTTCCACGGTGAAGCCCACCGACGTCTGGCTGGTGGGCTCCGGCGGCGCGAAGTAGTTCTCGTACACGCCGTTCCAGATGCTGCTGAGGATGCCGATGACCACCAGCAGACTGCCCGCCAGGATCAGCAGCGGCCGTACCACCCGCCAGAGCAGGCTGTACCAGTAGGGGCCGTATTCCCGCTCATCCCGCACGCTTTGGTAGGTGTCCTTACGCTTGCTCACAATGAAACACCCCGATACAATGAATTCTTAATTCTTCATCCTTCATTCTTAATTGTTCATCAAGGTTCCGCACACTGAATTACGCATTAAGAATTACGCATTAAGAATTTCTTCTTTACTCTCCCGGGAAGCCGAAGTCCACCCCGGCGGCGTCGTTGATGATCTTGAAAATGTCCGCCAGGGCCTGCTGCAGGCGCATTTCCGCCAGCATGAAGCGGCTGACCTCCGGGTTGGTGAACAGGAGGCTCGTAATGCCCTGGAAGCGCTGCATGTCCGTCTCGTCCGGCTGATGACCGCTGACGGCGCCCATCTGCAGCTTCACCTGCAGCTTCTTATACTCGCGGATGAGGGCCGCCGTGGTTTCGTCCGCCATGATCTGATCCTTCATGCCGTGATAAGTCTGGTATTCCTCGCTCTGGCGGATATCCTGTGCCAGACGGTGTGCATTGCCGTACTCCATCATTGTAACCTTCCTTCCGGTGATGTAAACGAATCTCTGATGGAGATTCATCCCAGGTGCAGCAAAAGGGAGACACCTTGGTGCCTCCCCTATCATAACAGATTTTGTGCCCTGCGTCAAACGTCGAGAATGATGGGCAGGATCATCGGGTTGCGCTTGATCTTCTCGAAGATGAAGCGGTGCAGCTCGTCCTTGATGCGGTTTTTGAGGTTCGGCCAGTCCTCCCCCGCCAGGCTGGAGGTGGACAGGATCTGACGCACCACGTCGCGGGTGTTGTCAATGATATCCTCGTTCTCGCGGACGTAGATGAAGCCGCGGCTGATGATGTCCGGGCCGGAAACCAGCTTGCGCTCGTCGCGGTTGATGGCCATGACCACGATGATCAGACCGTCCTGGCTCAGGTGCTTACGGTCGCGCAGAACGACATTGCCCACGTCGCCAATGCCCAGGCCGTCCACCAGAATGCCGCCATTGGGAATCTGCTCGGCCAGGTACAGGCCCTCCGCATCCATCTCATACACCTGGCCGATCTCCGGCAGGATGATGTTCTGGCTGGGCATACCCATGGACTCGGCCAGCTCGGCATGCTGCCAGAGCATGCGGTACTCGCCATGGACGGGGATGAAGTACTGGGGCTTGACCAGCGCGTGGATGAGCTTCAGCTCCTCCTGGCAGGCGTGGCCGGAGACATGCACCTTCTCCATCGTGTGATAGACCACCTGCGCGCCGCAGCGGTAGAGCTGATTGATAACGCGGCTGATGCCCCGCTCGTTGCCGGGGATGGGACTGGCGGAGATGATGACCATGTCCGTGGGGCGGATTTGGAGCTTGCGGTGCTCGGAGTAGGCCATGCGGGTCAGGCCGGCCATGGCCTCGCCCTGGGATCCGGTGGTCATCACCAGGATCTCATCGTCGTTGTAGCGATCCAGGTCATCGGCCTCAATGAGCATATCCTCCGGGATGTGCATCTCGCCGATCTGCATGCCCACGCGGCTGACGTTGACCATGCTGCGGCCGATGAAGCAGACCTTGCGGCCATAGGCGATGGCATTGTCAATGACCATCTGCATGCGGTGGATGTTGGAGGCGAACATGGCCACGATGACGCGGCCCTTGGCGTCGCGGAACATCTTTTCAAACGTGTTGCCGATGGCCCGCTCGCTCATCGTCTGGCCCGGGCGCTCCACATTGGTGGACTCGCACAGCATGCACAGCACGCCCTTCTCGCCCAGCCCGGCGAAGGTGGCCAGATCCGTTACATGCCCGTCAATGGGCGTATAGTCAATCTTGAAATCGCCGGTGACAACCACGGTACCTGCCGGGCAGGTGATGGCGATGGCGCAGGCGCCGGCAATGGAGTGGCTCACATGGATGAACTTGGCGGTGAAATACTTGCCCAGGCGGATCTCGTCCCGGGGCTGCACCACCTGCATGGGAATGCCGCCCACGCGGTGCTCCTTCAGCTTCAGATCCACCAGCGCCAGGGTCAGCTTCGTGCCGTAGATGGGAGCAGGCACCTGCTTGAGGATGTAGGGCGTGGCGCCGATATGGTCCTCATGGCCGTGGGTGAACAGATAGCCCCGCACGTTCTTCTTCTTCGCCACCAGGTAGCTCACGTCCGGGATGACCAGGTCGATGCCCAGCATATCCTCCTTGGGGAAGATGCTGCCGCAGTCCACCACCACAATATCGTCCTCATATTCAAAGACGGTCATATTCTTGCCGATCTCATCCACGCCGCCCAGACTCACAATGCGCAGACGGCTTGCCGGCTGATTCACACCTCTTGTGCTCACGTTTTTCCTCCTTCCGGTTGGGTCTGTATATCCGACCCGACATCCCCGCAGGGATCACGATAAATAACAAACGATATCAATGCACAGATATCCCTACCTATGCAGTATGATCTTCAGTTTGTGTACAGTAAGCATAAACAGCCGACTCACCGCACGCATAAGATGCACCGGCGACTACCGTTCCCGCAGGATATGCTGTAAACGCTTCCGTATAGGATGCTTCGGCCATTTTTCTCTGCCGACAACACCTTTCATTCTATTATTGTAGCACATCCGGTCTGAAAAATCCATACCTTGCATCATATTTTTTTACCAACGAATTGACAATCCGGCAGTTTTTACACCACATTTCACGTGAGACTATAAAAAATGTTCCGGCATGGGCGAACCATTATGCCGGAACATTGTCAAAATCAGGTATTTCAGGCGTACAGGGGGAAATTGGCCATCAGGGCCTCGACTTCCGCCTTCACGGCGGGGACAGCCGCCTCGCCCTCGCGTACCACGCGGGCGATCCACTTGGCGATCATCACCATGTGCTCCTCCTTCAGGCCGCGGCTGGTGATGGCGGGAGTGCCCACGCGCACGCCGCTGGTGACGAAGGGGGAACGCTTCTCGTTGGGCACGGTGTTCTTGTTGACGGTGATGTTTGCGTCCTCCAGGAGCTTTTCCAGGAGCTTGCCGGTCATCTCTGTATCGGAGAAGTCCAGGAGGATGAGGTGGTTGTCCGTGCCGCCGGAGACCATGTTAATGCCCTCGGCGCGGAAGGCGTTCTCCAGCGCCTTTGCGTTCAGGACGATCTGGTGCTGGTAGGCCTTGAACTCCTCGCTCAGCGCCTCGCCGAAACACACCGCCTTGGCCGCAATGACATGCATCAGCGGGCCGCCCTGGGTGCCCGGGAAAATGGCCTTGTCGATGGCCTTCGCCCACTGCTCCTTGCACATGATCATGCCGCCGCGGGGGCCGCGCAGGGTCTTGTGGGTGGTGGTGGTGACGAAGTCCGCATAGGGCACGGGAGAGGGATGCTCGCCCGCCGCCACCAGACCGGCAATGTGGGCGATGTCCACCATCATCATTGCGCCGACGGCGTCGCAGATCTCGCGCAGCTTGGCAAAGTCGATGGTACGGGGATAGGCGGACGCGCCGGCTACGATGAGCTTGGGCTGGCAGGCCTTCGCCTTCTCCAGCACATCATCATAATCAATGTAACCGTCGGCATTGACGCCGTAGGACACAAAGTTGAAGTACTTGCCGCTCATGTTGACAGGGCTGCCGTGGGTCAGGTGGCCGCCATTGTCCAGCGCCATGCCCATCACAGTGTCGCCAGGATTGAGCACAGCGAAGTAAACAGCCATGTTGGCCTGGGCGCCGGAGTGGGGCTGCACGTTGACATGGTCGCAGCCGAAGAGCTGCTTGGCACGGTCGCGGGCCAGATCCTCCACCACGTCCACGCACTCGCAGCCGCCGTAGTAGCGCTTGGCAGGGTAGCCTTCGGCATACTTGTTGGTCAGGCAGGAACCCATGGCCGCCATCACCGCCGGGGATACGAAATTCTCGCTGGCAATCAGCTCGATATGGGTACGCTGGCGCTGCAGCTCGGCCTCAATGGCCTCAGCAACCGCCGGGTCAGCATTACGGATCACATTCAGTTCCATGGTTACATGCCCTCCATGTTTATGTTATAGTCACAGACCATTTCATTATACATGATTTTCCCCGGTTGTCGATGAAAAATACATAATTCATACAACGAAAACCGCCAAAAAACAAAAACCGCATCGCTCAGAACGGGCTATCCCGCAGCACATCCGTCAAATGCTTAATGCTGCTACCTTCCGGTCCTGACATGGTTCACACAGAAGGATCGCACGGGACCCGATCGTCATTGCGAATACGGCCCTGACATTATAGCGCAATCCTGTGCAAATTGCAAGGGGAATATTCGTTCTTCATTATACAATTTTCGTTTATTTTCGTTCATCTCACATACGCAGCGAATTCGTCAGGCTTGCAATCTTCCGCGGTATCCCATATAATAGAAGAAGAACCGACCGGGCAGCGCCCGTAGCGAAAGGAGCCAATCACATGGACAACCAGAACACCCCCACCCCCGAGGAGCTTGACCCCATCATCACCCTGACTGACGCCGACGGCAACGACGTGGAATACGAATTCCTGGACGTGGTGGAGTACAACGGCCACGAATACGCCGTGGTGCTGCCCGTGGCCGACGATGACGGCCTGGTGGTCATCCTGCGCATCGAGCCCGTAGAAGACGACCCCGAGCAGGAGGCCTACATTGGCGTGGACGACGAGGAAGAAGCCGAAGCCGTCTTCCAGATCTTCAAGGAGCAGAACGCTGAGGATTTCGACTTCACCGACTGAGCTATTCCGCATCGCCGCCGCAATCATCCTGCGGCGGTTTTTTGCTTGCCATTTTCATGATCTTGCAGTAAAATGAAGCCAACCGACAAGGGAGGTGATCCCATGGGCCGCAGAAAGAAGCAGCCTTCGCACCTGGAGCAGGCCATATGGCGCTGGCTGGAGAGGCAGCCGCCGGACGGCTGGTTCGCCCGCATGGCATGCAGCACAGCTGTCAGCTTCGTTCTGCAGGAGAAGCACCGCGGCTGGTACTATGCCACCGTTGCCGGGCTCCTTGTCAGTCTGCTCCTGCCTTTGCTGGTCTTCGGTGCCGCCCTGGGGCTGCTGGGATACCGCAAGTTTTCCGGATTTCCCGATGTGCCTCTGTACGTCATCGGCATGTTTTCCGCCTTTCTTTCGGGTATTGGCACCTTCGGGCTCTACCTTGTGCCCATCGAAGCTCTGTGCCGGCGTCTGCTGCAAAAGGACTACCCCCAGGGCTTCCCGGTGCCCTTCTTCCCCGGATGGCCCTTCACGCTGTTCTTCCTTGGCGGCCTGGGCGGTCTGTCTGCCCTTTGCCTGCTGGGCATCCATTACCTGTAACGGAGGTCATCTCCCCCATGCTTTCCAAGCGCGATAAGCTCTTCCTCGCGGCGGAAGCCCTCGGCAGCCTTGTCTGCCCCGTATGCAGAAAACCCCTCGCCCGCTCCGGCGATGACCTCGTCTGCACCGGCACTGCCAAAAAACACCGCCTGAACGTCAACCACAAGGGCTGCCTCAACGTGCTGAGCCAGCAGGCCGATTCCTGCTATGACGCAGCCCTCTTTGATGCCCGCCGCCGGGTTTTCTCCTCCGGCTGCTACAACGCCGTAGCCGACGCCATCGAAGCCCTGCTGCCAACCGGACGGAACCGTATCCTGGATGCTGGCTGCGGCGACGGCTGGTACCTGAATGCACTGCTGACCCGCCATCACGACTGGTGCGGCGCGGGCGCAGACATCAGCCGGGACGCGATCCTCCGCGCCACCGACCTGCCCTGTACAGCCCTGTGGCTGGTCGCCGACCTGCGCCGCCTGCCCTTCGCAGACAGCAGCTTCACCGCCGTGCTGGACGTGCTGACCCCCGCCAGCTACGACGAGTTCCGCCGCGTCCTGGCCCCCGGCGGCCTGCTGATCAAGGTCTACCCCGGCTGCGGCTACCTGCAGGAGCTGCGCGCCGCCCGCGGCATGGCCCCCTACGAGGAGGGCCAGGTGGACGCCTACCTCCGTGAGAAGGCGACCATCGTGGGCGAAAAGCGCGTCACCGTGACCCATGCCGTATCGGACGAGCTGTGGCGGGATTTCGTGTGGATGACCCCGCTGATGCAGGATCTGTCCGCGGAGGAGAAGGATGCGATTGCCGCAAAGCCCGCAGAGACCGTAACGGTCGATCTGCATGTAGCCGCATGCTGCCTGGAGGTATAACATGAAGAAACCCGATCCTTCCCAGCCCTACGTTCAGCCCCACTGGCCTCACATCGTGATGATCAGCATGTTCAGCATTTTCGCTGCGGAAATGCTGGCGCTGGGCATCTTTCAGTCCGTCGATGGTGATCTGCCCGGCGCGCTCGTCTTCGGGCTCTTCTGCGCAGGCTGTGCCGGGTTTGCGCTGCTGTTCTGGCTGGCGATGTACCCCCGGTTTACCGTGACTGCGGAGGGCATCGAGTTCATCCACCGGCGCAAGGGCTGGCGCGTCATGGTACCCTGGAGCGGCTTCACCCATGTGTATGTGATGCCAGGCTCAAAAACGAAGCACATCATGTTTGCCGACCGCTTGATGGACAAGCCCGCTCAGCACGCCGCCCTGAAAGCCTGCCGTTTCCGCAAGGAGCGCCCCGCCAGCCCGGATGGCTGTCTGGTGCTGCACGGCGATGTGCAGGAAATCCTCGCCCGCGTACCGGAGTGCATCGAGCGCGTTCCCGAATGGAAGTGCTGTTCCTTCTGGGACGGGTATCTCGGTCTGTAACATAAAACTCGCATCCTCCCCTTCCGGAAGGATGCGCGTTTTCATATGTCATTCAGTCAAAGATCCGCAGCGCAAAGTTGTACAGCCCATGCTTCCACACGGTGAAGTCATGGCCGCCTTCGGTGATGTAGAAGGTCACGTCGGTGCCGTTCTGCATCAGCGTATTGGCGTAGGTTTCCGGCCATTCGCCCACCACACCGTCCCACCGACCGGCGTTGATGAGGATGTAGCTGTCCAGGCCCTCGGTGGCGTGGAAGTCAGCCATCTGGAACAGGCCGCCCTCCGCGTAATAGGGCAGCACGCCCGGCGCGGGGCAGAACGCGCCCACATAGCCGAAGGTCTCCGGCAGCGTCAGGCCGATGTAGAGCGCCTCGCGTCCGCCCATGGAAAGGCCCGCAACGGCTGTGTTTTCCCGGCCCTCCGCGACAGAGTACTCCTTGGCAATGAAGGGCATCAGGTCGTTCGTCAGGTCGTTGATGAAGTTATCGAAGGCCGCGAAATGCTCCGCGCTGTACACGTCGGAGGGATTCGCCATGTCGTTGCTGCGGGCGCGGACATTGGGCATCACCACGATCATCTCCGGCGCAAGGCCCTGGGCGATCAGGTTGCCGATGACCACATCCGGCCGTCCGCCGCTCCACTCGCTGTGGTCACCGCCGATGCCGTGCAGCAGATACAGCACGGGGTAGTCCTTCTCCGCCGTGTAGTCCGGCGGCAGGATCACCAGGCATTTGCGGAAGGTCTTGGTGGTGGTGGACAGGTAGGTCTTGAACACCGTCGTGCCGTAGATCACGTCCTCCTGGCGCTGGTCAAACCCAGCGGGCGGGTCGTTCCAGGCTTCTTTCCCCGTTTCCTCCGCCAGCACGGGCAGACAGCTGAAAAGCAGGCACAGCGACAGCGCAAAGGCAAGCAGCTTCTTCATTCGTTCATCCTCCTCACACGTTCAGGTAGCCCTTGAGCACCAGGAGCGTATTGTGTACGCCGTCGATGTGGCTGCGCTCATAGCCGTGGCTGGCATAGACGCCCGCGCCAATGAGGCCATGACGGATGTCCACGCCGGAGCGCAGGGTGGCCTCCACGTCGCTGCCGTAGAAGGGGTACACGTCCACGGCATAGTCCGCACCGGTGGCCTTCGCGGCGGCAATGAGCTTGCTGGTGACCTCGTAGCTGTACGGGCCGCCGGAGTCCTTGGCACAGATGCTGACCTGCTTTTCGGTGCACTGCAGCCCCCAGCCCACGCAGCCCATGTCCACGCTGATGGCCTCGGTGACGCCCGCAGGAACGCTGGCGCTGCCACCGTGGCCAACCTCCTCGTACACGGTGACATGCGCCCACACGCGGCGCTCCGGTACGATGGCGTTGTCGTGCAGATACTTCGCGAAGCCCAGGAGGATGCCCACGCTCAGCTTGTCATCCAGGAAGCGGCTCTTGAGATAGCCGGAGGCCGTGCGCTTCGTGCGCGGATCGAAGCAGACGATGTCGCCCACCTCGATCCCCAGGGCGCGGGTGTCGGCGGCGGACTTCACGTCCTCATCCAGCACGATCTCAACGCTGTCCCAGCTGCGCTTCATGCCGGAGTAATCACCGTTGACATGCACGGAGGCGTTGCAGAGCTGGCAGGTGCCCTCGAACACTTTGCCGTCCCGGGTGTGGACGCGGACATTCTCGGTCTCGGCGTTGTTGGGGTTCATGCCGCCCAGGGAGGTCAGCTTCAGGCGGCCGTCGCCCTTGACCTGGGCCACCATCGCGCCGAGGGTATCCGCGTGAGCCTCCAGCAGCAAGCCGTCCTCCGCATCCCTGCCGCCCAGATCGATCAGCACGCCGCCCTTGCGGGTGATGACCGCCTCAAAGCCCAGGTCGGCAAAGGCCTTCTGCACCCACTGCGCCGCAGCCGCCGTGTAGCCGGAGGGGCTGTCGATGGCCAGCAGGGCAGCGGTCATGTCCCATGCGTAATCAGCGTAAATGCGATCCATATCGTTCTCTCCTTTGCAGAGCGTTTTCTTCTATTTTATCATGACATTCAGCAGTGCGTCAACTATCGCCCTTTCAATCCCCGCAAGAGCAATCCCAAGGGCGACCCTCTCAGTCCCTTCGGGACAGCTCCCCCCAAGGGCACCCTCTCAGTCCCTTCGGGACAGCTCTCCCCAAGGGAGAGCCTTTGGCAAGAGGAACAGGCAGCTGAATTCTTCCTCGGCACACCGCTGTGGCAGGGGAAGTATTCGCAGTCCCGGTTCTGGTAAAAGCGATGGTTTTCCTTCTGATATCCCCCGCTCACTCCAGCCGCAGGTCAAACGCGAGCTTCCGCTGCCTGTCGAAGCCGAATTCCTCGTAGAACCGGTGCGCGCCTGTGCGGTACGCGGCGCTTTGCAGCATCACTTTGTAACAGCCCTGCTCCCGGGCAATGCGCACCGCCTCCTGCATCACCCGCCGTCCAAGACCCTGTCGGCGGTATTTTTCGTCCGTCACCACGTTTTCCACCAGGCAGATGGACTGCCCGCCGTGGCACAGGTTGGGAATAATGGCCAGGAAGCAGGTGGACACGACCTCCCCTGCCTCCACCGCGCCCAGGTAGATAATGCTCTCCTGCGCCTCGATCTGCTGCCAGATGTCCGCCGCCGCATCCTCCGTAGGGAATTCATCCTCCGGGCTCAGCTGCCGGTACAGCCGCAGCAGAGAGGGCACGTCCGCCCCTGTCAGCCGTCTGATCTCCATATCGTGCCTCACATTCCCAGCAACCGCCGGGCATTGCTGTCAAAGATATCCGCCTTTTCCGCTTCCGTCAGCGGCAACGCGCGGATGCGGGCCACGCATGCCGACATATCGTCCCAGGGGCTGTCGGTGCCAAAGAGTACCCGATGGCTGCCGAAGATGCGCACCAGCTCCACAAAGCGCTCGTCCGCCAGCATGGGCAGTTCCTCCGGAGCATAGTGGCAGTCGATGGGGCTGATGGCGCCCAGGGTGTAGGCCGTGTCCAGGTACACGCCCGTGTCCAGCAGGTTCTCCGGCACTTCCTGCCAGTTGCGCCAGCCGCCCATGTGGGCCGCCACCAGCGTCACCGGGCCTGCCTGCCGTAAGGCAGTGCGTAGCCTTTGGGGGCTGCACCGCTCCACGCCGGGGAAACCAATGTCCAGCCCGCCGTGCATCACCACGATCAGCCCCAACTCACCGCACCTTTCCAGGATGCGCACAAAGCGCGGGTCATCAATGGGTACATCCTGGTAGACCGGGTGGAGCTTGACGCCCCGGAAGCCCAGGGCCTTCGCCCGCCCCAGCTCCTCATGCCAGTCCGGCGCGTCGGGGTGGATGGCGGCGAAATAGGTCAGGTTGTCCCGTCCGTCCAGGGCATGGGAGGTATCGTTCATGCTGGCGCATTTAAGCGGATTGGTCGCCACCGGCAGCACCACCGCATGGTCAATCCCCGCCGCCTGTATGCACCGCAGCAGCCCCTCCCGCGTTCCGTCCGAAAATGAAGTCGCGTGAGCCTTCTGCTCCAGCTTGCTGACCGCTGCCGCTGCGATCCGGTCAGGGAAGGTGTGGGTGTGGAAGTCGATCATTGTGTCGCCCTCTTTCGTATTGTATCACGGACAGTGTAGACCTCCGGAGCTGCTCATGTCAAGAAACAGAACATAATATGTACAATCCGCTGATTGACAATCCCTGTCGGAAATGGTAAAGTATCAGCATGAGTTGTGCAAGCAGCTCTGTATACAATCCGCGATGACGCAGAGAAGTACGCTCCGATGACTCCCTTCAGAGAACTGCCGGACGGTGCGAGGCAGCAGGGTGCCCGGGTGCGGAATACACTGCCGAGCCTCCGGTCGAAGCAGCAGTAGACCGTGACGGGTGCGCCCGATACCGCGCGTTCAAGGTCAGTCCCCGCCATTGGCAGGCTGGCAAATTGAGGTGGTACCACGGTTCATCCGTCCTCTGCGATTACGCAGAGGCGTTTTTATTTCACACGATTGGAGTGACAGACATGCTGATCACCGAATATCTGGAGCGGAATGCCCGCCTGTATGGCATGGAGACCGCGCTGGTGGAGATCAACCCTTCCGAGGAGCGCGACGCCGCCGTGACCTGGCGCGACTATAACCTGATCGAATCCGCCAACCCGGATGCCCCCTACCGGCGCGAAATGTCCTGGGCGGACTTCGACCGCCGCGCCAACCGCTTTGCGAATCTCCTGCTCTCCCGCGGCATTGAGAAGGGCGCCAAGTGCGCCATTCTGATGATGAATTGCCTGGAGTGGCTTCCGATCTACTTCGGCATTCTCAAGGCCGGGTGCATCGCCGTACCGATGAACTTCCGCTACTCCGCCGAGGAAATCAAATACTGCCTTGACCTGGCGGACGTGGATGTGCTGATCTTCGGCCCGGAATTCATCAGCCGCATGGATCAGATTGCCGATCAGATTGACATGCGCTTCACCTTCTTTGTCGGCAAGAACGGCCCGGCTTACACGGAGGACTGCCTGAAGCTGATGGGCTACTGCTCTACCTCGGCTCCGCCCGTGGCCCTGACGGAAAAGGATTACGCCGCCATCTATTTCTCCTCCGGCACCACCGGCTTCCCCAAGGCCATCCTGCACAATCATCGTGCGCTGGCCTATTCCTGCGAGGTGGAACAGAACCACCACAGCCAGAGCCGCGAGGACGTATTCCTCTGCATTCCCCCGCTTTACCATACGGGCGCAAAAATGCACTGGTTCGGCTCCCTCCTTTCCGGCAGCAAGGCAGTACTCCTTCGCGGCGTGAAGCCCGAATGGATCCTGCGCGCCGTGACCGAGGAGCGCTGCACCATCGTGTGGCTGCTGGTGCCGTGGTGCCAGGATCTGCTGGACGCCATCGACTCCGGCCGCATCAAGCTGGATGATTATTACCTCGATCAGCTGCGCCTGATGCACATCGGCGCGCAGCCCGTTCCGCCCAGCCTGGTCAGCCGGTGGCTGAAATACTTCCCCCATCACCAGTACGATACCAACTACGGCCTGTCCGAATCCATCGGCCCCGGCTGCGTGCACCTGGGCGTGGAAAACGTCCACAAGGTGGGCGCCATCGGCAAGCCCGGCTACAACTGGCAGGCCAAGATCGTCGATCCTCAGGGGAACGACGTTGCCCCGGGCGACGTCGGTGAGCTGGCCGTCAGAGGCGACGGCGTGATGCTCTGCTACTACAAGAATGAGGAAGCCACGAACGAGGTTCTGCGCGGCGGCTGGCTCTTTACCGGCGACATGGCCCGCATGGACGAGGATGGCTTCATCTGGCTCGTGGACCGCAAAAAGGACGTCGTCATCTCCGGCGGCGAGAACCTGTACCCCGTGGAGATCGAGAACTTCATGCGGGCATTTGACAAGATCAAGGACGTGGCGGTCATCGGCCTGCCTCACCCGCGCCTGGGCGAGATCGCCGCGGCCATTGTAGAAATCAAGGAAGGAGTGGAATGCACAGAGGAGGAAATCAACGCCTTCTGCGAGGGCATGCCGCGCTACAAGCGCCCCCGCAAGGTCATCTTCGACCGCGTCCCGCGCAACCCCACCGGCAAGATCGAAAAGCCGGCACTGCGCGAGAAGTACTGCAAGGGCAGGCTGGTTGAATCCCAGATCACCGGCTGAGGGCCGTTGCCCCCGCCTTCGCAGCCCGTAGCATCGCAGCACCTGTAGTTTTGTAGGTAAGTTCCCTGAATCAATGTAGCCTTTGTAGAATGGAAGGAGATTCACCATGTTCATCAAAATCGGTATGCTGGTAGCATTTTTCGCGGTCACCATCGCCATTGGCCTGTACTGCCGCAAGCACTCCACGGACGTCAACGGCTTTGTCCTGGGCGGACGCTCCGTCGGCCCGTGGCTGACGGCCTTCGCCTACGGTACGTCCTATTTCTCCGCCGTCGTATTTGTCGGCTACGCCGGACAGTTCGGCTGGAAGTACGGCATCGCCGCCACCTGGGCCGGCATCGGTAACGCCCTGCTGGGCTCGCTCCTGGCCTGGGCCGTGCTCGGCCGCCGCACCCGCATCATGACCCAGCACCTTGATTCGGCCACCATGCCCCAGTTCTTCCAGGCACGCTTTAACTCCGAAAGCCTGAAGCTGGCGGCCTCGGCCATTATCTTCATCTTCCTCATCCCCTACACCGCCTCCCTTTACAACGGCCTGTCCCGCCTGTTTGCCATGGCCTTTGACATCGATTATGCGTGGTGCGTCATCATCATGGCCATCCTCACGGCTATCTACGTTATCGCCGGCGGCTACATGGCCACCGCCATCAACGATTTCATTCAGGGCGTCATCATGATCGTGGGCATCGTGGCGGTCATCGCAGCGGTGCTGAACAGCAACGGCGGCTTCCTGGAGGCGCTGAACAGGCTCGGCCAGGTATCTGATCCCACCGTATCCACCACCCCCGGCGTGTTCGCTTCCTTCTTCGGCCCCGATCCCGTCAACCTGCTGGGCGTCGTCATCCTGACCAGCCTGGGCACCTGGGGTCTGCTCCAGATGGTGCAGAAGTTCTACGCCATCAAAAATGAGAAGCAGATCGGCAAGGGCATGATCATCTCGACCCTCTTCGCGGCCATCGTGGCCGGCGGCTGCTACTTCCTGGGCGGCTTTGGCCGGCTGTACAACGTTGACGTTGCCGCCGAGGGCTTCGACGCCGTCATCCCCACAATGCTCTCCGGTCTGCCCACCGTGCTCATCGCACTGGTGATCGTGCTGGTGCTGGCTGCCTCCATGTCCACGCTTTCTTCCCTTGTGTTGACGTCCTCCTCCACGCTGACGCTGGACTTCATCAAGGGCAAGCTCGTCAAGAACATGGATGAGAAGAAGCAGCTGCTTACCATGCGCGCGCTGATCGTCGTCTTCATCGCCATTTCCGTGGTGCTGGCCATCGTGCAGCACACCTCTGCCGTAACCTTCATTGCCCAGCTGATGGGCGTTTCCTGGGGTGCGCTGGCAGGCGCGTTCCTGGCGCCGTTCCTCTACGGCCTGTACTGGAAGGGCGTCACCAAGGCCTCAGTCTGGTGCTCCTTCGTTTTTTCCACCGTGGTGATGCTGGCAAACACCGTGGCCAAGCCCATCTTCCCCGCTATGCTGCAGAGCCCCATCAACGCAGGCGCCTTCTGCATGATCGCCGGCCTTATCATCGTTCCCGTTGTCAGCCTCGTCACGCCCAAGGTCAGCAAGGCCCATGTCGAAAGCGTCTTTGCCTGCTATGACCGCACCGTGACCGTTCATGTCACCGACTCCATCGGCGAGGACGCCGAAAGCAAGTAAGAACCCGTTGGTTCAGCCCGGCGGCACGCAAGGCTCACTTCCGTGCCGCTCGCTGAGCCAATGCACCATATATTCAGGAGGTTGTCCCTATGAAGCAGCTTATGCTGGGCAACGAGGCTGTTGCCCGCGGACTCTACGAAGCCGGATGCGCGTTTGTTTCCAGCTATCCCGGCACCCCGTCCACCGAGATCACCGAGGCCATTGCGAAATACGCCGAGGTCTACGCCGAGTGGGCTCCCAACGAGAAGGTCGCCATGGAATCTGCCTTCGGCGCAAGCCTTGCGGGCAAGCGCAGCTTCTGCGGCATGAAGCACGTGGGCCTGAACGTTGCCGCCGATCCCCTGTTCACCATTTCCTACACAGGCGTGAACGCCGGCATGGTCATCGGCGTGGCGGACGATGCGGGCATGCACTCCTCGCAGAACGAGCAGGACTCCCGCCATTATGCCCGCGCGGCGAAGATCCCCATGCTGGAGCCTGCTGACTCCGCCGAAGCCATCGAATTCGCCAAGCTCGCCTACCAGCTGTCTGAGCAGTTCGACACGGCTGTGC
>JAFXDB010000147.1 GCA_017516305.1 Clostridia bacterium | reverse complement strand
GCCGGGGATGCGCAAGAGGTAGTTCGTTCTACCAACTGTGCTAATGCCCCAAATTTTGTATTGATTTTTTGTGCAAGTTCACCAACTTGCGGGATGGGTGCCGGGGATGCGCAAGAGGTAGTTCGTTCTACC
This sequence comes from Clostridia bacterium, assembly GCA_017516305.1. Taxonomy (GTDB): domain Bacteria; phylum Bacillota; class Clostridia; order Christensenellales; family Aristaeellaceae; genus UBA11524. The sequence goes on along the minus strand of JAFXDB010000147.1, from coordinate 14,198 downwards.
AACTATGCTAATGCCCCTCGGATAACTATACGTGGCATTGTTTCTGTCAGCCACGCATGATAGTATAACACACTTTATTCGTGAGCGCAATAGTTTTTTGAAATTTTCTTATTTTCTGAGAATCCGAGAAATCGCAAACTCGCTTTCCTTCGTATCGGACTCCCAAGAGGCAGATGTGTCCACCCCAAACCGTTTCGCCCCTGTACATCGTGTTCTCCGCCGTCACGGGCGCGTTGGTATGGCGCCACACCAGCATCGTCAGTACCGCGAACCGCAAAGAGCTCAGCGCATTCAGCCGGATCGTCTCCGTGCCCTGCCGCTATCTCTTGTCCACGCTGTCTCACGCCTTCCGGCGCGGCTCCGGGCCCAGGAGCATTTCCTGCATATGGGCGGAAAAGCACTGCGGCCACACTGCGACGGCGGCTATCAGCAGCACATACACCGCTCCCATCCCCGCCGGGATCCACAGCCAGCCGTTCCGGGGCACATCCTCCATTCCCGCCACCGCAAAGGCGCACAGGAACAACTCGATCAGACAGGCCGTCACCAGCGACGGCGCGGGCGAATATACCCTGCGGTCGTCAGGGTTCCCGTCCGGCAGGTCGGGACGCTTCTCCCTCAGCAGGGTCAGGAAGGGCCGCTGAAGGAGAAATGTTGCCTCCAGGGTGCGACGCAGGGTCAGCGTACGGTCAGGCAGGTAGATGGCGGTGATTTCCATGTCGAAGCTGCGGCCCCGCCGGGGGATGATCAGCGCCTCGGCCGCCAGCACATCCGCCCAACGGTATGTGCGCGCCCGCCCCAAGCCATCCCGCAGGGCAAATCCCTCCGGCCCGTAGGTGACGCCGTCAAAGGCCAGCGAAGCCCCGAGAAACAGGAACAGCAGCATGCCGGCCCACAGAATCAGCGCCACGCGCCATCCGCTGCCATCCTGCAGCAGCCCCGCCGCAGCGAACCCCAGCACGCTCAGCAGCATCAGCGCCGTCGTCACCGCCACCGCCACGCCACCCGGCTGACGGCGCAGCTTCCCCGTTGCTCCCGCCATCCCCGGCGCAGGCAAGCGCATCAGCACATACACCTGTACCGCTGCCGTCAGCGCCATCAGTCCCATCAGCACCGGAACTGCCATTTCCACAGCTACCCCTCCCCTTCTGTCCATCACAGCGTACCACACCTGCAACGTTCCGGCAAGACCTCCCCGCCCAATTGTAACAATTCTGGTCTCCTGGAAACACGCTCTGACAGCAAAACCGGCACGCTCTGACACGCACCGGTTCAAACTCTATTTACCTGACTCCTTCGGGGCAGGATCAATCATTCTCACCCTTGCTGGCGTTCTCCTCCACCAGCTTCTGCAGCTCCTTCATGAAGTCGCCGATGTCGGTGAAAAGGCGGTACACCGCCGCAAAGCGGACGTAGGCCACATCGTTGACGGCCTTAAGCTCGGTCATGACCATGTCGCCCAGGCGGGTGGTGCTGATCTCCGCATCCATCCCTGCATAGGCGGACTGCTCCACCCGGGCAGTCATTTCGTCGATCTGCTGCATGGAAATGGGCAGCTTCTCGCAGGCGCGCATGATGCCCGCCTTGATCTTCTGCGCATCAAAGGGCTCGCGGCGGCCGTCGCGCTTGACGACCATCAGCGGCAGAAGCTCGATCTTCTCATAGGTGGTGAAGCGGCGGCCGCATTTCATGCATTCGCGGCGGCGGCGGATGCTGCTGCTCTCCTCCGTCGGGCGGGAATCAATCACCTTGCTCTCCGTGCAGCTGCAGTATTGGCACTTCATACGGACACACCTCCCGTAGGGGTTTGTTTTCGTCATTATACCACATTTTGCGCCCGCAGGCAAGGTTTTTTTCTCGCCGCATCAATGGAATCCATAGTCCAGCAGCTTGGCCCTCGCCTTGCCCTTTTCGATCTCCAGCAGGGCGCAGCGGTCACGGCCCACGGCCCCGGGATTGACGATCAGCGGCACGTTCATCTCGATATCCGGGCAATGGGTGTGGCCGTAGAGCCCCACGGCACAGTTTGCCTCCCGCACCGCATCCCGGAGGTACAGCATGGTGGACTTAACCCGTTGCTCGTGCCCATGGGTCATAAAGATGCGCACGCCGCCCAACTCGATGATGCGCCTCGTCGGCGCGTCGCACCAGTCGTTATTGCCCTTTACAGCGTACATGAGGGCATGCTCGTCCCGGCGGCGGATGAAGGACTCCACGCGCTCAAAGTCGCGCACGCCGTCTCCCAGGCAGAGGTAGGCATCGATGGGCCCCACGTCCTTCCACACCTGCTCCAGCAGCCAGCGCAGGCCCGTGTCATCCCCATGGATGTCCGACAGCACCAGCGCCCTCAGCATTCGTGGATCTCCTTCATGATCGCCAGCATCTTCTCGCATGCGCGGGCACGATGGCTGATGGCGTTCTTCTCCTCGTCGGTAACTTCAGCAAAGGTTTTTCCCAGGGGCTCGTAGAGGAACAGCGGATCGTAGCCGAAGCCGCCGGTGCCGCGCAGCTCCTCCAGCAGCACACCGGGGCAGCTGCCGTAGGCGACGAGGGTCTCTTCTCCCGGGCGGGCCAGGGCGATGGCGCACTCAAAGGCGCAGCCGCGGCGGGTACGGCCCTTCATGCGGCGCAGGAGCAGACTGTTGTTGTCCGCATCGCCCTCGCCCTCGTCGTTGAGCATGGCATAGCGGGCTGAATACACGCCGGGCTCGCCGTCCAGGGCGTCCACGCTCAGGCCGCTGTCATCCGCCAGGGTGGGCAGACCTGTGGCCGCGCAGACGGTCTCCGCCTTGATGGCCGCATTGCCCTCAAAGGTGGTCGCCGTTTCGTCGATATCGCCGTTGAATCCGGCAGCCTTCATGGGCACCACGGTGTAGTAATCGCCGAAGATATGCTGCAGCTCGCGGATCTTGTTGAGGTTGCCGCTGGCGACCACCAGCGGGGGCTTGGCGCAGATGTAGCGGGCCGCGTCGCCCAGGGCTGCCTTCTGAGCTGCCATCAGATCCTCGATGCCCTTCTTGCCGTAGGTCAGCAGGGAGCCCAGCTCCTCCGCCGTGAAGGCACGGCCCTCGCCGGTGCCCTGGAGCTCGATGAATTCGCCCTTCTCGTTCATCACCAGGTTCATGTCCACCTGGGCGCGGCTGTCCTCCTGGTAGCACAGGTCGCAGCAGGGGACGTCATCCACCACGCCCACGGACACCGCCGCCACCTGATGGATAATGGGCGACCAGACCAGCTTGCCCTCGCGCATCAGCTTCTCCACCGCCAGGGTCAGGGCAACCATGGCGCCGGTGATGGACGCGGTGCGGGTGCCGCCGTCGGCCTCCAGCACGTCGCAATCCAGGGTGATGGTGCGCTCGCCCAGCTTGGTCAGGTCAACCGCCTGGCGGAGGGAGCGGCCGATCAGGCGCTGAATCTCGACGCTCCGGCCATCCTTCTTGATGCCGTCGCGCTTCTTGCGGGTGGTGGTGGAGCCGGGCAGCATGGCATATTCCGCCGTGACCCAGCCCTGGCCCTTGCCGCGCAGGAAGGGCGGAACGCCCTCCTCCACCGACGCAGTACAGATCACGCGGGTGTTGCCGGTGGAAATAAGGCAGGAGCCCGCTGCCGTGCGGACAAAGTTGGTTTCAATGGTAATGGGGCGCGCCTGCTCCGGCGTGCGGCCGTCAATACGGGTCATCATGCATCCTCCTTGTAACAAATAGCGACAGAACGATAATATGGCAAATTCAATCATTCGACGTCGCCCATGCAGAATCCTGCCGGACGCCACATCCGCGCACAATATTTCAGCTGCGCCCGAAATGCAGTGACTTCTCCGCGCGGTGACGCCGAGGCATATGTCAGGCGCCTTCACCAGGCGAAAAAAGGAACGCTGCGGCGGTGCGGCGTCCCTTCCGGGTTATGCGGTTTCGTTGCTTTCCGGGATGTCCTGCGTCCAGTCATCTGTCGGCGGCGGGGCAGCCGCGCTCTCTTCCCCGGGGAGAGGCTGGGGCGGTACGTCGTCGATGGTCAGCTGCTGTGTGCGGGATTTCTTTGCAGCAGGCTTTTTCGCCCTGGGCGGGGCCGTCTGCACGCATTGCGGCGGCAGGATCACATCCTTGCGCTTGCCGATCTTGTTCTTGATGAACTCCAGCGCGTCCAGCCAGGTTTCCCTCGTGCAGGGAATGGTCAGCTGCTGCCACCAGGCGGGGGCGTAAAGCAGGATGAAGCCCTTCTCCGGCCAGAGCTGTACGCGGCGCAGCTCCTTCCAGGCGATGCTCCGGGAGGAGATGAGCAGCAGGCCGTTCTCGTCCGTCTGCTCCAGGAGCCGGGGGGATCTGAGGCGCAGGAGGAGCTTGAGCGCCGTGGGACGGGGCAGATATTGCTGCACATGGAGCCCGGAGGCGTCGATGACGCAGTCCAGCAGGTCCTCCCCCTGCAGGATGAAGACCAGCAGCAGCAGCGCCGCGGCGCCCAGCGACAGCCCGCCCAGGGTCGGGAACAGCCCGCCGGTCAGCAGCTGCGTCAGCCCTGTCAGGCCGCCCAGGATGGCCTCCAGGACAATGGTGAGCGCCAGGGTCACCCCCATCACCGGCAGCGCGATACGCATCACGCCGTTCCAGCACATCCAGTCGCGCACGGGCACATGATCGACACACCAGGCCAGCCGGACGGCGCTGGCCGCCAGCTTGCCTCCGCACTCGGGGCAGAAATCACCCACAGGTACGTCACAGGCACATTTTTTACAGTAAGACGTCAGCGGCACAGGCCATCACTCCCTTCGGTTCGGATTGGTCAGGATGGTGGAGCGTCATTTTCCACTGAGCAGCTTCGTCAGCGGATGACGGTAGACCTCGATGGCCTTGACGGGGCACATCTCCTGGCAGCAGTAGCAGCGGATGCACTTGCTGTAATCGTACTTTGCCTTCTTGCCATTGCCGCTGCGGACGGCCTTTTCCTCCACCGGGCAGGCCTCCTGGCACACGCCGCAGGCCACGCATTTCTTCAGGTCAACCTTCGGGCGGTGCTGCAGGAAGGGCAGCAGCGGCATCACCTTGAACAGCAGGCCCTTTTGGAGGGTGCCGCGGTAGACGTCAAAGTCCTTCCGGCCGTACTTTTCCCGGGCTTGGGCAACGGTCAGCTCGCCCTCCGGGGTGCGCACGGCGATGCGCTCCGCGTCCATCACGCCCAGGCCGCGCAGCTGACCATAGGTGCAGGTGGGTACCTCGGCGGGATCCAGGTGGATCAGGTGGGCAAAGATCGCATCCAGCGCCACGGGGTCGGCGGAGAAAAGCAGTACATTCATCGGCGTGGGCGTGCCGGAGGTGGGGCCGTTGCCCTCCATGGCGATGACGCCGTCCATGATGTGCAGGCGCGGGGCAATGCAGCGGTTCAGATCCACCAGCATATCGGCGAACACCTCGCTGTTGGGGAAGGCCGCATGGCCGGTGGCCTTGTTGACGCCGGTGACGCAGCCGTAGAGATTCTTCACCGCGCCGGTGATGCGCTCCAGGGCATGGGTCTTCATCTTGCAGATGTTGATGAGGGCGTCGGCCTCCTGTACGCCGTTGCACAGGTAGAAGGACCGGGCGGTGTGACCCCCGGGGAAGGGCACGACGGAGCCGGAGGCAAAGTCAGCCTTCTCCACCTGATATCGCTCGGCAGCCTCGGCAATGCCGGCGGTATCGGCGGCCTTGTCCGGGGTGGTGGTGGGGCTGCCGGGGCTGTCGCCATAGGACAGGTGACGGCAGCCAGCCTCGCGAAGGGCCCGGCAGACGGCGGAAAACACCGCCGGGTGGGTGGTGATGGCCTTTTGCGGCAGGGCACGGGCCAGCAGATTCGGCTTGAGCAGCACCTTCTCCTCCGGGCGGACAAACTGCTCCACGCCGCCCAGCAGCGCAAGGCCCTGGCGGACGGCTTCGTCCACCCGGGGCTGATCATAAGCGTCAAGGGGGATGAGGGCGACAACATGCTTGTTCATCGCGGGGGCCTCCTCATGGGTGATATGGCGGTATTATATCACAGGTCGGCCCGGAATGGAATGGGAACAGGGAATTTGTCTCCGGGCATCATCCGATTGCCAGCGGGAAAAAATCGCTGCGGATGAAGTGGCTCCCGCTCCGGCTGCAGCCCTCGCAGCTTTCCGGTGCATCGCAGCCGTTGTGCAGGCAGCCGCAGCCGGTGCAGAACCAGCTCACGGGGCTGCTGCCGTGCAGGAGCGTTCCTTGTTCCAGGGCGTCCAGCAGGGCTTTGAGGCGGGCGCGGTGCCCCCGGTCTGTCTCGGCGATGCGCAGCAGGGCCTCGGCGGCGCGGGGGCGGCCCGCCCGGGCAGCGTCTGCGGCCGCATCGGGCAGGAGCCTGCCTGACGTCTCCTCCTCCCGGCCGATGAGCATCCGCAGGAGCTCCTCCGGCCTGTGCGGCAGGGGCGCGGCGGCAGGCAGTGCAGGCGGAACCCCCGGCAGCAGGAGCCGCATGAACGCACCGTGCTCCGCCTCCTGGCGGGCGATAAAGGTGAGAACGTGGGAAATGACGTGGAGATCCCGGGCCGCCATGAGGTCTGCAGCATGCAGGCAGAGCTGCTGCTGCATCAGGCTGGCATGCAGGGCGGCATGCAGGCGGTGGGATAAGTCGTTTGGCGGCATTTGAGTGGTTGACATTGTCGGCTTCTCTCCTTATAATAGAGGGTGGGGTTTCATCTCCCGGCGCAGCAGACCCGGACGGGCGAAGATTTACATTCCTTCATCCTGACAGACGGGTTGAGATGGCGCGGGACATACGTTATCATAAGTGGCAGGCTTGATTTTATGCCCGCTGAACAGGAAATATGGCTGCAATGCGCCGCTTTGCCGCCATGAGCAAAGGAGAAAGAGCCTTGGACGATAATTTCGATATGAATCCCATGGGCGAGGAAATGGGGACGCAGCCCGGAGAGACCCGCGTGATTCCTCCCGTGGAGGCAGCTCCGGCCCGTCCGGCCCGCCGCCGCCGCACGGAGCGCAACGCGGAGGCATATGACACGCCCGCGCAGCCGGAAAACGCTGCCGGTGAAAACCCGGAGGCTTCCTCCGCACCGGAAGCGCCGGCAGAAAACAAGGCGCCGGTGTTCCCTGAGGTGACCCGTCAGGTGCCGGTGAGCCCTTCCCTGTCCCAGGAAAGCGGCAGCACCACCACGGTGCCGCGCTTCAACACCCGTTACACCCCTCCGGTGCCCGGTCAGGTTCCCTCCCAGGGTGTACCCAGGCCCACGGAGGTGGCGCAGCCCGCCCCGCGCCGCCCGGTGTTTTCCGCCGGGCTGGGAGAGGTGCGCCGTCCGGTGAAGGCTGAGGGCTACGTGCCCGCGCGTCCGCTGGGGGTGAACCACGCTGACGCCCAAGAGCCCGTGACGCGCAGCCTGGCCCATCCGGAGCCCGCGGTGCAGCCTCAGCTGCAGCCTGCAAGCCGCCGCATCGCCACCATTGACGACGGGGACGAATACGAGGCCGAGAGCAAGGGCAATGCGCTGCCCATCGTCATCATCGTCCTGCTGGTGATCGCAGCGCTGGTGCTGGGCCTGCTGCTGGTGCCTTCGGACATGCAGGGCCCGCTGGGCGATGTCAAGCGCGGCATCGTCGGGCTCTTTGGCGGCGGTGCGGACAAGACGCCCGCCCAGGCCCTGGGCTTCACCGGCGACCCCACCAAGGATACCGTGCCCTACCAGATCACCTTCCACGTCACCACCACCAACAATGTTTCCGGTGTACGCGTGGTCAATGAGCGCGGTGAGGTGCTCCCCACCACCGTCACGGCCAGCATTCCCAACACCAGCAATATGCTGCACATGCTGACCATGACCCTGGACAACGAGTATGAGGGCTACATCTATCTGCAGATTTCCGATGGTGAAAACTGGCTGGAGACCGATTACAGCCTGCAGCTGACCATCGGCACGGATCTGAAGCTGAAGATCTCCGATACATCTTCCACCACGCTGACGGCGGGCTCCACCGCCGTGGCAGTGGTGAATACCCCCCTGACCGCCGGTTCTGATACGGAGCCGACGGTCAGCCCTGCTGTGGAGGAAAGCGTCCCCCCTGTGACCGGTGACGTGACGGAGCCGGAGGCCGATCTGCCGGAGGAAACCGAGACGCCGACGGTGACGGAGGTTCCCGCCCTTGCCCCGGTGGACGAGCCCACGGCGACCCCCACCGCCACCCCCACGGCAACCCCGGTCATTACCTCGACACCCACCATGGCCCTGACCCCCACGCCCACCGTACGCGTGACGGCAACTCCCACGGCGGAGCCCACCGCCACCCCCACGGCGGAGCCTACGGCAGAGCCCACTCCCGTCCCCACCGCCACGCCCGTGCCGACCCCGGAACCCACGGCAAAGCTGGAGGCCGCGGCGGGTGAAGGCGCATCTCCCTCCATCATCTCCACCCAGCTCATCTATAAGGGCACCAAGCGGGCGAATGATTTCCAGCGGGATGCAAGCCAGCGCATCAACATGCCCGCGGGCGAGGATTATCTGACCTTTGACTTCGGCGTGACGACCTTCCGCGGTAATTCCTTCCGTATGAACGCGGCCTCCGGCACAGTGGAGAATCCCACGTCCATGACCGTTGCCTGGAAGACTGCGGCCGGCAAGCTGCATCTGCCCAGCGGCTGGCGCTACGGCTTCGGCGTTTACAGCCAGCCGGCCATCGTCAAGTGGACGGTGGAGACCCGCTCCCTCATGGACATGAACGAGGGCTACAGCACCAAGCGCGCACTGAAGGAGGTCATCATCTCCGGCCAGGACGGCAAGGTGTACTTCCTGGATCTGGCGGACGGCCAGCCCACCCGCGAGGCCATCGACATCGGCTATGCCCTGCGCGGCGCACCCAGCGTCCACCCGCTGTGCTTCCCCGTTGTCACCTTCGGCCAGTTCAGCAACAAGCTGGAGGGCGCCAACACCAGCAAGACCATGGGCCTGTACTACTACAACCTGGCCACCAACAAGCGCCTGCACCTCATCGACACCCTGGCGGACGTCCGTGCGGATCGCGCCTACTACGGCGTGGGCGCCATGGATACCTCCGCCCTGATCGACCGCAATTCCAATACCCTGATCACCGTGGGCACCAACGGCATGCTCTACACCCAGCGCATGGACATGGAAATGATCATCAGCCCCGAGGGAACCACGTTTGAGTTCAAGGGCGTGGAGGATCATGTGGCGCTGATGAGCCACACCAAGGGACAGGTCGCCGATGACGCAGCGGTGGAGTCCTCCCTGGCAATGTACGGCTCCTATGCCTTCTACGCGGACATGGGCGGCATCCTGCGCTGCGTGGATACCGACACCATGACCACCGTGTGGGCCGTCAAGACCGGCGACGCCGTGCGCGCTGCCGTCGCCCTGGATCTGGACGAGGAAAATGGCGTCCTGTGGCTCTACACGGCCAACACCATCACCAACCGCACCAAGAACGGCGATGTTACCATCCGCCGCTACAACGCCATGACCGGCGAGGTGGACTGGGAGCTGCCTGTGAGCAGCCTGAAGAAGTTCACCGGCCAGAAGGACGCCACCGGCAAGGAAATCACCGCCGGCGCCGTGGCCAGCCCCATCATCGGCCAGCATGAGCTGGACGGTCTGGTGTACTTCACCCTGTCCAGCGTCAGCGACGCGGGCTATGCGGCCCTGACCGGAAATGAGGCCGCTGTGAAGCAGCCCAGTGTGCTGATCGCCATCAACAAGGCGGACGGCCAGGTTGCCTGGACGCTGCCCATGGACGCCTACAGCTACTCCTCCCCCGTGGCGGTGTACAGCGCGGCGGGCCAGGGCTGGGTCATCCAGTGCTGCTCCAACGGCACCATCTACCTACTCAATGGCCTGACGGGCGAGATCGTCACCACCCTGCAGGTGGTCGGTACCATCGAGGGCAGCCCCGCGGTGTACAACGATATGCTCGTCTTCGGCACCACCGGTAAGGACAAGAGCTTTGTCTACGCCGTCAAGCTGCAGTAATCCAACACAAAAGGATCCCCCGGCCCGCGCGGCTGGGGGATCTTTCATGGAACAACGAACCGGCTCTCCGCGCATGATGCGGCAGAGGGCCGGTTTTCATATGCTGTTATTTCCGGGAGGCATCCTTCAATTTCCGCAGCGTCCTCAGGGAGGCCACAGTGTAATCCACCAGGGCAATGACGGCGATGACCACAGCGATCCACAGCGTCACCCGGTCAATGGGCAGGTTCATGGCGATGAAATCATGATGCCAGAAGGACAGCACCAGCGCCAGGATGAAGCTGCACTGGGCCAGCTTGCCCCAGATATTGGAGTACACGACGATGTTCTTGTGCAGCATGTAGGAGCTGCCGTAGATCATCACCAGCTCCTTGATGATAACGATCACGATGGCCGGAACGGGGAATACGCCGCCGATCCCCTGCATCACCAGGGCAGTGCAGACCATCAGCTTGTCCGCCAGGGGATCCATCAGCTTGCCAAAGTCGGTGATCATGTTATGCTTGCGGGCGATGTAGCCGTCCAGCCAGTCGGTGAAGGAGGCAACGCCGAAGGTCAGCAGCGCCAGCTTCTCCAGCCCGACAAGGTGCAGCACCACGAATACGGGGATCAGGCACATGCGCAGAATGGTCAGCACATTCGGGAGATTCCAGATGTTGGTCAGATAACGTTCACGAAAGCTGCTCACGGGATATACCTTTCTACGGGCAGGGGACGTCCGTCGTTTTTGCGGTAAGTATGGGTGACCGCAGCACACAGGGCCAACAGCCACAAAGAATATCATACCACATCCGGCGGAGAAAGGAAAGCCCCAAATGCAGTTTTTTCACACCGGGGCACCGACAGAACGGGCATGGCTCCCCCTTCGCCGCAGCAGACCCGTCACATTTCGCCCCACCAACCCCGGAACCGGGTGAACCATTTCCGCCCCAGCTGCACCAGCCATGGCCCGAAGCCCATGACCGCGCCGAAGAACAGCGCCACGCCCAGCAGCTTCACCGCCCAGCCCAGGTCGTTGTGGAACAGGTATCCCTCAAAGGGCCCGAGCCGCTCCCCATCAAGGTACACATTCACCGGATCAAGGGACGCTCCCAGCCGCAGGCCGATCAGGCCCAGCGCAGCCGCCACCGCCGTCCAGCGGGCCGCCAGCATCCAGTGGGGCAGACGGCCTGCAGGCTGTCCGGGGGCATCCGGCGCTATATCCGCAGCGGCTGCGGCAGCAGGTTCATCCGGGGCTTCCTCCGTTCCTTCCACAGAGGACCGGCGTTCCTCCCGCAGCAGGTAATCCGTCGTCACGCCGAACAGGTCTGCCATGGTGATGACATTGGCTGTGTCCGGCAGCGCGCCATCGGATTCCCATTTGGACAGCGACTGCCGGGACACGCCGGCCCTTTCCGCCAACTGCTCCTGCGTCCAGCCCCGCGCCTTGCGCAGCCTCTGAAGCTTCTCTCCCAGGGTCATAGAGCGCTCCTCCTTGTTTCATCGCTGCCTCCATCATAGCAGATCACCGCTGAAAAGGCAATCAACCCGGCTTGACAGGCGCGTCAAGTCGGGTTGACAGGGCGTCATTCAGGCTTCCGGGCCTCGAATTTCTCAAAGATTTGCAGGTCGTAGCGGCTCCGCAGGGCGTCCATATCAGCCTGGGATCGCACCGTCCAGGCCACATACCAGGGCTTCATCCACCGCAGCAGGAGCGTGGGCAGGCACCACGGCTTTTCCGTCTTGTGATCCAGAGCCATGAAATCCGGGCGGGCCCAGAAATTCTGCAGCATCGACGCAATGCCGATGTTGCGCCACCACAGCTTCCAGGTTTTTCCCTTGCCGGCGCTGTTGAAGGCCAGCTGGCCGCGGATGACCTCCGGCGCGTTGTTGCGGAACCAGCGCACCGCCCAGGGGTCGAAGCTCTCCATGCACCAGGGGCCGTCGTAACGCTGCATGCGCTGATACACCGCCTGACTCAGGGCGTCGGCATTGCCCTCCGCCTTCACCTCGACCACCAGGGGCACACGGCCGTCCACCACCGCCAGCATCTCGTCGAAGGTGGGCACGGGCTCGCCGTTGGGAAGATGGCAGTCGCGGATCTGCGCAAGGGTGCTGCGGCCGATGACGATATCCACGCCGGTGAGGCGCTTCAGGCTGTCGTCGTGGTGAACCACCAGATGCCCGTCCGCCGTCAGGTGCACGTCCAGCTCGATTCCGTAGCCCTTCTCCACCGCCGCACGGAAACCGGCCAGGCTGTTCTCGGGGCGGTTGTCCGCGCCGGGCTCATTGGTGTTCCACAGGCCACGGTGGGCATAGTCGTAACCCTGCAGGAAGGAGATATCCCGCCGGGGCAGGTTGGGCCTGATCGCCCACGCATAGGCCGCCGCCAGCAGCAGCAGCGCCGCAATCACATACAGCATCTGTCAATCCTCCACATCCAGGGCTTCCAGGCCCTTCCTCGCCTCCGGCTTGCTGTCGCCGTGGCGGACAAACAGCATCGTACCGAAGGCCGCCGCCGCCATCACCGTGGCGTAGACGAACAGCGTCCAGTAGCCCACATGCTCCATCAGCGCGCCAGACAGCACTGGGGTCAGCACCTGCGCCGCCATGGAGAAGGTGTAATAATAACCGGTGTACCTGCCCACGTCGCTCCCGGAGGCCATTTCCACCACCATGGGATAGCTGTTGACGTTGATGGCCGCCCAGCCGATGCCCACCAGGGCAAAGGCCGCAAAGGCCAGCGCCGAAAGCCCCGGCAGCAGGAAGCCCGCCGCAAAGCCCACCGTCATCATCACAACGCCCGCCAGAATGACCTTCTTGCGGCCGAACCGGCTGGACACGATGCCCACGGGCCAATAGCTGACGATGGCCGCCGCCGTTGCCACCAGCAGGCAGAAGGAGGCGTCGCCCTCGTCGATGCGCCACACCCGGAGCGCATAACGGGTAAAGGCGGTGGTGATGGCGTTGTAAGCCATGAACCAGAGGAACACGGAGGCCAGGAGCATCACCAGGGAGCGCAGCTCCGCCCGGCCCAGCCTGCGGACGGCATCCGCAGCAGGGGCCTGCGCGAGAGCCTCCGTCGCCTCGCGGGCGGCGTTGACCGCGTCCGCCTCAGCCTTGAGCTTCCTTTCGGGGATGACCAGCTTCACCACCCACGCGCTGACCGCCATGAGCAGCGCAGCCGTCACGAACAGCCAGGTATAGTCGCCCACCTGAGCGCCGAAGCCGGTGGTGACACGCCTGACCAGTAGCTTGGGCAGTACCAGCATCAGCGCGCCGCCCAGGGCGCCCATGAGGTTGATGATGGCATTGCCCCGGGAGCGCAGGTGTTTGGGGGTCACATCCGGCATCAGCGCCACCGCCGGGGAACGGAAGGTTCCCATAGCCACCAGCAGCAGCGCCAGCATCAGCAGGAAGCTTCCCAGCCCCTGGCCCTGTACAGGCGCCGACATGCCTCCGCGCACCACGGCCGTCAGCCCCACGGACAGCGCCGCCGCCGCCATGGAGCCCCAGAGGATGAAGGGGATGCGCCGTCCGGCACGGTCGCTCAGCGCCCCGAAGAGGGGCAGCAGCACCAGCGCGGCGATGTTGTCCATCGCCATCACCACGCCCGTCCATGTTTCGCCCAGGCCGTAGGTCTGATCCAGGATCAGCGGCACCATCGTGTCATACAGATTCCAGAACGCGCTGATGGACATGAAGGCCAGGCCCACCAGGAATGTGCGCTTCGCATTCAGCTTCATGGCATATCCTCACTTCATAACCGCCGGACGGGGTAGCACAGATATGCCGCCCCCGCCGAAGGGTCGTTGTACTCCTGTACCGCACCGGCCAGCGGCAGCCCCTGCGCCGCCAGCAGCTCCAGGCCGTGCCGGAAGGCCTCCGGGCCGTCATTGCGGATGCGCATGTACTCAAAGCCCGGCACGTCCCAGCGCACCCAGCCCTCGGGCGGCTGCGCATCGTCCCGGCACTCCGCACCGGCCAGGTACAGCCCGCGGGAAAAGCCATCCTCCCAGGGCAGGAAGCGGCGCGACAGATCCGTCATCGCGCCCCAGACACCCACGGGGGCGCCGCTCTCCGCCTGCTTCACCAGGCCCGCAATTTCCGGGAAGCACCCGTTGGCCTCCGCCCACAGCCGTGCGACAAAGTCCGGGCCGTCCTCCGTGGAGCCCTCCTTGCCAATGACGGTAAAGGCTGGCTTGATCCAACACTCCATGGCACTCGCCTCCTCATAACCTCTCAG
>JAFXDB010000146.1 GCA_017516305.1 Clostridia bacterium | reverse complement strand
GAAGCCATGAAGGGGAAGATGCGGCGTCTTTGCGGAGGGTTGCGCCCTCGTTCTTATTCATTCAAGCAACCCTCCGCAACGTCGCCGCCCCGATATGCAGCCGCCTTTCCGACGCCTTGGGGGCAGGAGGGGGACGGGGGGTGATGCGCTGTTCGCATCCCGAATAGGAAAAAGCGCCTTTGCGCCGCTTTCGGCGGGCGAAAGCGGCTTCTTGCTTGCGCTGTTCGGTCAGTTCCCGAGAAAACGTGAAGATACAGAGCATGTAAAAAACAAAAAAACCACCGCTCCTAATCATACCATCAAACGGATGGATGTGCAAGAGGATAACGGTGGTTATTTCATGCTGCGGCGGAACCCGGAGGCAGAGAGACGGAGATCCACCCCCCCGAATCAGAGGGTGTCGGGGCCGACAAGCCCGGCCATTTCCCGGCGGGCGATGTGGGCGTAGGGGCCGTCCATATCGGCGCACTTCTTGAAGTATGCGTGAGCGGCGGCGGAGCTGACCGGAGCTAGGGTGCCGTGGAGGTAAATGTAGCCCAGGTCGAGGCAGGCGCGTTCATGGCCGCGGGTGGCGGCGGATTTCAGCAGCGCAATGGCCCTCTCCGGGTCGGCGGGGACGCCATAGCCACCGGCCAGCATGTCGCCCAGGTGATAGGCGGCGTCGGCAATGTCGGTGGTGTTGACCAGGAGTGTCAGCAGCTCCTGGGCGTCGGGGCGGGGCGTGCCGTCAGGATCGCTGGCGGGGACAAGGCCGAATTTCAGCAGCAGTGCCAGGCGCATTTCCGCCTCGGCGACGGGCTTCATCCGAGCCTCCTGCTGCACCTTGTTGGTGAGGCCGGCAGCGGCCCGGCGGTGTGCGTGGGCCTGCATGTAAGCCGCTGCCGCAGCATTGAAGCTGCCCATGTCCTCCAGGGCGACGCCGTCCTCCAGCAGCTGCTGGGCGGGATCCTTGCCCGGCTTGTGCGCAGCGGGCTGCCCATCCACATAGACGATGGCGGGGGCTGCGGCGGAGGGGGCGGGGAGCCTGGCGCGGCGGCGCGCCTCGTCGGAGAAGTGGGCAAGGTTCTGCACATGGTCTGCCTGCAGGGCAGGGCAGGCGGCGAAGGCATTGTCAGCCAGCTCCGCATCCGGGGGAAGCGCCAGCTCGCTCAGGTGAGGACAGCTGTAAAAGGCGCAGGAGGCCACGGTCTGCATGCCCAGGGGCAGGGTCACCCGGGACAGCGGCGTCCCCTCAAAGGAGCCGTGGCCGATGACCTCCAGGCCTTCGGGGAGCTGCACGGTCTGCAGACAGGGGTGGTACGCAAAGGCCGATTCGCCCACGGCGGTGACGGGGTAATGCCGTCCGTCCTCGCTGATGACGGGCGGAATCGTCAGGCTGGTCAGGTGCATCTGCGTGCAGCCGACGATCGTGGCCGCGCCGTCCGCAAGGGTGTAAAGCAGGCCGCTGTCGGCATGCCTGCTGATGGTGCAGGTGGCAGACGTCATAGGTTACCTCCGGGCGAGGCGGCTCCCCGACCCGGGCAGGTCGGGGAGAACGCGGGATTATTTGCGGGGCCTGATGTTCAGCGTGGCTTCCTTCTCGCCCTCGGCGGACCAGCGGGTGGGATCCTTCAGGCGGGCATGGTACGCCGCGTCGTAGACGACCAGGACGTCCGCCATGGTGCGCTGCAGCTCCTCGGGGGTCAGCGGATCAAAGACGTCCAGCTCGTACTCGCCGGGGTGGTTGGCAATGGTCTTGTGCAATCCGGTGACCTGGATGGTCTGGGCGAGGGTGTCCATGTCGCGGTAGGAGGCGTGGTCGAGCATGTCCAGCAGCGTCCGGATGGCGGCGCTGCGCTCCTCCTGGGTGTGGCCCAGGAAAATGCCGACGTTGCGCTCCAGGAACTGCCGCTTGGCCTCCTCGTTGGGGAGATCCAGCAGGAGCTTGCTGGACAGGCGGTCGCGCATGGCCTTGTCCACCTTCCAGGGATAATTGGTGGCACAGAGGATGATGGCGTTGCACTTGCCGGTCACGCCGTCGATGAGCTGCAGCAGGCGGGTGACCACGGCCACCGCGTCCGCCACAGCGTTGAGCTCCACGCCGGAGGCATTGCGGTCGGGGCACAGGCGCTCCACCTCGTCAATGCAGATGACACAGTGGTTGTACTTGGCCGCCAGCTCAAACAGGGCGTTCAGGCGCTTTTCGGGCACGGCGTAATAGGGGGAGCAGATCTCCGCGCTGTTGACGTTGAAGAAGGCGCTGTTGTTGGGGTTTTCCTCCGTGTTGGGGAAGTTGGTCATGATCTCATGGGCGATAGCCTTGCACAGGAAGGACTTGCCGGTGCCGGGCGGGCCGTACATGAGGTGATGGTCGGGCTTGGAGGCCAGGGGCGCAAGCTTCGTGAGCTTCTGGAACTTGAAAAGCTCCTCGTTGTGGCGGAAGGCCTTGCGCAGGGCGGCAATGGTGCTTTCCGAGCCGATGATGTCATCAAAGGTGACCTTGGGGACGTCACGGATGAGGCACTTCTCCGGGTCGAAGCCCATGAGCTCCTTGTCGGGCTCCCTGGGCTTGCCGGATTCGGTCTGGGCGCCGGTGGCGTCCTTCTGCTGCGATGCGGCAGAGGCCTCGGGGTCTTCGCCCTTCAGGACGGCGGCTGCCTGAAGCGCCTTCTTCTTTTCCTCCACCAGCTCGTGGTGCATGTAGGCAAGGTGCAGGTGCTGCTCGCGGGCCTCCTCGGTGGCAGCCAGCTCGGCCAGCTCGTACTGAGCCCGGGCGGCGATGGCGTGGTGGGCAAGGCCCTCGCGGCTGTTGCAGTGGGCCAGGGTGGCTTCCTTCATGTACTCCGTGGCCAGCTCCTGCATACGCCGGTTGCGCTCGATATCGTTCATGCTCAGGTTCCTTTCTTATGTGTCATCAGGGCAGATGGGGCGGCAGACAGCGCCCGGGCCTGATGGCGGATCACTTGCGGGGGGTGAAGGTGGGCAGCGTGCGCTCGATGCTGGCCAGCAGGTCATCCACAGGGGCGGGGGCAGCGGTGGACGGCGCGGCGGCCACGGGCTTCTCGGGGATGATGGGGTCGATGCTGCCGACCTCGCCGGAGATGAGCGCATCCAGGTCGGCGTCGCTGAAGATGCCGTCCAGGGTGCAGCCGCAGAGCTGATCCAGGGCGTCAGTCATCTCGTCCAGGCCGCCGTCCAGGCTCTCCTTCATGGGCGCCAGCGTCTTCATGAAGCTGCGCACGAAGCCGGTGAAGGAGGGCATGTCGCGCTTGTAGGTGTTGACCAGCTGGGTCGCGCCCTGCAGGGCCTGGCCCATTTCGGTGCTCATCTGGGCCAGCTTGATCTGGCTGCTGATGGTCTCCATGGCCAGGGACATCTTCTCCATGTACTGCTGCATCACCAGGCGGAGCTTGAGGGCGCGGCGGTAATGCTCGTGGCGGGGATGGCCCTTGGGGAAGGTGCGGGCCATCTCGATGGCGGCATTGACCTCCGCCTGGGCGTAGATGGCGTGGCCGCGCATTTCGATGACGGATTTCTCCACCTGTTCGGCCACGGCCTTGGCCTGTTCGGGGGTCAGGGGCTTGCTGGCGGGGGCGCCGTAGATCAGATCCTTGATGCGGTCAATGAAGTTTGCCATATGGGTGATCCTCCTTGTGTAATGCAGGAAGCAGTGTTTTGCTTTGTCACGGGATACAACGGCGAGGGACGATGAAATTCTCGTTTACATCGTGGGCATCGTGGGCTCGGAGGCAGCGGGCTGCGCCTGGGGAGCCTGCGCCTGGGGAGCCTGAACCTGGGCAGCGGGGGTCTGCGTGGCCTTGCCGATGTTGGCGGCGATGGCATTCTGCAGGGCTTCGATCTCGGCGACCTGGAGCTCCTGCTGCTTTTCCGCGGCATGATGGCGGCCGGTGGCCTCCAGCTGTCCCTCCGTCTGCGCAGCGAACTTGGTCAGGTACATGATACGCTCATGATCCAGGTTGATCATGGCCTTCTGGTACTGCTCGCTCTGGGCGTTGATGGCCTGGAAGATCTCCGTGAGCTTGATGGGGTCAACGGAGTCGCCGGACATCAGCATATGCCGGGCGTTGATGAGGCCCGCATCGTAGGCGGCGATCTGGCTGTTCAGGTTCTTCTTCTGCATTTCAGCGGAGTTGAGATAGCCCTGACAGGTCAGCTTGGGGATCAGGTAGGCGGCCTGCTCCTCGGGAGATTTGGCGTTGATGTTGTCCAGCCACTGCTGCTTCTCCGTCATTTCGATCTGGAGCGTGTACAGGTGGCCGCGCAGGTAGATCAGCTTGAGCTGATAGTAGTGCGTGTCCATCTGAGGCTCGTACTTGCTGATGGATTCCTTCGTGTAGCTGCGGGCCCGGATGGCGGCCTCCAGCTGGTTGACGTAATCGTTGACCTGGGCGTAGCCATCGGCATTCTTCAGGCAGAAGGAGGGAATCTGCTCGGCGGCCTTGACGAGGGTTTCGTCATAGTCCCGGTAATCACAGGTGCAGTCCTCCACCATGGCGCGGACGGCGCTGAGGCGGCGGCCGACGTCCTGGGCGCCCTCGGCCGGGTCGGAGATGAGGGCGTGCATGGCCTTGTCCAGGGCGTTGCGGATGGCGTCGCCGCCGTTGATGCTCACAGCGGGGGCCGCTGGCTGCACGGCCGGTGCGGGCTGCTGCGGGGCTTCGGCTGCCTTGTTCTGGGGCTTTTCCTTGCGGGAGAAGATGCTCTTGAAGAATTCCATGGTGCGTGACCTCCTGTGTGATGTTTATATTGACCGTGAATGGGTTGACGAGGTTACATGAGCTGCTGTGCGTACAGGTCGGCGAGCTCGTTGCGGATGCTGTCGCCGTAGCTTTCCTGGGCGGCGATGTACTGCTGCAGGAGCGACTGGGTCTGGCGGAGGGCGGCGGCGTCCGGCTCGGCGTCTGGCTTTTCCAGTGCCTGGGAGACCTGCGCCAGCTCATGCCGGGCTTTGAGGAGCTCTGCTCTGTGGGGGATGAGCCAGAGCCTGCGCAGCGCGATGGCCAGGCTGAGGCTGCCGGCGTCGGGATCCGGGTCAAATCGCCGACGATCGACCAGGAGGATGCGCCGCAGCGTGGTGATGGCCTGCTGCGTATCCGCCGGATCGGCAAATTCGGCAAGGGCCGCCATGCTGTTGATGGCCTCCGTCAGCGCCTTGTCCAGCGCGGTCAGCCCGGGATAGGCGGCCTCCGGGGGCGCGATGGCGTCCCGCATGATGCACAGCTCCGTGCCGATGGCGGCCGCGGCGGGGGAAGCGGCCCGGCACAGCGCTGCAGTGGCGGTGTCCAGGGCTGCCCGGAGCATTTCGGTCTGCTCCCCGGGGTCGGGCGGGAGCGGTTGGGTCGGGCAGATAGGCGTCATCTCCTTCCGTGGCAGCGGGGTCACGCCATGGGAACCGGCGCCAGGCCGCAGATGGCGAAGCTCTGCCTGTCCAGGTCAAAGCCGTAGGAGAAGAACAGCTGCCACAGGGGCTTGAAGATCTCATCCCGGAAGGCGGTGCCGTAGCGGATGTCGTTCCACCAATGGCTGTACGGCAGGGTCTGCGCGCCGGAAAACTCGCGGGCCTTGCGGGCGCAGATGGCGCTCATTTCCGGGAGGAGAAGATCATACAGGGCTTCCAGGGTGATCAGCTCGGGAACCCTGGCGCGGCTCAGGAGCGTCTGCCGCAGCAGCTGCTGCAGGCCCGTGGGGCTGGTGTAGCGGAACTGGAGGCGCAGGCTCATGCCGGGATGGAAGGCGGCGCCGTCCGGCCTGGTGCAGGCAATGGCGCCGGGGATGTGGAAGCAGGCGTCAATGGTTTGAGGAGAAACCAGATAAAAATGCTCGTTCGGGCCGGGCGCGGGCAGCAGGCGGTTGGGGCGATGCTCCCGGAGGGCGTAGTTCTGCACATTGAAGGCGGCGACGCAGCCATCCTGCGGAGAATGGGTCAGTCCCGCCGGGGCCAGGGTGACGAGCTCGGTATACTTGTCATGCATGTGGGGATTCCTCCTGACGTTTCGTATGGGAGAATCAACTCTTCTTTTCGGCGATGAGCCGGGCGATGATGCGCCGCAGCACGCACAGGAACGTGGCCAGCAGCGCCGGTACCACCGACAGCACCGAGCCCACCAGGGCAGACAGGGTGATGTTGAGTACCGCGCCGGAGAAGCCGCCGATCTCACCGATGATGACCTTCTGAACCAGCATGGCGATCCAGCTGAAGAACACCGCGCCGGACAGGCTGAGCACCAGGGTGAGGGAAATGGAGAAGTTCTCCCGGGCGAAGCTGGTGAAGGCGGCGGGGATCAGCGCGCCGATGGTGGCGATGAGGGCCGTGACGAGGAGCTTCCCGGCCAGGGCGCTCATCTCGCTGGAGCCCAGGGAGGCGGCGGAAAAGAGGAAGGGGTAGATAAAGATGCCGGAGATAACGACCAGCAGCAGGAGCGCCAGGGCCAGAGGCGTGATTGCCTTGACCACGCGGGCGTCCCGCAGGGTAGACTTATGGTTGCTTGCCATGGGCGGCCTTCCTTTCATGTTGAAGTGGTGGAGTTGACAGGCTCAACGCGCCGTCTATGGGGGATTCCCTGATTACGGCGCGGCGGATTCCGGGAAATTCGCTGCGATGCTGCGGCACATCAGCAGGCGGCGCAGCAGGCTGGGCTCCGGGCCGCCCTCCCGCAGGAAGGTTCGGGCAAAGCGCACGGCGGAATCCAGGTTCGCCTTCTCATGGGTCATGCCGTTGCGGTGGTAGCGGGCGTTGCTCATGTCCTTGAAGAGCGCGTACCACCAGGGGTCGCTCCGGGACTGCCCTTCCACGGTGGCGTAGGCGGTGAAGTCGGCGGTCATCTTCTCGCGGATGAAGGCGTACCGCTCGTTGTCTTTGACATTGACGGGCAGGATGCCGGGGCGGAAGAACCGGGCGTCCGGGCCCACGTCATAGGCATTCAGGAGTACCTTGGAGACGGGCGCCGGTCTGCGGCCGGAAACGTAGACGAAATAGGGGCAGTGCATCGTCCGGTAGCAGCAGGTGCGCACGAACTGCTCGTAGATATGCCCCACGGTGGGCAGCAGCATCCCTGTCAGGCGGGAAGAACGGTCATCCCCGGCGGCGCTGGGGACGCCGTCCGCCTGCAGGGCGCCCAGCCTGCGCAGGATGGATACGCACATGCGCAGCATGTCGGACATGTCGGCGTCCATGTGCAGCAGGTTTTCCAGGTCGCTGTCCTTTTCAAGGCCCATGTAGCGCAGATCCTCTTTCCGCAGGGTCAGGTCGGCGGCCAGGAGGGGGATGTCGGCCTCCAGGAGGGACTGCTGTGCCTGTTCGCGCCAGCTTGTGCGGCACATCTGCTGCATTTCGCCGGGCTCTGCGGGGCAGCCGCACAGGGTCAGCAGCTCGGACAGCGTCAGCAGCGTCAGGCGGGGGCTGCGCTGGGGCAGCAGCGTCATCAGCCGCCAGGGGTCGTGGCGCAGGCAGGCCGGGTACACCGCCGGGGAGGCGGGCGCGGCCGGGGTCAGCCCCTCCAGGGTCAGGCCCTGCAGCCAGGCGGCATTGGCCGGTGCGTCGGGGCCCCAGAGGGTCACGGCGAAGTCGAACACCGGGTCGCGGGCCAGCATCGCCTGGCGCGCCGGGCTCTGACCGGCGGTATGCAGCGCCGCCTCTCCCGTCGCCCAGTCCGACTGAACCAGCAGGAGCGATAAGCCGTTGCCGGGCTGAAGACACAGCCGATGCTGCAGCTGACCGGGGGTGAGCATCGCCTCGGCGCTGATGAGGCCGGGGCCCGGCTTGCAGAGGGTGATGAAGTCCCTCGTGCGCATCGGGGGCAGGGGAGAATCCGGTGCGGCGGCGGAAATGCCGTTCTCCTTCAGGGCTGCCAGGAGCCTTTTCTGGGTGGAGGCAGCCAGCTCGTTCAGCGTGGGCCGCAGGGCGGCGGGGACGCTGGTGTGGGTGATGAGCCGTGCGTCCAGCGTTGTGCCGGCGGATCCTGCCTGGCTGCTGAAGATCAGCTCCCAGGCGCAGCGTCCGCCGCTGTAAAGGGTGGGCAGACGGCTGAAAAAGCGCAGGATGCGGCCATCCTCCAGCAGCAGCTCAGGCTCGTTCAGCAGGGTCTGCGTGATGCCGGAATGGCTTCTGTCCGCCAGCGGAACGGTAATCACGGCCATGGCACGGCCTCCTTCATTGGCAGGAATGGGTTCTTATCGCCGGGGCGGGTAGCAGGCGCGCTTGCAGACCGGGCAGAAGCGCCCACGTTCCGGGCGGCGGTAGGTGCCGCAGCCGGGGGAGTAACAGAAGAAGAGCTCCTCCCTGCAGAATGGGCACCGCTGATGATCCGGCCCCAGGAGGGCCTGACAGCCCGGACAGGCGTGCAGCGTCTCCCCGCAGCGGGAGCAGCGGCGCGCATGGATATCCTGCAGGGAGAGCGTCTCCCGGCAATGGGGGCAGAGCGCCTCCACGGGCAGCAGGCGCAGGGCGGTCAGGGCGAGGCCCATGCGCGCCAGCGCGCTGATTTCGTTGGTGACATAGTTCGTTGTATCGGGCGCCTGGTGGGCGGCATGCACCATTCTGGCAACCTCCGCCCGGCCGGGCAGCGCGGCGGACTTTTCCCGCAGAAGGTCGGCAACGCCCCCGGCGATGGCGCGAAGGAGCGTGATGAACAGGGGATCGCTCAGGCGCAGCTGACTGCCGTCCTCCCCGGGACGGAAGGCGGCGCCGCACTGCTCCAGCCGCTCCGGATCGCGCACCTGGCAGACAAGGACGATCCGGACGGGAACATGCTCGCCGTCAGCGGCGGTCAGGTCGGCATAATCGGATTGCCATTCCTTGGGGCGCATGTCAAAGAGGGTGATGCGGGCGTTATAGGCCATCACGGCCTCACTCCCGGCCTGGGTGATGCGGTAGCCCTCGCCGATGGAATCAATGCGGTCGCCGGTGAGCAGATAGGTGTTGCTGGGCTCGTCCAGACGGTGCAGCACATCGTTCAGGAACACCAGGCCCCGCTGATCGGGAAAGACGGTGACGGAGGTGAAGGCCCGCAGCTGCGGAGGAAGAGCGAAACGGTGGGCCAGCACGTCGGGGTCGCTCATGTGCCAGACGAGGGGATGGAGATCATTGCTGGGCATCGTGGGTACCTCCCTTCGTATTACTGGCCGGAGGAATAGAAGTCCGCCTGCACCTTCTGGGGCAGGAGATAGCAGCCGGCAAAGGCGCCGGGGGCAATGCGGACGGGGCGGACGGAGTAGTTGAAGACAGACAGCTCGCTGCAGCCTGCAAAGGCGCCGTCACGGATGACCTCCACCGCGCCCAGCACCTCGACCTGCGCCAGGGAGATGCAGCCTGCAAAGGCGTCCCGGCCGATCTCGGTGACCTTGGCGGGGATGATGACGCTGTCCAGGGACGTGCAGCCGCTGAAGCATTCGTTGTCCAGCAGGGTCAGGCCCTTGCCGAAGGAGACGCTCTGCAGGGCCTCGCACCCGGCGAAGGCGCCCACGTCGATGACGGCGACGGTGTCCGGCAGGGTCACGCGGCGCAGCTGCGTCTGACCGGCGAAGGCACGGGGGCCAATGCCCATCACGGCCAGGCCGTTGACCATGGCGGGAACGGTGATGGCGGAGGGGGAGCCGCTGACGCCGGTGACGATCATCTCGCCCATGTCGTTGCGCCCGAAGGTCAGCGGGCTGATGCTGCCGTCGCCCAGGGTGGCTGTGGCGCCGGTGACCATGTTCTGCCGGGCGGGCGGGGGCAGGAACTTATCCAGGTCGGCCAGCTGGAAGGCGTGGCCGCAGCCGATGACGGGGCAGATGATCATCAGGGCGCCGGTGCCGTCGGGGAAGAAGGTGTTGCCGCAGCGGGGGCAGCAGATCTGCCGGGTTTGGGCGGTGGACAGGATCTTCATAATGGGAAACCTCCTGTTGACAGGTGTTGACGGTTGACGGGGTCTGACGCGGGACTCAGCCCAGCGCGGACAGGAATGCGTCGATGCAGCCGGGGATAGCGGCAGCATCGCACAGACGGACGGTGCGGGCAAAGGTGCTGCCGGTGCATTCCAGCGCCGCCGGGAGCGCGGCGGGAGCGTCGCTGAGGACGCCGGGGGTCAGCAGCACGGCCAGGGGCAGAAGGCCCGCCCCGCGGTGCTGCAGGGAGATGGACGCGGCCAGCCGCAGCCCCTTGGCGGCATAGGCGACCTGATCGCGACCGTCCTCCCGCAGGGTGTGCAGACGGCGTGCGGCGATCTCCGGCAGCCCGTATTCGCCCAGGGGCTTGGTCGGCTCGATGATGCGGGCGTGGCGGTCAAAGCCGATCAGCGCCATCTCGCATCCGGCCAGGCGGCGGTCAGCCTGCATGGTGGTCAGCAGCTGCTGCAGAAGGGCGCGGGAGCCATCCAGCCCGGCGGTGCTCACATCTGCGGCGATGCAGACCAGGGCACGGCGGCGGGGGATGCTGCGGGCCTTTTCGGCTTCGTCCAGGGCGCTGAAGACGGCCTGGCGGACGGAGGCGTCCGCGCTTGCCGCCAGGCGGCTGTAATGCAGGGCCCGCGCCGCATCGCCGTCCACCAGGCGGCTCTCGCCGTATAAGGTGGCCAGCAGCAGCCGGGCGCGCAGGTCGCCGCGGGCGGAGGCGCGCTCCAGCAGGCGCAGCGCCCCGGTCAGCCTGTCGTCTGCGGCCAGCGCCTGCACGGCCCGCTCCCACAGGCGGGAGGGGGCGCTGTCTGCCAGGGCGGTGAGAAGTTCCTCGCCGATCCGGCTCAGGGGCAGGAAGCGGGCGTCGCGCAGCTCACCGGGAAGGCCTGTGCAATGGTCGCTGCAAACGAAACGGTTTACAGGGGGACAGGCGGCGCGGTCAAGCTCGTTGCGCATCCAGGGGGTGAGGGCGTCCTCTCCCTCGCCAGGGAAGATGACCAGATATTCGGCGGTACGCAGGGCGTGATATACCTGGGACTCGAATTCCTCCTGGGTTTTGCCCCGGGTGGTTTCGTCGGCGCAGAAAACGCGCAGCCCCTTTGAGGTCAGGCGCCTGTACAGCGCCAGGGCGTCGCGGACGTTGACGGCGGTGCGGCGGTAGCACAGGAACACGTCGCAGGCGGCCAGGCCCTCCTGGGCGTACAGATGGTTCAGGATGGGCTGCAGCTGCGCCAGGAGCATGTCCACGCCCTGCATCTCCGCCCGGGAGAGCCGGTCGGCCTTCTCCCGCAGGGCCAGCATGCAGGGGTGGGCGTCCAGGGGCGCATGGGGCAGGGCGTCGGCGGAGAAGGTGGGCTGATGCTCGTCTCCGCACCAGCTCACGCCCAGGCTGCAGAGCATGGCCGCCAGGCAGCAGCGGGGGTCGCCGCTGATGGCCTCCGCAGCGCGGAACCCTTCGAACGCCGGGCCGAAGCGGCGCATTGCCATGTCCTGTACGGCCAGCGCCGCCGCCTTTCCGGCCTCCTCGGGCCAGGGGGCTGCGTCGGCCGGACGCTCCTCGCCGCAGGCCAGGCAGCGCCCGTACCAGCGGCCCTGACGGTATACGGGTATCTGAAGTACGCCGTTGAAATGACTGCACGTCATCAGGCGGCACCTCCTGCTCAATAATGTACAATAATAGAACGCATATGATATCGTTTCCATTATATTGCATCTTCGGGTTTCATGCAAGCATTTTCTGCAATGCAGGGTGAATGTCCGGGAAAATTGATGGAAATGATGGAAACGCGGGTGACATGTCCTACAACGGTGAACGGGACGGCATTTCGCGCCGGTGGGGAAAAAATTGTAAAGGGTTCCTCGTGGCCTAAGGACTACACATATTCGCACATTAGTATATTTTCTCATAGACTGATCGAACAGTGCAAGTAGGAAGCCGCTTTCGCCCGCCGAAAGCGGCGCAAAGGCGCTGGGGGAAAAGCTAACAGAGCTTTTCCCCCCGTCCCCCTCCTGCCCCTGAGATGTCGGAAAGGCGGCTGCATATCGGGGCGGCGACGTTGCGGAGGGTTGCTTGAATGCATAAGACGGAGGGCGCAACCCTCCGCAAAGACGCCGCATCG
>JAFXDB010000145.1 GCA_017516305.1 Clostridia bacterium | reverse complement strand
GCTTGGACATCTTGACGTGGGTGCGGCCGCAGGAGCACTTCTTGCGGGTCAGCACGCAGATGTCGCGGGTGCGGTAGCGCAGGAGGGGGAAGGCCTCCTTGGTGATGGCGGTGAAGACCAGCTCGCCCTTCTCGCCCTCGGGCAGAACTTCGCCCGTTTCGGGGTTGATGATCTCGGCGATGAAGTGATCCTCGTTGATGTGCATGCCGGTCTGCTCGCAGCACTCGAAGGCCACGCCGGGGCCGGAGGTCTCGGTCAGGCCGTAAATATCGTAGGCCTTGATGCCCAGGCGGTTCTCAATGTCGTGGCGCATTTCCTCTGACCAGGCTTCGGCGCCGAAGATACCGGCCTTGAGCTTGATCCTGTCGCGCAGGCCAGCCTCCTCGATGGACTCGGCCAGGTACTGGGCGTAGGAGGGCGTGCAGCAGAGGATGGTCGCCTGCAGGTCGGTCATGAACTGCAGCTGACGTTCGGTGTTGCCGGAGGACATGGGCAGCGTCAGGCAGCCCACCTTGTGGGAGCCGCCATTGAGGCCCGGGCCGCCGGTGAACAGGCCATAGCCATAAGCGACCTGGACGACGTCCTCATTGGTGCCGCCGGCGGCCATGATGGCGCGGGCACAGCAGTCTTCCCACAGATCCACGTCGTGCTGGGTGTAGAAGGCAACGACGCGGCGTCCAGTGGTACCGGAGGTGGACTGGATACGCACACAATCCTTCAGGGGCTTAGCGCACAGGCCGTAGGGGTAGGCGTCGCGCAGGTCTGCTTTGGTCAGGAAGGGCAGCTTGTGCAGGTCATCAACGCTCTTGATGTCTGCAGGGGTCAGGCCCTTCTCTTCCATTTTGGCGCGGTAGTAGGGGACGTTGTCCCACACATGCTGCACCTGCTTGACGAGGCGTTCGTTCTGCCATGCCAGGATCTGCTCCCGCGATGCGGTTTCGATCTCCGGCTGGTAATAGTTTGCCATGGTGATCATCTCCCATTATAGTGTAACGTCGCTCACGGCGTTCGGGGTACGGTAGGGGATCGTTTGGCGACTTATGCTTCGCGACCGAGCATGAATGCCTTCTTGTTCAGCTCCAGGAATTTCGGAGGCACGCTCTTTTCGATGGCTTCCATCCATTCCTCCAGGGTGAAATCGAAATTACGGCTCAGATGGCCCATCAGCACGATGTTGACGGCCTTGCTGCTGCCGGCCTGATTGGCCAGGGACAGCGCATCAAAGGCGTCCACGTCGATGCCGGCGGCCTTCATCTTCTCTGCCAGATTGTCAGGATACTGTGCCGCGCCGGTGATGACGGGCATGGGGTTGATCTGCTGGGTGTTGGCGACCAGCTTGCCATTGGGCTTCAGGTATTCCGTCCAGCGGGCGGCTTCCAACAGCTCAAAGGACACGATGTAATCCGCCTCGCCCTTGTCAATGACGGGGGAGTAGACCTTATCGCCGAAGCGGACGTAGGTGACCACGCTGCCGCCGCGCTGGGACATGCCGTGGACCTCGGAAACCTTGATGTCATAGCCCTTGGTCAGCAGCAGGCGCCCCAGGAGCTTGGAGGCCAGGAGACTGCCCTGACCGCCAACGCCGACGATCATGATGTTTGAAGTCTTCATCTTACTCAGCCTCCTTTGCTGCGTTCAGCGCGCCGAAGTGGCACAGCTGGGTGCACACGCCGCAGCCGGTGCACAGGGTGTTGTCGATGGCCGCCTTCACCTTGCCGTCGGCGGCGGGCTGCATGGAGATCGCCGGGCAGCCGATCTTCATGCACAGCTTGCAGGAACGGCACTTGTCGTTATCGACGGTGACGGGCTTGTTGTGCTTGACGTACTTGAGCAGCGCGCAGGGGCGGCGGCTGATGATGACGGAGGGCTCCTGTGCGGCCAGCTCCTCCTTGATGGCGTTCTCGGTCTGCTCCAGGTCATAGGGATCGACCACGCGGACACGACGGATGCCGACTGCACGGCAGAGCGTTTCGAGATCGATCTTCGTGCAGGGATCGCCCTTCAGGTTCATGCCGGTGGTGGGGTTCTGCTGATGGCCGGTCATACCGGTGATGGAGTTATCGACGATGATGATCGTCGCGTTGGACTCGTTGTAGGCCACGTTGACCAGGCCCGTGATGCCGGAGTGCATGAAGGTGGAGTCGCCGATGACAGCGACAGTCTTGCCGTCTGCCTTGCCCTCCAGTGCCTTCACAAAGCCGTGAGCGCCGGAAACGGATGCGCCCATGCAGATGACGGAGTCCACTGCCGCCAGGGGAGCCACGGCACCCAGGGTGTAGCAGCCGATATCGCCGAGCACCGTGATCTTGTTCTTGGCCAGAGTGTAGAACAGGCCGCGATGGGGACAGCCTGCACACATGACCGGCGGGCGGGGAGGGATGGCATCGGCAACCTTCGCACCGGCGGCGGGAGCAGTCATGCCCAGTTTTTCGGCCACCAGGTTCTGGCTGAATTCGTCGATCACGGGGAAGATCGCCTTGCCGGTAACCTTTATGCCCAGATCGTTGCAGTGGGCCTCGATGAAGCTCTCCAGCTCCTCGACCACCACGACCTCATCCACAGTGGCGGCGAAGTCGCGGATCTTCTTTTCCGGCAGCGGCCAGATCATGCCCAGCTTCATCACGGGGTACCTGTCGCCGCAGACCTCCTTCACATACTGGTAGGCGGTGGAGGAGGTGATGATGCCGCGGGAATGGTCGCTGCCGTCTTCCAGGCAGTTGATGGCGGCAGTCTCGGCCCACTCGGTCAGGGCCCTGGTGCGGGCCTCGACCACGGGGTGACGCTTCTTGGCGTTGCCGGGCATCATGATGTACTTGGCAGGGTTCTTGACATATTCCTTCACGGCTTCGACGCGCTCGCCGCACTCGACCACACTCTGGCTGTGGCTGACGCGGGTGCACATCTTCAGCAGCACAGCCGTGTCGAACTGCTCAGACAGCTGGTAGGCGAGCTTGGCGAATTCGATGGCTTCGGCGGAGTCAGCAGGCTCCAGCATGGGGATCTTCGCCGCGCGGGCATAATGGCGGGAGTCCTGCTCGTTCTGAGAGGAGTGCATGCCTGCGTCATCGGCCACACCGATGACCATGCCGGCATTGACGCCCGTGTAGCTGATGGTGAACAGCGGGTCCGCCGCCACATTCAGGCCCACATGCTTCATGCCGCAGAAGCTGCGCTTGCCTGCCAGGCATGCGCCGAAAGCGGACTCCATGGCGACCTTCTCATTGGGGGCCCACTCGGCGTAGACCTCCTTGTACTTGGCGATCGCCTCGGTGATCTCCGTCGAGGGCGTGCCAGGGTAGCTGGACACGAAGGCGCAT
>JAFXDB010000020.1 GCA_017516305.1 Clostridia bacterium | reverse complement strand
CCTGTCCCTGCTGATCCGCCGTCCTCCGGGCCGTGAAGCCTATCCGGGCGACGTTTTCTACCTGCATTCCCGTCTGCTGGAGCGTGCAGCCTGCGTCCACAAGGACTACGGCGGAGGCTCCATCACCGCCCTGCCCATCATCGAGACCCAGGCGGGCGACGTTTCCGCCTACATCCCCACCAACGTCATCTCCATCACCGACGGCCAGATCTTCCTGGAGACGGAGCTGTTCCACTCCGGCATCATGCCCGCCATCAACCCCGGCATCTCTGTGTCCCGTGTTGGCGGCAGCGCGCAGCGCAAGGGTATGAAGAAGGTAGCGGGCGAGCTGAAGCTGCTGTATGCTCAGTACCTGGAGCTGAAGTCCTTCGCGCAGTTTGGCTCCGACCTGGACGCGGACACCAAGGCCCGTCTGGCCCTGGGCGCCCGCATCGTGGAGGTGCTGAAGCAGAAGAAGAACGCTCCCATCCGCGTGGGCTGCCAGGTGGCGATCGTGTATGCGGTCATCCACGGGTACCTGAACGATGTGGAGGTCAGCAAGGTGCAGGATTGGGAGTCCCGCCTGTACGAAAAGCTGGAAGCTGCACATGAGGGCCTGCTGACCCGTCTTGAGGCCGGCGAATTCTCCGACGACGACGTGAAGGAACTGGAAGAGGCGCTTGCGTCCATGCGGAGGTGACAGGGATGGGAGCGAACACCAAAGCCCTGAAAAACCGCATCCGCAGTGTTGATTCCACCCTGCATACCACCAGTGCCATGGGCCTGGTGGCGTCCTCCAAAATGCGCCGCAGCAATGAGCGCATGGCGGGCGGTCGGCAGTACGCCGGCGCCTTCGCCTCCGTGGTGGATGTGCTGACTGCCAGCCCCGAGTGTGCGGGCAGCCCCTTCATGCGCAAGACCACCGGCGAGCGTACCCGCCTGATCGTCATTGCGGGTGACCGCGGTCTGGCCGGCGGCTACAACGCCAATGTGTTCCGCCTGGTGGAGACCATCGGGCGCGAGAAGATCTATCCCATCGGCAAGCGTGCCTGCGACCGCTACCGCGCGCCGCACAATTCCTCCGAGCATTTCTCCGGCGCTGAGGCGACGGCTCTGGCCCGTCAGCTCTGCGCGGAGTTCGCGGCAGGGGAGTATGACCGCCTGGGCATTGTCTACACCCGTTATGTCAGCATGCTGACGCAGGAAGCGGATGTCAAGTGGGTACTGCCCCTGACCCGCGCCGGGGATGTGACGCCCATGGCCGTTGTGTTCGAGCCGGACGAGGAGACCATCCTCAACGCCACCGTGCCGGATTACATCGCGGGCCTGCTGATGGCTCTCATTCGCGAGAGCTTCGCCAGCGAGGTCGCCGCACGCCGTATGGCCATGGACTCCGCCGGTAAGAACGCCCGCGCGATGATCGATGACCTGCAGCTGCAGTACAACCGCGCACGTCAGGGCGCCATCACCCAGGAGATTACCGAGATCGTCGCAGGCAGCGGCGCTTGATCCTATTTCTAACAAAGGAGGGGAATCCCTTTGGCGAATAATACGGGCAAGGTCGCGCAGGTCATGGGACCTGTCGTTGACGTCCGTTTTGACAAGGGCGGTCTGCCGCCCATCCATCAGGCGCTGACCGTCATGATCGGCGATCGCAAGCTGACCTGCGAGGTCGCGCAGCACATTGGTGATAATACCGCCCGCTGCATTGCCATGGCCTCCACGGACGGCCTGCAGCGCGATTCCATCGTGACCGATACCGGCGCTTCCATCTCCGTTCCCGTTGGCCGTCAGACCCTGGGCCGCATCTTCAACGTCCTGGGCGACGTGGTGGACAATGGCGAAACCGTCCAGGGCGAGCGTTGGGACATCCATCGTCCGGCTCCCGCGTATGAAGAGCTGGCTACCTCCACCGAGATGCTGGAGACCGGCATCAAGGTCATCGACCTGATCTGCCCCTACTCCAAGGGCGGCAAGATCGGCCTGTTCGGTGGCGCCGGCGTGGGTAAGACGGTTCTGATCATGGAGTTGATCAACAACATTGCCAAGCAGCATAACGGCCTGTCCGTCTTCACCGGCGTTGGCGAGCGTACCCGCGAGGGCAACGACCTGTACAACGAGATGAAGGAGTCCGGCGTTATCAAGAACACTGCGCTGGTCTACGGCCAGATGAACGAGCCTCCGGGAGCCCGTATGCGCGTGGGCCTGGCGGGCCTGACGATGGCTGAGTACTTCCGCGATGAGGAAGGCCAGGACGTGCTGCTGTTCATCGACAACATCTACCGTTTCACTCAGGCTGGCTCCGAGGTGTCGGCACTGCTGGGCCGTATGCCCTCCGCCGTTGGCTACCAGCCCACCCTGGCCACCGAGATGGGTCTGCTGCAGGAGCGCATCACCTCCACCCGCAAGGGCTCCATCACCTCCGTTCAGGCCGTTTACGTCCCTGCGGACGACCTGACCGACCCGGCTCCTGCCACCACCTTCTCCCATCTGGATGCGACCACGGTTCTGTCCCGTCCCATCGCTTCCAT
>JAFXDB010000144.1 GCA_017516305.1 Clostridia bacterium | reverse complement strand
AGATCGAGCAAGTTGTGTTTGCTCTTTCCTTTCTATGACGGAACAACTTATGCGATTGATGAACGCCTATACAGAGTATGCGAAAAGGACACTATGAGTTCTGGAACATTTATGCTTGTAGAACAACCTGCAATCACGGGATGCGGCTTCAGTTGACAGTGATGCCTGATAAAGGGATATTCAAAGGCTATATCGTAACAAATAGAGAAACAAATTAAATAAAGAAAGACACACCCTCAAGCGAAGCGGTCGCTCAGGGGTGTGCCTATTAATTTTGTTGCCTCTGTATGCGAATTGAAAGTAGAGTTACCGAAATATGTGTCTTTATGCATCAATGATGTTAACAGTATGCCTTTTGTGAAAAAGTGTGAAAACACCCTTGACAAAACAACTCGCAAACCGGGGGAGCCTGCTGTATTATGCGATTATGCGCTCTTGTGCTTCGCGGCCAGATGGACGAGGATGGCGGCCAGACGGGGGTCGTCGCGGCTGATATTCTCCGGGATGGCCCGGGTGATGGCCAGCGGGCGGCAGGACTCGTCGGTGATCTCCTGGGCGGCGCGGCGGCGGGCGCGGATGTTGAGGAATTCACCCAGGGCGATGGCGCCCAGGAGGCCCAGGAGTCCGCCAAAGACCACGAAGGGGATGAAGTCGGAAAAACTGATGGCTGCCACGGCCGCGAGAATGCCCACGACGATCAGCAGATACATGATGTAGCGGGGCTTCACGGCCCAGGGCTGCTCGGCGCCGCACTGGCTGCATTTGCCGCACTTCTCCAGTGGGTTGAAGTTCAGCTTTTCGTTGACGAGCGTGGGGATCTTGTCCAGGTACTCCTCCAGGTTCTTGTTGGCCTGTGCGCGGGCCTTTTCGCGGGCGACGGCCTCCTTCTGGAGGAGGGTGATGTCCTCGCGGGCAAACATTTCGGCCTTGGGCTCCTCAACGTTGACATGGCTGCAGGAGCAGCATTTCCAGGCGCAGAGGAAATTCCGGGATGCGGTGGCGCGGATGTACTTACCCATATGCATAATCTCCTTGTGGATTTTTCCTCTGTATTCGACGGCATGCCAGAAAATTCCTGCATGGATGACTTGATTTTTCGGTCAGGAGGCAGCGCCCTCCAGCCATTTTTCCAGCGCCTCCAGGGTGTCGAAGGCCTTGCCGCGGCGCACCTCGTCCTGTATGCTTTCGGGCAGTTCGTTCACGGCAACGTCCAGCGTCTTGACCAGCGACAGCGCATCGCCGTATTTGTTCTGCCACGAGCAGAGCATCCCGCTTTCATCTGGCTGCAGAACGATGTGCTGCGGGCAGTGGATGGGGAAGGTGCGCTCCATCTCCACCGCGTCGGGGGCGTAGGAGGTCACCTGCCAGCCCTCGTAGGCGGTGGTCAGGTCGGTCAGCGTTTTGCCGGTCAGCTCTGCAGGCAGGGGGATGCGCCGGGTCACACGGTGGCCGCAGGGTGCGTAGGTCATCTGCTGGGTCACGGCGCATTCCGCTGTCAGCGTCTTGCCGGTATCGCGCAGGGTTTCGGCGGCGTCGGGCTCCCCGGCCCGCAGGGGGATCATCGCCAGGGCCATCAGCAGTGCCAGGCACAGCAGCAGGGCGCTTCCGGTCAGCAGGCTCCGGGGACGTACGGACGGAAGGGGCCTGTCAACGGGAAAGTGGGCGCGGGGACGGCGATACTGGCCGTTGATTTCGTTACGGTCGGATGTGGGCATGGTAAGCAGCCTCCTTTCGATTGCTGTCAGCATGCCCTGGCGTGTGTTTTTCTATGCCGGGGGAGCAGGAAAGCAGGGATTGCTGCCGTCGGCAGCGAATGTACCCGGAAACAGGGGATGGCTGTCCCGGAAGTTTTTTTCAGATGGGGAAGGAAAGCTGTTCCTGAAACGTCTTTATCACAGGCAGAATAACACACGAAGGAGAAACCATGTACGAGGCGGTTTTGTTTGATCTGGATGGTACCCTCACCGATACGCTGGCGGACATCGCTGCCGCCATGAACCGTGCCCTGCGCCTGCATGACCTGCCGGAGTGGCCGGTGGAGGCGTACCGGTATCTGGTGGGCAACGGGGCAAAGGTGCTGTCCGAGCGCTGCGTCCGGGAGCGTCAGGAGCTGGCGCCCGCTGTCCGGCAGACGTACCAGGCATATTATGAGACGCACAATCTGGTCATCACGCAGCCCTATGAGGGCGTACCGGAGATGCTCCGCGCCCTGGCAGCAGCGGGGATCGCCCTGGCGGTGCTTTCCAACAAGCCCGATGCGGACACGAAGAATGTCGTCCGCCACTTCTTCCCGGAGGTGCCCTTCCGGGTGGTGCGGGGGCAGATGGAGGGCGTGCCGGTCAAGCCTGACCCCGCCGGAGCCGTTGCGGTTGCGGCAGAAATGGGCATTGCCCCAGGTGATTTCCTCTACCTGGGGGACACGGCGGTGGACATGCGCTGTGCCCTGGCTGCCGGAATGCATCCGGTGGGTGCCCTGTGGGGCTTCCGCACGGCGCAGGAGCTGCAGGAAAGCGGCGCGGAGGCGCTGGTGCAGCATCCGTCGGAGCTGCTGCGGCTGATGGATGTGTAACAAATTCGTCACATTTGTTTACAAAACGGGGAATGTGTGCTATACTGATGAATGAATCAACACATCCCCCGGATGGAGAAATACTCAGGAGGGAAGGACAATGATGACAAAGCGGATCGTGCGCGTGCTTTCCATGGCGCTGGCGCTGATGATGCTGATGATGAGCACGGGCCTGGCGGAGATCCTCCGGCGCGGCGCAACGGGCGAGGAGGTCGTGCGCCTGCAGCAGGCCCTGACCGCCACGGGCCACTACACCGGCGAAATCGACGGCAGCTATGGCCAGGGAACGGAGCGCGCAGTGAAGGCGTTCCAGGATTCCGTGGGCCTGATCGCCGACGGCAAGGCCGGTGCGGCCACCCAGTATCAGCTGCTGCTGCTGACCGGCATCAAGGTCAGCGACCTGGCCAACGCCTCGGATGCGTCCGGCAACGGCGGCAGCTCCGACAGCGCGACGCCCGTGGTGAAGGGCCTCTTTGGCGGCAATTACCACAAGATGGAGTACGGCGTGTCCGGCAGCCGTGTGCGTACGCTGCAGAAGGCGCTGATCGCCCTGGGCTTTGATCTGCCCAAGGCGGACGGCGTGTTCGGCGCCGATACCCACAAGGCGGTGGTGGCCTTCCAGCAGACCGTGGGCCTGGAGGCGGACGGCAAGGCCGGTCCCCTGACGCTCAAGAAGCTGGAATCCTATTTTGACGCGAACGGCAACGTCATCAGCGGGCCCATTGCGACCACGCCCCCGCCCGCCAATGACGAGAACCTGGAATACGGCATCCCCAAACGCATCCTGCGTCCGGGCATGTCCGGTCTGGATGTGCAGTATGTGCAGGATCGCCTGAAGGAGCTGGATTACTACACCGGCGCTTCCGACGGCCAGTATGGCTCCGGCACGGAAGCAGCTGTGCGCGCTTTCCAGGAGAATAACGGCCTGACGGTGGACGGCAAGGTGGGCTCCAAGACCTCTCAGGTGCTCTTCTCTTCCGGTGCCCTGGGCAGCGAGGAGCAGATGCCCGACGTCCCCAGCGATGACCGTACCCTCCGCGAGGGCATGGTGGGTGATGACGTGCTGTCCGTGCAGGTGCGCCTGGCTGCGCTGGGCTACTACACGGGCGAGCTTGACGGTGTGTACGGCAGCGGCACCATCACGGCCATGAAGGCCTTCCAGGGCCGCAACAAGCTGACCGTGGACGGCGTCTGCGGCCCCAACACGCTCATGGTGCTCTTCTCCAACGCCGCCATCGACGCGGGCAGCACCGTGCAGCCCGAGCCCGACCCCATCCCCACGGGCAAGCCCACGTCCGTCCTGCGTCCCGGCGATGAGAGCAACGAGGTCAAGTCCGTGCAGAACCGCCTGGCGGAGCTGGGATACTATGCGGGCAGCATCGACGGTGTGTATGGCTCCGGCACCACCGAGGCAGTGCGCTTCTTCCAGGCCCGCAACAGCCTGACCGTGGACGGCAAGGTCGGCCCCAAGACGGCTGACAAGCTTTACAGCGCCGACGCCATCCCCGCATACAGCGGTGACAGCGAGGCGACTCCCACGCCCACTCCCACCCCCACGCAGCAGGCTATCCCGACCCGCACCCTGCGCCTGGGCGACACGGGTGATGACGTGGTGCTGCTGCAGGTGCGTCTGATGGCGCTGGGTTATCTTTCCGGCAAGGCGGACGGCGTCTTCGGCAGCGCGACGGGCGCGGCTGTGGCGGCCTTCCAGCTGCGCAACGGCCTGACCGCTGACGGCATTGCCGGTGCGAAAACCTACAAGAAGCTCTTCTCCGACAGCGCCCTTCCTGCCCAGAATTCCACGCCCACGCAGTCTCCCACCTCCCAGCCCTACCCCGAGCGCAACCTTTATGATGGCTGCAGCGGCGAGGACGTCAAGGACGTGCAGCAGCGCCTGAAGGATCTGGGGTATCTGAACGATGTGGTGGACGGCAAGTACGGCCCCAACACCGAGCTGGCCATGCGTGCCTTCCAGGTCAAGAATGGCCTGACGGCTAACGGTATGGGCACGGAAGCTACCTATAAGGTGCTCTTCTCCGTGGACGCCATCCCTGCCAACGGCATCTCCGCCGGCGGCACCACCACCGAGACCTACACCAACCTGCAGCTGGGCTCCACCGGCAACGCGGTGATCCGCCTGCAGCAGATGCTCTCCACCCTGAAGTATTCCGTCAACATCAACGGCTACTTTGACGAGACCACCTATGCGGCGGTCATCGCCTTCCAGAAGCGCAACGGCCTGACGGCGGACGGCATCGCGGGCGTGCAGACCCAGACGAAGCTCTACTCCGGCAACTGCGTCACCGGCGATACCGAGCTGCCCGAGGACACTGCCGGCAGCGGCGGCATGACCGGCAACGGCGGCGGCCCCTCCGTCTCCCAGGTGCAGCTGCTGCACTGGTATGACGATATCAAGCCCACCATCAAGTCCGGTCAGGTGGTGCTGGTGTACGAGCCCTCCACCAACTCCAGCTTCTACCTGCGCTTCTACTCCCTTGGTCAGCATGCTGACTCCGAGCCCCTGACGGCGGCGGATACCGCCACCATGAAGGCGGCCTGGGGCGGCAAGTTCACCTGGGCGGAGAAGCCTGTGTACGTCCGCCTGCCCGATGGCCGGTGGTGCATCGCGTCCATGCACTGCATGCCCCACCTCTCCGGCAGCATCAAGGATAACGACTTCGACGGCCACCTGTGCGTTCACTTCCCCCGCACGATGACCGAGTGCCAGAAGAACGCCCCCAAGAACGGCGTGCGGCATCAGAATGATATCCGCAAGCATTGGCTGAAGATCACCGGCCAGGAGATCCCGTGGTAATCAAGTGATGACAAAGCCCGCAGCAGTCTGTGCCAATAGACTGCTGCGGGCTCTTTGTGGTTTTTTACGTTTTGTTAGGGATATATGCTTTCACCTGTTATCGCGCTTGATCAAAACTGACTGGATGATGAAGGTTGGAAGCCGCTTTCGCCCGCCGAAAGCGGCGCAAAGGCGCTTTTTCCTATTCTTGAATTGTCAAGTCAAGTGCAACAGCAGATTAAAAAAGATTTCAAAAGGAGATCTCCAGCCGAGACATTTGCGGGGACGAAGATTGATCTTGTTGGTAAA
This sequence comes from Clostridia bacterium, assembly GCA_017516305.1. Taxonomy (GTDB): domain Bacteria; phylum Bacillota; class Clostridia; order Christensenellales; family Aristaeellaceae; genus UBA11524. The sequence goes on along the minus strand of JAFXDB010000144.1, from coordinate 39 downwards.
GGCAGCGAAGAAAGCCGGATCGAAAGACTCCAAGTCCGT
>JAFXDB010000143.1 GCA_017516305.1 Clostridia bacterium | reverse complement strand
GTGATGAATATCTGCTGGGGCACGAAAATGCGCACGGCGGTTCCCTTGCATATGCAGGGACGCGTGTTTTCCACCCGGGACACGATTCAGAACTGCACCATCCCCCTGGGCCTGTATCTCGGCGGCATCCTGACCGACCGGGTTTTCGAGCCGCTGATGGCGCAGTCATCCGCCCTCCGCCAGGTATTCACGCCCATCGTCGGCACGGGCAGCGGCGGCGGCATCGCTCTTCTGTTCCTGCTGGTAGCCGTCATCGGCTTCTGCGTTTGCGGGCTTTGCATCGGCAGGAAATCATTTCTGGATGACGGATGCTGCGCTGACCGCCAGCGTGGTATGTCCGGCATCTGATATACTGTAAGTTTGTCTCTCCCGGCAGGTCAGTTGCTGACCTGCCATTTTTGTCCTCCACGTTGTATTATCAAGTATAAATCCTGCAAAATATCAAAAATTATACCAGCAGTAGAATGACAAATCAGGAAAAGTGTGCTATACTGTGGAGGAATTCTAAAAGAAAGGAGAATCCGGGATGATCATTACATTTGTACGCCTCGCACTTTGTGAGAACCGCCCCATGATGCTGCTGGAGAAGCTGCATCCTGTTTTGACGTACCTGTACACGGATGGTTCAGATGTCGCAGACGCCCGGACTCTCCCCTGAGTCGGACTCTGCCTGTTGTATCTGTATGCCGCTCGTCCGTTGCAGGACGGGCGGCTTTTTGCATGGAGGTGTTGTATACATTGCTCATGTCCGAAAAAGCTGACGACCGTTCCCTTATTTCCAGGCCAATAACTTCATGGCGTCCTCTGCCGCCTGACGGACGCCGGAAAGGATTCGTGATGCAATTACCTGTTGTCAACATGCGGCGCACGGGCGAGAAGATTTCCGCCCTGCGCGAGGCCCGCGGCCTGACCGTGCGCCAGCTCCAGCGCCTGCTGGGCTTCGCCACGCCCCAGACCATCTATAAATGGCAGCACGGCGAAACGCTGCCAACCATTGATAATCTCGTTGCCCTCTCCGCCATTCTGGAGGTTCCCATCAGCGAGATCCTCGTTACCGACAATGACTGATATGACCCCCATCTGTAAAAAGCAGCCTGCACAGCATCGTGTGGGCTGTTTTTCCGTTTCTCTGCAACGACGCCCCTTCATTTTCCACCGGAATATCCGCCGAAATCGTGTCGGTTGACGAAAAATGTGCTATAATGCCATTGAACATCACCGCAGGAGGCTTCGACATGCGCTTTACCGATCTCGTTTTCGATCTCTATGGCACCCTGGTGGACATTCACACCGAAGAAAGCGACCTTGTATGGGAAAAAACAGCCCTGTATTTGGGCTTCTACGGCGCACATTACTCCGGCCCTGAACTGCACGCCGCCTTTTCCGCCGCCATGGAAGCCCGCGAGGCCAGGGCTGGTCAGAACTATGAATGCTTCCCGGACATTCCCTTCGAAGAGGTCATGGCTGACCTTTTCCGCTGCAAAGGCGTCCTTGAGAATGCCGCAGCGCTGGGCGTCAATGCCGCGCAGCTGTTCCGGATTTCTTCTATTGAATATATACGTCTTTATCCCGGGGTTTTGAAGGCCCTGGCTGACCTGCGCAAGGCGGGTTACCGGCTCTGGCTCCTGAGCAACGCGCAGGCAGTCTTTACCGCCTATGAACTGCGTCTGCTGGGGCTGGAGGATCAGTTCAGCGGCATTCTGCTCTCCTCTGACTTCGGCTTCCGCAAGCCGGACATCCGTTTTTACCATGCACTCCTGGATACCCACGGGCTTACCGCCGGAAAATGCCTCATGATCGGCAACGACAGAGAAACAGACATCGCCGGGGCGCAGAATGCAGGGATGGCGACGCTGTACATGCACACCGCGCTCACCCCTGACCATCAGGCTGCCGCAGACCCGACACTGCACCCGCTTCTCCTCCCCGGAAATGCCTGCCGGTACGAGTACGAGGGAGATGACTGGCAGCAGCTCGGGCCGATCATTACCCGTCTCTGATTTCTTCTGATTCTCTGACCTTCTGATGTATCCAGTCAATTTTCATCAAAATACAGTATTTCCTATGGATTTTTTTCTGTGTTTCGTGTATAATGAAATGTACCAATCCGGTGTCACGAATATGTAATCCCAAAGGATGGCGATGCCATGATTATTGATTTGCAGAAGGCCAGCATGTGGAAGCGTGCTTCAGCGTTTCTGTTGGACGCAATCCTTCTCCTTGTGCTGGCAACTGGCCTGTTCTGCGCCCTTTCCTGGTGCACAGGCTATGACCGGTATCAGCAAACCGTGAACGAGGCCTACGACCGCGTCGCTGCCGAGTACGGCATTACCCAGGAGATGGCCTACAAGGCCGAGGACACACTGACAGAAGCGGAAACGGAAGCCATCATCGCCGCCAATGCCGCCATCGCGGCGGATGCGGACGCCGTTTACGCGTACCAGATGGTCGCCTCCCTTTCCCTGCTGATCGTCACGTTTGGCCTGCTGGGCGCCTTCCTTGTGCTGGAATTCGGTGTGCCCATGTTCCTGGGTAACGGACAGACCATTGGCAAAAAGGTTTTCGGTCTGGGCGTGATGCATGTGCAAAACGTGCGCATCCGCCCCATGGCGCTCTTTGTCCGCACGGTGCTGGGCAAATTCGCCGTCGGCGCAATGCCCCTTGCCATGGCGGCGATGTATGTCATCAGCAGCATGGGCAGCCCCATCTTCCTGCTCATTGCCCTGGTTCTTCTTGTCGCCCAGGTCATCACCCTCATCGTCAGCCATGAAAACGCTGCCCTCCATGACAAGATGGCCGTCACAGCCGTGGTTGACCTGGCCAGCCAGATGATCTTCGATACCCCCGAGCAGGTGCTCGAATACAAAAAGAAGCTCGCTGCCGAAAAGGCCGCTTCCTCCGTATACTCATAACAACGGATCGAAAGGATTGAAGCACGCATGCATATTGAACTGCGGAATCTCACGAAGATCTTCCCCAGCCGCAACAAGAAGTCCGGCGAAGAGGTCATCGCGGTCAACGATTTCTCCTTCACCATTCCCGATGGCCAGCTCATCGGTCTGCTGGGCCCCTCCGGCTGCGGCAAGTCCACCACGCTGTATATGATCTCCGGCCTTCAGAAGCCCTCCGGCGGTCAGATCTTCTTCGGTGACGAGGACGTGACCGAGGTCGCCCCCGAGGATCGCGGCATCGGCCTGGTGTTCCAGAATTACGCCCTGTATCCCCACCTGACGGTCAAGCAGAACATCCTCTTCCCCCTCCAAAACCTGCGCGGCAAGGATAAGATGACCAAGGAAGCGATGATCGAGCGCGCCTACCAGGTGGCAAAGCTGGTGCAGATCGACGAGCTGATGGACCGCAAGCCCTCCGAGCTTTCCGGCGGTCAGCAGCAGCGCGTGGCCATTGCCCGTGCGCTGGCCAAGATGCCCCGCGTGCTCCTGCTGGACGAGCCCCTGTCCAACCTGGACGCCCGCCTGCGCCTGCAGACCCGCGAGGAGATCCGCCGCATCCAGAAGGAAACCGGCATCACCACCGTCTTCGTCACCCACGATCAGGAGGAGGCCATGTCCATCTCCGACATGATCGTTGTGATGAAGCTGGGTGTGCTGCAGCAGATCGGCAAGCCCCAGGAGGTCTATAACGATCCGGCGAACCTGTTCGTGGCCAAGTTCCTGGGCACGCCTCCGATCAACATCTTCAAGGGCACTGTCCGGGGCGGCAAGCTCTTCATCGGCGAAAGCGCCGTGCTGGACGTCCCCGGCGTAGCTGATCAGGATGTGCATGTTGGCATCCGCCCCGAGGGCTTTGTGCTGGACGCCAACGGCCCCCTGACCTGCCAGCTCAGCAACGTTGAGGTCATGGGCCGTGACGTGAGCATCGTGTGCAGCAGCGAGGCCTCCGAGAATCCGATCATCCGCGCCATCATCGATGCCGATGACCGTCTTGCCATCTCCGGCAACACCGTTGCCTTCTCTCTCAAGCCCCACAAGGTCTTCCTCTTCGGCGCCCAGGACGAGAAGCGCATCCGTCCCAGCGAGGTGAAGTGATATGGTAGACAGCAAGCATCAATGGAAAGCATGGCTTTACCTGGCGCCGGCGCTGGTTCTGCTGCTGGTTTTCACGGTTTGGCCGATCATCAATACCGTGCGTCTGGCCTTCCTGGAGGGCTATAGCGGCATGAAGGCTGCCGGCGGCGCGACCTTCACGTTCGGTCTGGAGAATTTTGAAAAGGTAATTACCTATAAGAAGTTCACCCTGACGCTGAAGAATACGCTCCTTCTGTGCGTGCTGACGGTGCCGATCTCCACCTTTCTGGCGCTGCTCATCGCCGTGGCGCTCAACTCCATCAAGCCCCTGCAGAAGACCCTGCAGACCATCTTCTTCCTGCCCTATGTGACCAACTCCATCGCCATCGGCATGGTTTTCGCAGCCATGTTCAACGTGGTCGGCTCGGCCCTGGGCACCCCCAATGAGAACCTGACGTCCGTAGGCATCGTCAACAACATCCTTCAGATCTTCACCGGCAAGGATCACTATGTTTCCTGGATTAACTCCAACTCTCCTGAGTGGGCAAATATGTTCGTCATGACAGTCTACATCGTCTGGAACGCTCTGCCCTTCAAGATCCTGGTACTGCTGGGCGGCCTGCAGGCCATCAACAAGCAGTACTACGACGCAGCGAAGATCGACTCCACTCCCCGCTGGCGTGTCTTCACCCGTATCACCGTGCCGCTTCTGTCCCCGATGCTGGCTTATGTCATCATCACCGGCTTCATCGGCGGCTTCAAGGAATACACCAGTATCGTCGGCGTCTTCGGCGATAAGATGGGTCCGCCGGACGCCCCCGGACGCCTCAACACCATGGTTGGCTTCATTTACGATTCTCTCGCCCAGAACCGCGAGGGTCTCGCCAGCGCTGCCGCCATCATCCTGTTTGGTATCATTCTTGTTGTCACCTTCATCAACCTTTGGGTCAGCAAGAAGCGCGTACATTATTGAGAGGTGCCGCATGACGACGATTGCAGAAAAGAAGCTTGCCCCATCAGGCAGCAATAAGCTGTCCACCAGCAGCCGCATCCGCAGGACGATCATGGGCATTATCACCTATGCCTTCCTGCTGCTCATGGCACTGATTGTCATCTTCCCCTTCTACTGGATGATTATCTCCTCCCTGAAGACGCTGGAAGAGTACAAACTGAACGTGCCTACCTTCTGGCCGCGGCTGATTCAGCTGAAAAACTACGCCGACGCTTTCCAGGCCGCAAACCTGGGCCGTCTGTTCCTCAACACAGCCTATGTCGGTATTGTGTCCACCATCCTGTCTCTGATCATTACCATCCTCACCGCCTTCGCCTTTGCCCGTCTGGAATTCAAAGGAAAGAATGCCCTTTTCGGCTTCCTGCTGGCGACGATGATGATCCCCGGCGAGCTGTTCACCATCACCAACTATCAGACGGTCAACGCCTTCAACTGGATGGACACCTACACAGTGCTGATCGTTCCGTTCCTGGTGAGCGTATTCTACATTTACCTTCTGCGCCAGAACTTCCTGCAGATTCCCAATGAGCTGTATCTAGCCGCAAAGGTGGATGGCACCAGCGACTTCAAGTACCTCTGGAAGGTTATGGTACCCCTTGCCCTCCCGACGCTCATTTCCATCACGATCCTGAAGATGATGGGCGCGTGGAACTCCTATGTCTGGCCCCGCCTGGTCACCAAGTCCGAGGACATGCGTCTGATCACCAACGGTCTGCGCGGCGCCAGCATGAAGGACGCCACCGGCGAAACGCATTTCCCCATGCAGATGGCCGCCGTCACCATGGTCTCGTTCCCCCTGTTCATGGTCTTTGTGTTCCTGCGCAAGTACATCATGTCCGGTGTCAGCCGCAGCGGCATCAAGGGCTGATCCCTCCCCCAGGTAAAAGGACGGGAACCCGTCTTTTACATACGCTCCCCATCAACATTCTACGGAAGGAAGGAAACACATCATGATGAAGAAGCTCCTCTCCACCCTGCTGGCGCTGTGCCTGCTGCTGACCTCTCTGGGCATGGTCACTGCGTCCGCCGATGACGTCGTTGCCTATGACGGCAGCGAGGTCACCATCACCTTCTACCACACCATGGGCAGCAACCTGACCACGGTGCTGGACGCCTACATCGCTGAGTTCAATCTGCTCTACCCCAACATTCACATCCAGTACTCCTCCCTGGGCGGCTATGACGACGTGCGTGACCAGATCAAAACTGAGATCACCGTCGGCGGTCAGCCCAACATCGCTTACTGCTACCCGGATCATGTTGCCATGTACAACCTGGCCCGTGCGGTGCAGCCCCTGGATGCCTACATCAACAGCACTGCTGTGGTGACCCGCGCTGACGGCTCCACCGAGATCATGGGCCTGACCGCCGAGCAGCAGGCTGACTTCATTGAGGGCTACTACAACGAGGGCCGCCAGTACGGCGACGGCCTGATGTACACCCTGCCCATGTCCAAGTCCACCGAGGTCCTGTACTACAACAAGACCTTCTTCGAGGCCAACAACATTGCCGTGCCCACCACCTGGGACGAGCTGGAGGCCGTCTGTGCCCAGATCAAGGCCATCGACCCCACCTGCATCCCCCTGGGCTACGACTCTGAGGCTAACTGGTTCATCACCATGTGTGAGCAGCTGCAGAGCCCCTACACCGTGGCTGAAGATCCCTGGTTCCTGTTCGACAACGAGACGAACCGTGAGTTCGTCCGCCGCTTCAACAGCTGGTACCAGCAGGGTTACCTGACCACCCAGTCCCTGTACGGTGCTTACACCTCCGGTCTGTTCGTCGCCTCCAGCGGCACCCGTTCCTACATGTCCATCGGTTCCTCTGCCGGCGCTACCCACCAGCGTCCCGAGAAGGGTGCTGACGGCGCCTACCCCTTCGAGGTCGGCATCGCCACCATTCCTCAGGCCAACCCCTCCAATCCCAAGGTCATTTCTCAGGGTCCCTCCCTGTGCATCTTCAAGAAGGCCAACCCCCAGGAGGTTGCCGCTTCCTGGCTGTTCGTCAAGTACCTGACCACCACCATCGAGTTCCAGGCTGAGTTCTCCATGGCCTCCGGCTACGTGCCCGTCCTGAAGAGCGTTGCCGAAAACGAGGTCTATGCCGAGTTCCTGAACGGCGCTGACGGCGGTAACTTCATTGCGGCCCTGTCCGCCAAGGTTTGTCTGGAGCAGCAGGACGCCTACTACACCTCCCCCGCCTTCAACGGCTCCTCTGAGGCCCGTCAGCAGGCCGGCAACATCATCACCATCTGCCTGCCCGCCACCGACATCGAGTCCGCTCTGGACGATGCCTTCTCCGACGCCATGGACGAGTGCGAGTTCGCCGTCTGGTAAATCGATCTGAAGCATGTCTATGAATATCAGAGTGAAATGCCTGAGCATTCTTCTGAGCCTGCTGCTGCTGCTTTCCGGCGTATCTGCGCTGGCCGAAGCCCCTGCGGAGTCTTCTGAATACGTTGACTACGCAGGGCAGCTCGGGCTGAACATAACCTCGGAAACGGTCAAGGCCGAGGTGACGGTGAAAACCTTCATCGACGGCGACACCGTCCACTTCTACGCCCGCGGCGTGACGGAAAACGGCGTCCTCAAGGCCCGTTTCCTGGCCGTCAACACCCCCGAAACCACCGGTAAGATCGAGGAATACGGCAAAGCCGCCGCTGCCTACACCCGCAGCGCGCTGGAAAACGCCGTTTCCATCATCGTCGAGAGTGACAACGGCGCCTGGAACCTGGATTCCACCGGCGACCGCTACCTCGTCTGGGTCTGGTATCAGCCCGAAGAGGGCGCAGCCTACCGTTGCCTTAATCTGGAGCTGCTGCAAAACGGCCTGTGCATTGCCAATTCCACGGCCAACAACCGTTACGGCAGCACCTGCATGGCCGCACTCAACCAGGCACGCGCTCTCAAGCTGAACGTCCACTCCGGCAAACCCGACCCCGACTTCTATTACGGCGACGCCGTCGAACTGACCCTGCGTGAGCTGCGCACCAACCTGGAGGCCTACAACGGCATCAAGGTCGCCTTCAACGGCGTGGTGACGATGAACAGCAGCAACGCCGTCTACGTCGAGAGCTTCGACCCCGAATCCGGGCTGTACTACGGCATGTCCGTATACTATGGCTTCGGCCTGTCCGGCAAGGGGCTGAGCATCCTGAATGTGGGCAACGAGGTTCGCATCGTCGGCACTGTTCAGTATTACGAAGCCGGCGGCACCTGGCAGGTTTCCGGCCTCACCTACCGGATGATGAAGCCCAAGGATCCCGGCAACATCCAGCTGCTGTCCGAAGGCCATCACCCCGCCTACGTCCTCACCGACGCAGCCACCTTTGCCAATGGCACCGTGACGCTGAAGGATGAGGACAGCGAAAGGGCTTTCCCCTACGCTGAACTGGCTGTTGCCACCTCCATAGAGATGCGCGGCCTTGTCGTCAAGGACGTCTACACCACCGACAACGAGGATTCCTCCTCCAACGGCGCGATGACCCTCACCTGCGAGCAGAACGGCGTGACCGTTTATGTCCGTACAGCGGTGCTCACCGACACCCAGGGGAACCTCGTCACCGCCGACGCCTTCCTGGGCAAGACCATTGACGTCCGCGGCGTGGTGGATTTCTTCGACGGACACCACCAGGTGAAGGTTCTCACCTACAACAACATCACCATTCACGACTAACGCACAGAAGGAGTCATCACCATGAAGAAACTGATTGCTCTTATCACGCTGCTGGCACTGTGCTGCACCGCCTGCGTCGCCCTTGCTGAAACCGACGCTGATCTGGTTGCCGCCCGTTCCTACCTGCGCGCAATGTACAAGGATTCTCCCGAAACCACCGTTGTGGATTACCAGCTCGTCGCTGTTGTGAACATCGGCGGCGTTGAATACCCCATTCATTGGTCTGTTGATACCGATGCGGTCAAGATCATCGTCAACGATAACAAGACCGTCACCATCGACGTGAACGAGAAGTCCCCTGTCGAGGTCGTCTATGTTCTGACCGGCACCATCAGCAACGCTGCGGGCGAGACCCAGACCGTCTCCTTCACCCACAATGTGCCTGCTGTCGCTACCACCGGCGTGCTGTACGTTGAGAACCCCGAGGTCGGCGTGCCCTACAAGTTCGCCCTGAACCAGAACAACCTCGGCTCCACCCTGTACCTGACCGGCGAAATGTCCGGTAACTACCTGGCCACCTCCGCCAGCATCCTGGAAGCAGTTGATGTGTACCTGGAGGAGACCGAAGGCGGCTACTACATCTACTTCATGGTCGGCGAGTCCAAGAAGTACGTCAACATCACCACCTACACCAAGGACGATGGTTCCCTGAAGAACACCCAGAAGATCGAGGACGCTCCCTCCGTTCCCTACACCTGGGACGCCGAGCGCGGCACCATGGTCGCCGACCTGGGCGATCTGGGCCAGTACTACCTTGGCACCTACAACACCTACAACACCATCAGCACCTCCAATGTTTCCTACATCTCCGACGTGACCAAGATCGGCGCGTCCCAGTTCCCTGCTGGTTTCGCCGTCATGGTGCCCGAGAAGGTGGAAGCTCCTGAGGTCGGCAAGGCGTATGTCTTTGCCCTGCAGCAGAACGGCCTGGCCGAGCCTGCCATGCTGTACCTGACCGGCGAAATGTCCGGCAACTACCTGGCCACCTCCGCATACCTGTCTGACGCTGCGCCCGTCTATGTTGAGGCGACCGAGGGCGGCTACTACCTGTACTGCCTGAAGGATGGCGTCAAGGCTTACATCAACATCACCACCTACACCAAGGACGATGGCTCCCTGAAGAACACCCAGAAGATCGAGGCTGCTCCCTCTGTTCCCTACACCTGGGACGCCGAGCGCTGCACCTTCGTGGCTGATCTGGGCGAGGTCGGCCAGTTCTACATCGGCACCTACAACACCTACACCACCATGAGCACCTCCAACGTTTCCTACATCTCTGACATCACCAAGATCGGCGTGTCCCAGTTCCCCGCCGGTCTGTACGATGTGCAGCTGCCCAACGAGTAATTTTTCCCCGCATAACAAAGGAGCCGCATCCCGTCAAAAGGATGCGGCTCCATTTATATTCGCTTATTTCCTTATTCCGTCAGCTCATCAAAAACAGCCAGATTTGTCCTGTCAATGGTCAGCGGAGTGACGGAGATATGCCTATAATGCAGCACTGTGTCGGTGTCCAGCGTCTCATCGTTGCGGGTGACCCACACGGGCTTGCCCAGGGGGGTGTACATATCGTTTTCCAGCGGACCGAAGTCATCAGAGTAGTACGGGCCGCCCTGCCGGGTCAGTCGGAACTCACCCGTCGTACCCATGGGGATGTTCACATTCCAGAGCCTGTTGCGGCTGAACAGGTTATGCTCCGTCAGGTAGCTCCATACCGCATCAAGGTGGGCAAAGGCGTCATCAAAGCTCTCCGGGTCGGTGGACAGGGCCAGACCGCAGGTGCCCAGCGCACCCGCCTCAAACACGGCGCTCACCGTGCCGGAGTACATGATGTCCTGACCGATATTCAGGCCGCGGTTGACGCCGGAAATCACCAGGTCAAACTGCTCATGCAGGCCCAAGATGGCAAAGCGGATGCAGTCCGCCGGTGTGGAGTCCACCGCCCAGGCACGGGCTGCACCGGGGAACGTGGTCTCCTTCGCCTCGAAGGGCTTGTGGATTTCGATGGCATGGGATTTGGCGCTCTGCTCCACCTTCGGCGCAAACACCCACACCTCGCCAAGCTTCTGCGCCCACTGCACCAGGCGGCGGATGCCTTCACCCTGGATGCCGTCGTCGTTGGTGATTGCAATCTTCATCTGCCTTACAGCCATCCGTCGTTGTTCTCCTTGTATTCCTTCACGCGCTTGTCAGCATCGGCGATCAACGCGTTCATTTCGTCAAGGCTGTAAACCGTCGCGCCGCTGGCACAGGCGTGACCGCCGCCATTGTAATTCTCCGCCAGCTCATTCACCGTCATGAAACGGGAGCGGAGGCGGACGCGGATGTTCTCGCGAGTCTCAATGAAAGCCAGCCAGCACAGCACACCCCTGATGCCGGAAAGATAGCCGACAGAGTTGCTGGCCTCCTCCATGCTCAGCTTGAAACGCGCACGGGTTCCCTCGTCCACAAAAATATAGGCAACGCCATTGGCCGTGACCTTCATGTTCTCATAGACCCAGGAGGTAAACTTCAGCACCTCCGCCTCCTTCAGGTACAGGTGGGCATACAGGGTCTCCGTGTCAATGCCCTTGTCCAACAGCAGGCCCGCCAGACGCATGGTATCGCCCTTTACGCCCTCATACATGAAGCGCCCGGAGTCGGTCACCATGCCGGTGTACAGGCAGGTTGCGCCGTGGGTGCTCATCTTCAGCTGATCCCGGAAAGCCGCATAGAAGGCCGCCACCATCTCACACGCCGAGGAACGATCCTCCTCCACCCAGCTGATGTCGCCGAAGGGCTCCCGGTCAATGTGATGGTCGATCTTGATGACTTCCTTGCACAGCACAAATTTGGGGTTGCTGACGCGGTCAGGGCCTGCCACATCAATGACAATGCCCAGCGCATCCTCGTACAGGGCATTCTCGTAGCGGGTATATCCGGCGGGCATGTCGTCGTCCGTCTCGTCGTCCGGCCCAAGGAAGGCCAGAAAATCGGAATGCTCATCGTCGATGATCAGCACCTCCTTGTCCGGCCATGTGGACAGGATGATGTCCTTCATACCCTTGGTAGCGCCCACACAGTCGCCATCCACACGGATATGGCGGAACAGCAGGATCCGGTCATATTCCCTGATCTTCTCAAGGATGGCCGTCATTTTCTCCATACTCATGCTTCTTCTCCTCCCATCATTGCATCCAGGTCACGCAGCATCGCCATGGCCTCCTCGCGGTCGCGCAGGGTTGCGCCGCTGGCCTTGGCATGTCCGCCGCCGCCGTACCTGACAGCGATGGGGTTGATGTTAAACCGGCTGGAGCGCAGCTCGCACAGCACGCCCCTGTCCGTTTCGGTAAAGTTGGCCCAGATGTCCACGCCACGGATATCGCTCATGGTGCTGACCATGCCGCGGCTGACCCCGAACAGATCGGAATCCAGCTCCGCCAGCTCCTCCCGGGTGGTATAAATATAGGCAACGTTTTTTTCCGTGAAACGGATTTTCAGCACAAACTGTGCCCGCAGCTTCATCATGGCATAGTCCGTGGCGTAGAGGTTGCGGTAGATCTCGTTCGTGTCGATGGGCTGATGCATCAGGAAGGCGGCCAGCTCATGGGTGCGCGCACTGGTTGCGTCGTAGCGAAAACGGCCGGAGTCGGTGATCATGCCGGTATACAGCGCCGTTGCTGCAGCAGGGTTCAGCTTCAGCCCGCATTCCTTCGCAAAGGCGGCAATCATCCCGCAGCAGCTCTCGAAGGAGGTGTCCTGCACCTCCACATCACAGATCTTTTCGCAGAAGATATGGTGGTCGATGCGGGCCGTCTCCTTCGCCCGGGTGTAGCGATCGTCACTGATCAGCTTCTTTGCCGAGCAATCCAGGACGATGGCCAGCGCATCCTCAAAGACGGCATCCGCCACCTCATCCATGACCGAATCGGCCATGAAGGCATAGCGGCCCGCTTCGTCGCCCACCATCAGCACCTTCTTCTCCGGGAAATTCTCCATGAGGATGTGCTTCAGGCCGATCTGGCTGCCCAGGGCGTCGCCATCAGGATTGGTATGGCGGTGCAGGATAATGGTATCCGCCGCCCGGATCTTCTCAAGTATCTTTTCAAACATGGCAGGATCCTCGCTTATGATGTAATACAGATATTATAGCAGATTCCGTCGAATCTGGCAACGGCTCAGCCGCCGGAAATTCTCCCCAGCCGGGGACAGAACCTGTGGGAACCTTCCGTTATCTATTTGCTCTCCGCCCCGTTACGCTCATCTGCGGCGTATGAAAGCACCCCTCTTTGTATAAAATAAGCATCGCACAGAGCCCTCTGATGTGAAAATACGTGAAAATACGAAAAAAAAACGCAGATTTTGCAATTTTGCTCTTTCCCTCAGCGCAATTCTGTATTATAATGCTGAAGTAAAAGGCTTATTCGGCTATGTGCCGCAAACCGACGCTGCGTCCGGATGAATCGACCAGCGTTCTGACGAGGAGTGTTCTGTATGAGCCGCATGCTTGGTACCGTTTCTATGGGCGTTCGTGCCCCCATCATCCGCGAGGGCGACAACCTGGCGGAGATCGTCGTTGCCTCTGTCGCCGCAGCGATGAAGAATGGTGAGATCACCCCCCGCGACCGTGACGTGGTCTGCATGACCGAGGCCATCGTCGCCCGCGCGCAGGGCAACTATTGCAGCGTGGACAGCATCGCTGCCGACGTCCGCGCCAAGCTTGGCGGCGAGACCGTGGGCGTCATTTTCCCCATTCTCTCCCGCAACCGCTTTGCCATCTGCCTGCGCGGCATCGCCAAGGGCTGCAAGAAGGTTGTCCTGATGCTCTCCTACCCCTCCGACGAGGTCGGCAACCACCTCATCGACTGGGATCTGATGGACAAGCACAATGTGGATCCCTACCGCGATGTGCTGAGCCTGGAGAAGTACCGCGAGCTCTTCGGCTACATCAAGCACCCCTTCACCGGCGTGGACTATGTGGAGTATTACTCCGGCCTGATCCGTGAGATGGGCGCTGAGGTCGAGGTTGTCTTCGCCAACGATCCCCGCGCCATCCTCGCCTACACCAAGAATGTGCTGACCTGCGACATCCACACCCGCGCACGCACCAAGCGTCTGCTGAAGGCTGCGGGCGCCGAGCGTGTCTATGGCCTGGATGACATCATGACCGCCCCCGTTGACGGCTCCGGCTGCAACGAGCGCTATGGTCTGCTGGGATCAAACAAGGCCACCGAGGATACCGTGAAGCTCTTCCCCCGCGCCTGCCAGGATCTGGTGGAGGATATCCAGGCCCGTCTGCTGACCCTGACCGGCAAGCATATGGAGGTCATGGTCTACGGCGACGGCGCCTTCAAGGATCCCGTGGGCAAGATCTGGGAGCTGGCCGACCCGGTGGTCTCCCCTGCCTACACCGTGGGCCTGGAGGGCACCCCCAACGAGCTGAAGCTGAAGTACCTGGCGGACAATGACTTCGCCGGCCTCTCCGGCGCCGAGCTGCAGGCCGCCATCAAGGCCAAGATCAGCGAGAAGGACGGCTCTTCCCTGGTGGGCCAGATGGCTGCCCAGGGCACCACGCCCCGCCGCCTGACCGACCTGATCGGCTCCCTGTGCGACCTGACCAGCGGCTCCGGCGATAAGGGTACGCCCATCGTTTACATCCAGGGCTACTTCGATAACTACACCAACGACTGATGTTCTGAAACAAGCGGTTCGGCTTTGGCCGGGCCGTTTTTTATACCAGCGGAACACTTGCCGCCCGCCAACCACCGTGATATACTTATGCCAAACACGCAAGGAGGTACCCCATGGCGCTTGGCTGGATCAATGTAGAGGAATATGATTTCAACTGTCTGCTGCTGATGGAGCGCTTTCAGCTGCAATACCTGTGCAGCTGCGGAGATTCTGTCGCTGCCGAGCTGGGCACGGCGCTCCGGGCACATCCGGCGGTGCTGTGGTATATGGCGCATCTGCTCCCTGAGCATGCGGACAGGCTGCATCACCTGGAAGCCGAGGCCCCTGCTGCGTCTGCGGAGGAGCTGCGCCGGTGCGAAATTGCCGTGCTTTCCTGGATGGAGGATTTTGTGACCTACACCACCCCGGAGGTGATGCAGGAGAAGTGTCCCTTCGTGTACGGATGGGACAAGGCGCGGCTGTATGAGTTGGCTGACCTGACCGGCAAGCGGGTGCTGGACGTGGGCAGCGGCAATGGCCGTCTGGCTTTTGCAGCAGCAGAGAAGGCAAAGGAGGTCTATGCCGTGGAGCCGGTGGAGACCCTGCGCCACTATCTGCGGACGGAAGCAGGACGACGGGGCATAAGCAATCTTCGCGTGACGGACGGCTTCTGCGAAAATCTCCCCTACCCGGATGGCACCTTCGATGTGGTGATTTCCGGGCATGTGGTGGGCGACAGCCTGGACGCTGAGCTCACGGAGCTGGAACGCGTCTGCAGGCCAGGCGGCGTCATCCTTGACGTTCCTGGCGACCAGCCCTGGCCTTCGGTAATCAACAAGGAGCTCCTCCTGCGGGGCTATGAAGCGCTGCCCTATAACGGCTCCTTCGGGACGCCGGTCATCCGCTACCGGAAGTACGTACAGAAATGATATCAGGCCGCTGCACCGTCGATGATGCAGCGGCCTTTGACTGTCAGCGCCAGTTTTCAAGAATGCGGTACAGTCCCTCAATGAACCCCGGGCGCGGCACATTCGACGCCGCCACGCAGCTCAGCTTCGCAATGGCCTGCCCATCCAGCAGCACGTTCACCGTGCCGATCACATCGCCCTCACTGATGGGAGCCTCTACCGAATCAGGCAGGGACAATTCCAGCCGCAGTCCGCTTTGCTGACCGTTCTTCAGCAGCATCGACAAGCCGCTGCCCAGGGCCAGCTCCACACTGTCTGCCGCGCCGCCCTTCACCGCGATGCTCTCCCCCAGCAGATCTCCCCTGTTGGCGATGGCGATGCGTTGGTAATTGGCAAAGCCGTAATCCAGCATGGCGCGGGCTTCGTCGAAGCGGGTCTGGCTGACGGGCGTGCCCAGCACGATGGCCACCAGGCGCATGCCGTTCTTCTCCGCCGTGGCCGCCAAACAATACTTTGCCGCATCGGTGGAGCCGGTCTTGAAGCCGTCGCAGCCCTCATAGAAGCGCACCAGGCGGTTGGTGTTGGTCAGGTCGGTGACGCGTCCACCGGGATGGGTCAGCTTATCGATCCACACGGAGGAATACTGGGTGTACAGCGGATACCGCGACACTTCGCAGCACAGGGTGCAAACGTCGCGGGCGGTGGTGTACTGACCGTCCTGCGGGTAGCCGGTGGCGTTGACGTAGTGGGTGTTGGTCATGCCCAGCTGGGCGGCCCGTTCGTTCATCCGGGAAACGAAGGCTTCCTCACTCCCGCAGAGATACTCCGCCAGGGCCACAGCGGAATCGTTGGCACTGGCCATGATGGTGGTGCGCAGCAGATCCTCCAGGCTGTACACCGCGTTGGCGTCCAGCAGCGCCTGGGATCCCTTCATGGCGGCGGCGTTCTGGCTGACCTGCACGCTGTCCGTCATGTGGATCTCGCCCCGGTCAAGGGCTTCCAGCACCAGCAGGGCCGTCATCAGCTTGGTGATGGACGCCACCTCCCGCTTTTCATCGGCGTTCTTTTCAAAGATGATCGTCCCGGTGGACGTTTCCGCCAGGATGACCGCCGGGCTTGTCAGCGTCATAGGCGTGCCTTCCTCCAGGGGACGCTGCGCCAGGGCCATTCCCGGCAGCAGCAGGCACACCATCAAAAGCAACGCCGTGGTTTTACGCAAAAAGGACAAGCTGATTCCTCCTTATGGTTTTGGAAACAGCATGCCCTTGTCAATTCGGAATTATGAATTTGGAATCCGGAATCAGATCACGATACCACCGTTGACACCCAAAACCTGGCCGGTGATGAAGGACGCGCCCTCGCCACACAGGAACAGGATGACTTTGGCGACCTCCTCCGCCTGACCGATGCGCATGAGGGGTGTTTCATCGCACAGGGCAGCGCGGTCTTCTGCGGTAAGTGACGCGTTCATGTCGGTGTCGATGACGCCGGGGGTGACGCAATTGACGCGGACGCCGCTGGGGCCGACCTCCTTGGCCAGGGCCTTCGTCATGCCAATGAGGGCCGCCTTTGTGGCGGAATAGGCCACCTCACAGGAAGCTCCCACCTCACCCCACATGCTGCTGACGTTGACGATGGCGCCCGTCTGCCGGGAGATCATTCCGGGCAGTACGCCCTTTGTCACGCTGAAGGCGCTGCGGACGTTGACAGCAAAGAGGTGATCCCACTCGGCCTCGGTCATGTCGGTGAACAGGCCGATGTGGGCAATTCCGGCGCAGTTGACCAGCGCGTCGATACGGCGCCAGGTACGCAGGATCTCCGCGATCACTGCCGCAGTCTGCGCCCCGTCGGACAGGTCGCACAGGCGGAAGGATACATCGAAGCCCTCCGTACGGAGCTCGTCCGTCAGGGCCTGTGCCTTTTCGGCGTTCCGGTTGGCAATGAACACCACGGCATAACCGCTGCAGGCAAACAGGCGCACACAGGCAGCCCCGATGCCCCGGCTGCCGCCGGTGATCAGTGCAATTTTGCGCATCGTCTGCATATCACATCGCCTCGATGGTGGCGTCCAGCAGGGCGCGGAAGGTGCCCTTCACACGAGCCGCGGTGTCGATGACCTCCTGCTCGTCCAGCAGCTGATCCAGGATGCCGGCGGCCATGTTGGTGATGCAGCTCACACCCAGCACACGCATGCCGCAGTGACGGGCCACGATGGTCTCGGGAACCGTGGACATGCCCACCGCATCTGCGCCCAGGATGCGGGCCATGCGGATCTCGGCGGGGGTCTCGTAGGTGGGGCCGTTCATCCACATGTACACGCCCTTTTCGACGGACACACCCAGCTTTTGGGCCTGCTGCTCGCACAGGGCAATGAGCTCCAGGTCATAGGCATGGGACATGTCGGGGAAGCGCACACCGAATTCGGCGAGGTTGGGGCCGGTCAGCGGATTCTTGCCGGACATGTTGATGAAGTCGCTGATGATCATCAGGCAGCCCTGGGAGAAATTGAGGTTCACGCCGCCCGCCGCGTTGGTGACGAACAGGGTCTTCACGCCCAGCAGGCTCATGACGCGCACGGGCATGGTGACTTCTTCCATACTCCAGCCCTCGTAGGCATGGAAGCGACCCTGCATCATGCACACGCGCTTGCCATGGAGCATGCCCGTCCACCAGCGTCCAGCGTGGCCGGGGGCGGTGGAATGCGGGAAGCCGGGGATGTCCTTGTAGTCGACGTACTTCGCGTCCTCCAGGGCCTCGACATAGTCGCCCAGGCCGGAGCCCAGGATGACAGCGACATCGGCCTCGCCGACATGCTCGCGGATGTAGTCCGCAGCGATGCGGAGCTTGTTCATGTAGTCCTGCATAGTTATATCCTCCAGTATTTCAAGTTACGCAGTTTCAATATCGGCCCAGCCGCGCTTCTGCTTCCCGGATCGGGTGCAAGTAAGATGTGCCGCAAACCAGGTGAAGGCATTGACCCACGCTTCCTCCGGCAATTCGCCTTCCGCGCAGGAAATGAACTCCGCTTTCTCGGTGGGTTCAATCCAGACCGTTACTTCGAAGCACTCCCCGCCGCAGCTTTCGCATTTTTCCGTTTCTTCTCCCTGCCCGAGATATTCGCCCGGCATGTGGCAGACAAGTGCATCCCAGCCATGCGTCCGCGCATCAAAGAGCAGAATGTCCTGCCC
The DNA here is from genome assembly GCA_017516305.1 of Clostridia bacterium. Taxonomy (GTDB): domain Bacteria; phylum Bacillota; class Clostridia; order Christensenellales; family Aristaeellaceae; genus UBA11524. The sequence continues at coordinate 10,940 of JAFXDB010000143.1, read as the reverse complement.
GCAACCGGTACAAATCAGGCGGTAGACGCAATCATCGTCCCTGCTGTGCATTGCGGCAAAGGATGTGCTGCCGCAGCTGCAGCGGATGTCGCCGGTGATCTGCGTGTCATTCCCCTTGTCCGCCCGCTGCATGAAGAAGGGCTGCAAATGCGTCGGTACAGCCGATTCAGCCATAGCACCCTCAATCGGCTGCTCAACCCGTTTCTTGCCGAAGGGCCAGAATCTCAAAGAATCACCTCTTTCAGCTTCTCTGCAAAGGACGTGGCCCCGAACCGATCCGGCAGGCCCAGCCATTCGGCGCAGGTGGCCGCCACGTCGGCGTAGGTTTTGCGGGTACCCAGATCGACCAGCCCCGTCATGCCCTTGTGCCACACCATCAGCGGGATATGCTCGCGGGTATGGTCAGTGCCGGGGAAGCAGGGGTCGCAGCCGTGGTCGGCGGTGATGATCAGCAGATCGTCATCGGTCATCAGCGCCTGGATCTCCGGCAGCTTCGCGTCGAAGTATTCCAGCGCCTTTGCAAAACCCTCCGCGTCGTTGCGGTGGCCGTAGAGGGAATCCGTATCCACCAGGTTGGTGAAGCACAGACCGGTGAAATCCTGCTTCATGTACTCCATCCAGGCGTCGATGCAGGCCGGGTTGCCGCTTGCGTGGTTGGAGCCGGTGAGGCCCTTCTCGGCGAAGATGTCCTCGATCTTGCCCACGCCGAGGCTCGCCATCCCGGCCTCCTCGCAGGCGTCCAGGAGCGTCCGGCTGAAGGGCGGCACGGCAAAGTCGCGGCGACCGCTGGTGCGCTGGAAGGCGCCCTTGCCCGTACCCACGAAGGGACGGGCGATGACGCGTCCCACGCACAGATCGTCCACCAGCATCTCGCGGGCGATGCGGCAGAGCTCATACAGCTCCTCGCGGGAGTAAATCTCCTCATGACAGGCAATCTGGAACACGCTGTCTGCCGAGGTGTACACGATGGGGCAGCGGGTGCGCATATGCTCCTCGCCCAGCTCGTCCAGAATCACCGTGCCGGAGGAAGCATAGTTGCCGATCACCTTGTGGCCGATGGCCTCCTCATACCTGGCGATGAACTCCGCCGGGAAACCGGTATCCGTGAAGGTCGGAAAGGGCTTGTCCAGCCTGCAGCCCGCCAGTTCCCAGTGGCCGGTGGTGGTATCCTTGCCCGCGCTGGCCTCCATAGCACGGCCATAAGCGCCCACGGCGGCAGGGTCGGCAGGATAATGGGTCCCCTCGATGTGGCCCATGCCCAGCTTTGCCATATTGGGCAGGCTGGGCATGCACTTGTCAATCACATGGCCCCAGGTACACGCGCCCACGTCGCCGTACTGCGCAGCATCGGGCAGATAACCCACGCCCGCGCCGTCAAGAACCGTCAGAAATACACGCTTCATATACATTCCTCCTTTACATTTATTATACACCATAACAAACGGATTGAAAAGCCCATTCTTTTGTGTTATGATGATTCTGAGGTGATATCCATGATGCATCTGATGCTCAATGATCAATATGATACCATGCCCTGGGAGCAGATCGACGCCGTGGTCTTCGATGTGGGCAATGTTCTTCTGCAATTCACGCCCGAGGAAGTGCTGACCCGCTGCATCCCCGAGCGTCCCGACCTGTACCCGGAGCTGACCATCCGCGTCTTCAAATCCCCCTACTGGTGCATGCGCGACCGCAACAGCGCAACCGTGGAGGAGGTCATTGCCGCCATGTCGAAGACCGCGCCGGAGCTGGAGCCCTACGTCCGCCGGGTAATGGAGGGCTGGATCGACCTGCCGCCCATGGCCGAGGGCGTGGCTGCCCTGCGCGCCTGCAAAGCCCACGGCGTGAAGCTCTACGCCCTGACCAACTATGCGGACAGGGAATTCGCCCACGCCTGCGCCAGGAACGAGTTCTTCTCCCTGTTTGACGGCTACATCGTTTCCGCCAGGGAGCATCTGGTCAAGCCCGGACACGAGATCTATGAGCTGCTGACCGCCCGTTACCAGCTTGACCCGGCCCGCACCGTTTTCATTGACGACAGCATCGCCAACATCGAGGGTGCACTGGACTGCGGCTGGCAGGCCATCTGCTACAACCGCCCCGGAATGCTGAAGAGCTTCATCGGCGAATAAGGCAGCAAACAGGTGAAATCCCCCTTCGATATTCTCTGCTTTTTCCGCAGAATCGCTTGATATTTCCGCACGTTTGGGCTATAATGTTTCTGATTGTTCACCATACGACTGCATTCGAAGGAGCGAAAACGTCATGCCCACCGATATTCAGATCGCCCAGGCTGCCACTGCGCAGCGCATTGATGACATTGCCGCCGCCGCAGGCATCCCCGAGGAGGCGCTCTACCCCTATGGCCGCTATGTGGCCAAGGTCGATCCGCTGAAGATCCCCGGCGAAAAGAAGGCAAAACTGATCCTGGTCACCGCCATCAACCCCACCCCCGCCGGCGAGGGCAAGACCACCGTGTCCGTTGGACTGGCTGACGGCATGACCAAAATCGGCAAGAAGGCCATGCTGGCCCTGCGTGAACCCTCCCTGGGCCCGGTGTTCGGCGTCAAGGGCGGCGCCACCGGCGGCGGTTACGCTCAGGTGCTGCCCATGGAGCAGATCAACCTGCACTTCACCGGTGACCTGCATGCCATCACCGCTGCCAACAACCTCCTGGCCGCCATGGTCGATAACCATATCCAGCAGGGCAACAAGCTGGGCATCGATCCCCGTCAGGTGTCCTGGCGCCGCTGCCTGGACGTCAACGACCGTCAGCTGCGCAGCGTCGTTTCCGGTCTGGGCGGCAAAATGAACGGCATGCCCCGCGAGGATGGCTTCGACATCACCGCGGCCTCCGAGATCATGGCCGTGTTCTGCCTTTCGAAGGATCTGGTGGATCTCAAGGCCCGTCTCAGCCGTCTGCAGGTGGCCCGTACCTTCGCCGGTACGCCCGTCACCGCCGGTGACCTGAACGCCCAGGGCGCCCTGACTGCGCTGCTGCGCGACGCCCTGCAGCCCAACCTGGTGCAGACCATCGACGGCACCCCCTGCCTGATGCACGGCGGCCCCTTTGCCAACATCGCCCACGGCTGCAACTCCGTCATCGCCACCACCACCGCCATGAAGCTGGCCGATTATGTGGTCACAGAGGCGGGCTTCGGCGCTGACCTGGGCGCAGAGAAGTTCCTGGACATCAAGTGCCGCATGTCCGGCCTGTGGCCCGATGCGGTGGTGCTGGTGGCCACCGTCCGTGCGCTGAAGAGCCACGGCGGCGTGCTGAAGGCCGACCTGAATTCCGAGAATGTGGAGGCCGTCCAGAAGGGCCTTTCCAATTTGCTGGCCCACATCGACCACATCCGCAATGTCTGGAAGCGCCCTGTCATCGTGGCGATGAACCGCTTCATCACCGATACCCCCGCCGAGCTGGCCGTCATCCGCGAGGCGTGCGAGAAGGCCGGCGCGCCCGTGGAGCTGTGCGACGGCTGGGCCAAGGGCGGCGAAGGCGTGAAGGAGCTGGCCGCGCTGGTCTGCGATACCGTTGACAAGCAGGAGAAGGTCGAGCCCTCCTTCACCTATACCGACGACCTGTCCCTGGCGGACAAGATCCGTGCCGTCGCCACCAAGATCTACGGCGCAAAGGACGTCGTTTTCAACGGCAGCGTCCTCAAGCAGCTGGCTAATTTCGAGGCTGAGGGCTGGGGCAAGGCGCCGGTCTGCATCGCCAAGACCCAGTACTCCTTCTCCGACAACCCCAAGGCCCTGGGCGCGCCCACCGGCTACACCCTGACCATCCGTCAGGTGCGCCTGAATGCCGGCGCGGGCTTCATCGTAGCCTTCGCTGGCGACATCATCGCCATGCCCGGCTTGCCCAAGGTGCCCGCCGCCGAGGGCATCGACGTCACCGAGGACGGCGTCATCACCGGCCTGTTCTGATTTCCTCTCGTTTTCCCGCGCTGCCCGGCTATCCGGGCAGTTTTTTTGTACTGCAATCCCTTCCATCCCAGCTGCAGAATCCGGAAATTCTGCATTGCTGATTTGTAAATTTGCACCTGAACATGCAAAATCCGCCCTTCAGCCCCTTGCAGGTCTGCAGGCAAGATGCTATAATAAAGGATGTATTCATTTTCAGGAAGGAAGCTGCCTGCATGCTCAAGCGTATCGTAGCCATTCTGCTGCTGATCTGCATTCTGCCCACCTGCATCGCCTTCTCAGATGACGATTACGAGGAAATCATCATGCCTGACGAAGTGCCGCGCGGAGAAAACGGCGAGAACCAGTACCTTGTTCCCATCGCCTTCAAGGATAATAACCTCCCCAATCCCGTGGGCCCCGTTTACCCTGACAAGACCCCCAAGGACTTCAACAAGAACTCCCCCCCCCAGTACGCCGCCAAGATGCTTGAAAACACCAGCGGTTACCCCACCCCCACTATTTACGGCAGCCGAACCTTCCGCACGGGCAAGGCCGGCGCCAAGTGTGAGGTGCTGCACCTGGATCCCATGTGGGCCATCGTGCGCTATAATGGCAAGATCGCCTATGTCAAGCGTCACCGCATCTATGATGTGGAGCCCATCGACCCGGTCAACACCCCTCCCTACGGCGTGATGAAGCCGCAGTACATCGCCACCACCGCCTCCACCGCCGAGGTGCACGTTTCCATGACCCACGAGGATATGTGCTGGGTGATCCTCAACCCCGGCACGAAGGTATCCGTGCATGCCATCGTGGACGGCTGGGCGGTGGTCATCTACATGCGAACCTATGCCTACATCGACGTTCGTGACCTGACGGATTTCATCACCGTGTCCCCCACGGATGCTGCGCTGAACGACGATACGCCCATTGCCGCCTACACCTCCTTCTACAAGATGAACGACACAGAGAAGAACCATAACCGCATCTATAACATCGCCCTGGGCGCCAGCCGCATGTCCGTCATCCTGCAGCCCGGCGAAACCTACAATGCCAACAAGCAGATGGGCCCCTACACCCTGGGCGTGGGCTACCTCATTGCCGGTGCGCTGGCGGACGGCGACTCCATCGAGTCCCCCGGCGGCGGCACCTGCCAGGTGTCCTCCACCATCTACAATGCCCTGCTGCAGCTTCCCGGCGTTGAGATCATCCATCGCCGTCCCCACGGCGAAAACGGCGCACCCTATCTGCCCCATGGCGTTGACGCTGCCGTCGGCAATGATAACCTGAACCTTATTTTCAAGAACAATTATGATTTCCCCATCCGTCTGGAGGGCAACACCACTGGCGACGGCGCGCTGACCTGGATCATCTACCGCGCCGACATTGAGGAATCCGAATGAAGCTCTACCACCAACTGACCCGATGCAGTTTTCTGTACCGGGTCAATCGCTTTGTTGCCGTATGCCGCCTGGATGGCGCCGAGGTGACCGTTCACGTCAAGAACACCGGCCGCCTCCGAGAGCTTCTGCAGCCCGGTGCATCCGTCTGGCTTGAAAAGAGCGGCAATCCTGCCCGGAAAACCGCCTATGACCTGGTAGCCGTGGAAAACCGCGGATACCTTGTCAACATAGACAGCCAGGCCCCCAACCCTGTCGCGGCAGAATGGATCCTGTCCGGCGCATGGGGCAACGACATCACCGGTTTGCGCCGCGAGGTGACCTGGGGCGATTCCCGCTTTGACCTGGCCTTCCTCCACGAAGGCGTAAACACCCTTGTGGAAGTCAAAGGCGTGACCCTCTTTGACGATGACGGCGTCGCCTATTTCCCCGACGCCCCCACCGAGCGCGGTGTGAAGCATCTCAACGGTCTGGCCAAAGCCGTAACAGACGGGATGAAGGCCGGGGTCTGCTTCGTTCTTCAAAGGGAGGACGTGCGCTGCCTGCGCCCCAACGACCGTACCCATCCGGTTTTCGGACAGGCGCTGCGGGAGGCAGCTGCCGCTGGCGTGCGCATCTGTGCCTGCGTCTGCCGCGTTGCGCCCGACAGCGTCACCATCACCCACACCGTTCCTGTCCTTCTGGATTGACCGCCATCGCTGTACCCAAAGGAGCATCAACATGAAACGCCTTTTTGCACTGCTGACTTCCCTGCTTCTGCTGCTTTCGCTGGCTCCGGCTGCCTCCGCCGCCGAAACCGTCATCCGCCCGCAGTGGCGTGTGCCGGATTATGTGACATGGCTGCTGGAGATCGCCAGGAACGAGGTGGGCTACAAGGAGGGCGCCCACGGCTACACCAAATACGGCGAACGCTGGGGCGATGCCTACGCCCAGTGGTGCGCCGAATACCTGTGCTGGTGTGTCGATCAGGTCGATCAGCAGCACGGCACCGAGCTGCTGCGCAATGTGTATCCCCTCTATTCCGGTCAGAATACCGGCATGCGCTGGTTCATCCGTCAGGGGCGCTTCATCGCCCGCAACGGCAACCTGGAGGATTGGGGCTATCAATGGTTCCAGGGCGCTGACAGCTTCATTCAGGCAGGCGAATACATCCCCCAGCCCGGCGATTGGGTCTTCTTCACCTGGACCAGCGACACCAACACCGATCATGTTGCAATGGTGGAATATTGCACCATGGACAGCGAGGGCAACGTGACACTGCACTGCCTGGAGGGCAACAACCCCAGCAGCGTCGCCCGCGTCACCTACTCCATCTCTGACAAGAAGATTCTTGGCTACGGCACCGTCCACGACGTAGCCGACTGGACGATGCGCCAGGGCAACAGCGGAGAGAAGGTGCGCCAGCTGCAGGAGAAGCTCATCTACCTGGGCCTGATGCCGGAGGGCAGCGCCGACGGCGTATACGGCGCCGCCACCACGCAGGTCATCACCGACTTCCAGACAGCCAACGGCCTGAAGGTCAACGGCATTGCCAACATCGAAACCCAGAAGGCCCTGAACGCCCTCTACCAGGCCCGCGTTGACGAAGATCCCGACATGTGGGTCATCATTGACGACGAGGACTGGGATGACTGGGATTGAACCTGACTCCCCCTGCTTCTTTGCCAACGACGAAGGGAGGATTCCCATGGAACCTATCTATGTCTGCGGTCATCGCAATCCCGATACCGACTCCGTTGTGTCCGCCATGGCCTATGCCGCGCTGCATAATGCCCTGGGCGAGAACGAGTACGTCGCCACCGTCCTGGGCCAGCTCAACGATGAGACCCGCTTCCTGCTGGATCGTTTCGGGTTTGAAGCGCCGATGCTGTTATCCACCGTGCGCACCCAGGTACGCGATATTGAGCATGATGAGCCGCCGGTCATCAGCGCCGGTGTGCCTGTCAGCCACGCCTGGGCCATCCTGCAGGAGAACCCCAGCCTTTCCGCCGTCCCCGTGACCACCGAGGATGGCCGCCTCTACGGTATGATCACCGCAGGCGGCATCGCCGAAAGCGACATGCGCTCCATCAGCCTTCCGCGGGTGGAGGATGTACCCATCTTCAATCTGCTCTCCGCCATCGAGGGCCATGTCATCGGTGGCGAGGAGGACGTCGTGGACACCATTTCCGGCGAGGTTGTCATCGCCCTGCCCGGCGGAAGCCTCAGCGCCATCCAGCCCGGCTCCATCGTCATCTGCGGTGACCAGCCGGACGTGCTGCAACGCGCCATCGACGCGGGGGCTTCCTGCGTCATCATCTGCCAAAGCAGCCTCCCTGAGCAGTTTATGGGCGTGAAAACCGGCACCTGCCTCATCACCACCCCCTTCGACGCCTACCGCACTGCCCGCATGATCCATCAGTCCAGCCCCGTTTCCCGCATTGCTCAGACGGGAAACCTGGTCTGCTTCCACATGAACGACTTCATTGATGACGTGCGTGACACCGTGCTGCAAAGCCGCTACCGCTCCTACCCCATCCTTGACCACCGTGAGCGCGTGGTGGGCACCCTGAGCCGCTACCACCTGCTGCGCCCCCGCCGCAAGCGCATCGTGCTGGTGGATCATAACGAGCGCAGCCAGGCTGTAAACGGCCTGGATCAGGCGGAGATCATTGCCATCATCGACCACCACCGCCTGGCGGACGTGCAGACCGGGCATCCCATCTTTGTCCGCAATGAGCCCGTGGGCAGCACCACCACCATCGTTGCCACCATGTTCCAGGAGCGCGGCCTGATGCCCTCCCCGAAGCTGGCGGGCCTGATGGCCGCCGCCATTCTGTCCGACACGGTGCTGTTCAAGTCCCCCACCTGTACCCCCCGGGACAAGCGCATGGCCGAGCGTCTTGCCCGCACAGCCGCCATCGACCTGGATGTGCTTGGGCGGGAGATGTTCTCCGCCGGGGTTTCTACTGACAAGCCTGCCGAGGAGCTGCTTCGTACCGACTTCAAGGAGTTCCACATCGCCGGTCATGACCTGGCCATCTGCCAGGTGACCTGTCTGGATATTGACGGCATGCTGGCCCGCCTGCCGGAGCTGCTGGACGCCATGACCCGTCTGAAGACCATCAAGGGCTACGATTCGCTGCTGATGATGCTCACCGACGTCCTCCGCTGCGGAACCGAGCTGATCTTCCTGGGCGAGGAGGACGCCATCCGTCAGGCCTTCGACGCCCACGATGACGGGATGCCGCATATCTTCCTCCCCGGCGTGGTCAGCCGGAAGAAGCAGATCGTTCCCGCGCTGGCCGCCCTGTGGGGGTGATGGACGATGCGTAACCTGTTCCGCCGCGTAACGGCCCTGACGCTCCTTCTCCTGCTGGGCCTCACCCCCGCCCTTGCCCAGGGCATCCGCTTCGACCTTCGGGCAGAGCTCAACTCCCCCGCATACGGCGAGGAGCTGCAGCAGCTGACCAACGCGCTCTCCCAGCTCCTTGATGCATCCATCCTTCGGGGTTCCCTGGTAACCGGACGCGGCGCCTTCAGCCTTGATGCGGAGCTGCTGCTGACCGACGGCACCGCCGCCGCCAGCACCACCTTCCAGGTATACGGCATCAACTCCCATTGGGGCGTCCGTTCTTCCCTTCTGGGGCAGACGGAGCTGATGGTCAACTGCGCTTCGCTCCTGCCCTTCGGCGTCAAGGCCCGGGATTATCTGGGGCTCCCCCTGGACACGGCAGCCTTGCTTGTGCCCTACACCCATGTAGACGCCTTCGCGCAAGTCATGTGGCTGCTGGCCCCTCTTTTTCCCTCTGAGGACGGCAAGACGGTTCTGACGCGCACCGAGGTGGACACCATCGTCACCGGAATGGAACGCCTCTGCGACGAGGATCCGGCGCTGAACCGCTACCTGGAGGTCACCGGGCTCTACCGCACCGCAAAGTATTACTGCCAACGTTATTTCGACCTGCCGGAATGGCTTTTTTCCTCCCTGACCGTCAAGCGGGATGGACGGAACCTGACCTGGTCCTCCGGTATTTTCACCATTTTCAAGCTGCGGGTGAAGGAGGATCAGCTGACCGCCGCCTTCTCGCTTCCCACCCTGGCCAACATGGAAGCATCCCTTGCACACAAGGACGGGCAGCTGACCGGCAGTGTTGATCTCAGCATGGACAGCCTCAGCGCCGATATCGACTTTTCCCTGCCGACCCGCCTGACGGCCAGCGCCGCATCATTCAGCCTGACAGTGGATGCAGCCTCCCCGCTGCTGCCGGAGGAAGGCATGCGTCTGCGCGTGACCGGGAATATCCAGGGAAACGCCGTCACTCTGCACCTGCTGCAGCCGGATACGGGCGTGCAGCTCCTGAACGTCACCGGTACGCTGATCCCCTTTGACGCCGACCCGCTGCCGGATTGGACGCCCGGGGATTTCACCGGCGTCAACATCCTCTCCGTCAACGGCGACAGTTTGCAGGAGCTCCTGCACGACGTGAAATGGCCCCTGCTGACCGGCCTGTTCGACCTGGTTGCCGCCGCGCCTGCCCAGGCCGTGCAGCAGCTGATGGACTATGCCGAGGACGCAGGGCTCATCGACCTGATAACCGCCGCCATGGATGGCTCCTATGATTACTGACCCCCCATGACAAACGGGCGACCGCACAGCCATTCCGTGCGGTCGCTTTTTTCATTATTCCTTTTGGGGGATGTCAGTGCCTGAGCAGCATCTGCAGGTTCTCCGGCGTGTAGTCATACCAGAGGGCGTCCAGCTTGGCGTCCTGAGCCTCCAGGGCAGCCAGGAAGCCGGCCTCGTCGGTGGACTCCGCGCCGCCGTCCAGCCAGTAGGTCACGATGACATTACCAGCTTCATCCTGGCAGGAGATGGACTCCGCCAGGGGCAGGATGCCCCACTGATCCCCTTCGGCGGTCGCCCGCAGGGTCAGCTGACCAACACCGTTGTCCAACGCGCCGCTGGAAAAGCTGAAGGTTCCGTCATCCTTGAGTTTGTTCATGCCGCGATAGGACCACTCCCAGGCCCACACGCCGTCATTGTAGGCAAAGAGGATGATAAAGGCCTCATACTCCGCCAGCTCCAGGATGCACTCGTCCACACCATCCTCGTTCAGGTCAACGAGGGCAAAACGCACCACATTCCAGTCAGCAGGCATGTGCATATCCCCTTCGCCGGGCGTGATGGCCGCGCCGTCCAGCAGTACGCCTGCATAGGCTTCGTTTGCCGCCGCCTGTCGTTCGGCTTCCTCGGCCAGCACGGGCAGGGTCAGCAGCAGCATCGCCAGCACCACTGCCAGCAGCTTTCTGATATTCACCATGAAAATTCCTCCTTCCGGGCTTGTCTGCCCACTCATTCAACGCATGATGCGCCGCCATTCATCCCCATCTTTCCAAACAAAGCATGTTTTGACATAAATCAATCGCACGCTATTGACACCATGCGATTGTTCTGCTACAATATCCTGCGGAATACAGGAAAGGAGGGCCATTATGGAAAAGCCCATTGCAGGTTATGGCTGGTTTATCAAGTGCATTGACAACGCCCTGGAGAAGGAAGCCAATGCCAACCTGCAGCGACTGAACCTGACCATGCAGCAGAACCGGGTGCTGATCCAGCTGGCGCATGCACCGGACAACACGCTG
>JAFXDB010000142.1 GCA_017516305.1 Clostridia bacterium | reverse complement strand
GTAGGTGGTCATGTGGCTGTAAGTACCCGCATTCATGTAGGTGTTGTAGGTCTGGTAGGAGAGGTTGAAGAACAGCTCCTTGGACGGATACTTCTCGCTGCCGCCCAGGGTCGCATGCTCAAACACATGGGGCACGCCCATGTCGCTCTCCGCAGGGGTTTTGAAGGTGATCTCGAACACGCGGTTGGTGTCGTCATTGGCCAGGTAGAGCAGCTCGGCGCCGGTCTTCTGGTGGACGAAGTAAACCACGTCCGCGTTGATGAGCGGGAAGGTGGTGACCTCCACGACCTCAAAGCCGTGCACCACGTCGCCCACCTGGGGGAGTGCGTCAGGCGCTTCCTCAGCCAGCACGGGCAGGCATGTCAGCGCCATCAGCACCGACAGGACAAGAGCCAGCAGTCTCTTCATTTCCATTACTTCCTTTCGCTTGCTTTTTGCCGGAAAAGCCTCATTTCCGATAAATTACATTATAGCATAGATGACGTAAAATTGGGGTGAAATACAAAAAATGTACAATGTGCGGCGACGACGGGAGAGGGGGTCGGGAGAAGACGTGAAAGATGTGGTAAATGCTTGATTTGTTGTGAAACATATGGTAAAATGTTATGTATCAACCATGAATAGCAAATACAGGAAGAGAGAGGCGGTCTGACATGTCTGAAAAGGCATTGCCCCTGGGCGGAAAGCGGCTGCAGAACCTGGCGGACACGGTCGCTGCCGTTCTGGCAAAGCAGCCGGAGCAGGCGCGGCGGCACAGTGACCGCGTGGTTTGCATCACGCGCTTTCTCTGCGCGCAGTATACCCGCACCCATGGCAGCAAAACGATCCCCGTGAAGGAGCTGCCGCTGATCTATGCAGGCGCGGCGCTGCATGATATGGACCATGAGGATATTCCGGATGCGGTGGTGATGGCGGGTCAGGCGGAGGCGGAAGCGCTGCAGGCAGGGGCGGAATCGGCACGGGAACGGCTGAATACGCTGGCAGCCGAATGCGGGCTGAACGAGCATGAGAAGGATATCATGGAGCGCATTTGCCTCAAGCACCATGAGATCCATCTGCTGAAGGGCCCGGCGGACGCAGCCAAGCTTTACACGCAGCTGGTGGCCCTGGCGGAGTGCTATGACGCGCTGACCATGGGAGGCTCGGAGCCCTGCACCCATGGCCGGGCGATGGAGAAGATCATCAGCGGCGAATGCGGCGGATTTGACCCGGTGCTGGTGCGCTGCATGGAAGAGGCCTACCGGGAGCTGCAGGCGCTGCTTGAATGCGCGGGCAACCATGAGCGCATTGTACTGCTGCAGAATATCTACCGCGGCGACAGGCGGCATTACTGGCTGCGCAAGCGGCTGCTGGATGTGATAGCGTCCGCGCTGGGCCTGGTGGTGCTGTCGCCGCTGCTGCTGCTGATCTCCCTGCTGATCGTCATCGACGACCCCAAGGGCGGCCCGTTCTTCAAGCAGACCCGCGTGGGACGGCACAAGAAGTATTTCAAGATGTACAAGTTCCGCACCATGTGCGTGGACGCGGAGGAGAAGAAGGAAGCACTGGAGCGCATGAACGAGAAGGACGGCCCGGTCTTCAAGATCGCCCGGGATCCGCGCATCACCCGTATCGGCCATTTCCTGCGCAGCACCAGCCTGGACGAGCTGCCCCAGCTCCTCAACATCCTCAAAGGGGAGATGACCCTGGTGGGGCCGCGTCCGCCGCTGCCGCAGGAGGTGGGCAACTACACCCGCTACGACGAGATGCGCCTGAGCGTGACCCCGGGCCTGACCTGCGTGTGGCAGGTGCAGCCCCAGCGGGACGACATCCCCTTCGACAAGTGGGTGGACATGGATCTGGCCTATATCGGTACCCGTTCGCTGTGGCTGGATATCCGTCTGATCATCAGGACGGTATTTGCGGTGTTCCGCAAATCTGGCACCTGAGAAGCTTCATACAGACAAAATAGCGCCCGACAGACCTGTGCGTCTGTCGGGCGTTTGATGTATCGCGAATGAAAGCGTCAGACCTGCTGCTGCCGTTTTACGGTGGCCAGGAAGGCGTTGGCGCAGCGGTTCCAGGAGAAGTCCTGCACCATTTTGGCGCTGCTTTCCCGCAGGTCGGCTTCGGTGGGATAGGGGGCGGTCAGCCAGGCCTCGATCTCGCTGTCCTCATGGCAGAGGGTATGGCCCGCCATGCCGGCGAGGGTCGTGCGGGGCCCAAGGGCGTCGCTGGCAGCCACGGAGGTGCAGTAGAACACGGCCTCCATCACCGCCATGCCGAAGATCTCGCCCCGGTTGAGGTTCAGGTAGTAGTCCGACAGGGTGTAGATCTCCCACATCTGCTTGTAGGGTACGCGGGGGAGGATCTTCACCCGATCCTGCAGCCCCAGGGCGGCGATGTGCTCGTCCAGCTGCTGCCGCATGGCGCCTTCGCCCACGATGAGGAGCCTGAAGGGGCGCGCGTCCTTCACATGGTCAAGGATGGTGACCAGGTCGAGGGGGCGTTTCTCCGGGTCGAGGCGGGAGACGTTGCAGATGACCACGTCGTCGGGGGCAAAGCCGTACTTTGCCTTCAGCGCGGCGCGGTCGGCGGAGGCGAAGTCATGCTGAAGTTCGGTGGCGTCCAGGCCGACGTTGGCAACGGTGACGTCCTTTGCGCCCAGGGACAGCAGCTCCTCCTTCGCGGCGGTGGTCTTTGCCAGCACCGGCAGGCGGTGGTACAGCTTCAGCGTTCCCAGGGAAAAGAGCGTATCCATCACCTTTGCGCGCAGGCCGCTGTGCAGGCTGTGGGCCGTGCCGACGTAGGGCACGAAGACGATGCCGTTCTTCCGGCAGAACTTTTCAATATGGGGGATGAACTGCTGCTGATCGGCGAAGCAGAGCATCGCGTCCGTATCCTTGTCGATGAGGGAGGTTTTCAGGTATCCATGGGGGCCGAAGCGGTGCATGGGAATGTAATGGATGGTGACGCCGGGGCCCATGGAGAGGGTCTCGGCGGTTTCCTCCATGCGCACGCCCTTGTAGATGGTCACGGTGTGGCCCTGGGCGGCAATGGCGCGGCCCAGACCGACCTCCTGGGAGTTGTAGAAGCCCTTGCGGCCGAAGCCGTTGAGCATCGTGCAGACGATGGCAACCTTCATGCCTGTTATTCCCCCTTCCTGACCCGCTGGTGGCGATACTTGAAGACCAGTGGGAAGAGCTGCATATCATCGACAAAATAGCGCTTGAACAGCCGCCGGGGCTCCTTGAGGAAGCGGTAGAACCACTCCATGCCGATGCGGCTGACCCAGGCGGGGGCGCGCTTCACGTTCCCGGCGAGGAAGTCCACCGTGGCCCCGGCGCACAGGAAGACCCGCGCGTCGATGTCGCGGTAGTTGGCGTCGATCCACTTCTCCTGCTTGGGGCAGCCCAGGCAGCAAAGTACGATGTCCGGGCTGACGGCGGAGATAGACTGGCGCACCTTCGCCAGCTCGGCTTCGTCCTTTTCAAAGCCCAGGGGCGGTGCGCAGGTGCCCACGACCTGCAGGCCGGGGTACTGAGCCTCCATCTTTGCCCTGGCCTGGTCGGCGATGCCCTCCTTGCCGCCGAGGATGAACATGGTGTAGCCCTTCTCGGCTGCCATGCGGCACAGGGCCAGGGAAAGATCGGAGCCGGAAACCTTTTCCTTCACCGGGCGGCCGTAGAACTTTGCCACCCACACCAGGGGCTGACCGTCCACCAGAACAAGGTCGGCGGCGTCGGTGATGCGGCGGAGCTCCGCGTCGTGCTCGATCCGGATCATCACGTCCACGTTGACCTCGACGATATAGCCTTGTTGCCGGGCTTCGATCATCTGTCCGATGGCGTTTGCTGTTTCCTGGAGGCTGAGGTCGTTGACATAGGTCGCCATCAGGGGCTGCTTCTGCATATCCATTATGTACACTTCCTGTGATTTTCTGCCTTAGCTGCCGAAGAAGAAATCCTCCAGCATCAGGCACCAGCAATGATAGATGGGCAGGTGGAATTCCTGGATCATATAGGTCTCCGCTTCCGGGGCGTGGACGGCAACATCGCACAGGGGGGCCATTTTGCCGCCGGTGAGGCCCGTGAGGCCCACGACCTTCATGCCCAGCGCCTTTGCCACGACGATGGCCCGCAGGATGTTCTCGCTGTTGCCGGAGGTGGAGATGGCCAGGAATACATCGCCGGGGCGGCCATAGCCCAGCAGCTGCTGGGCGTAGACGTCCGCGCTGCCCACGTCGTTGATGAAGGCGGTGATGGAGGCCTCGTGGGCGGGGAGGGAAATGGCCATCAGCGGCATCTCCAGAGAGGCTGCAAGGGCTGCGCCGCGGGCGGGATCGACGGCGCTGAGCTTCTCCGTCAGGTCGGCGGGGACGGGGCGGGGGAGCTTGAAGCGCTTCATCAATTCGCCCACGATGTGCTCCGCATCCGCTGCAGAGCCGCCGTTTCCGGCCACCAGGAGCTTGCCGCCCTGCTGGTAGCTCTCCTGCAGCAGCAGGTATGCGGCGATCAGCTCGTCCGCGATGGGGGCCAGGGCCGGATAACGCTGCAGCAGCAGGTCGATGTGCTTCTGCAGGCGGGGTTCAAGGGTCATTTGGATCACCTTTCTTTACAGCCTTGCGGCAAAATCCAGGAGGGAGGAGACGGTCATGTCCTGGCCGTGGTCGCCCGTGCCGATGAGGGCTGTGCGGCAGCCTGCGGCCTGTCCGGCCTGGACGTCGCGGCTGCTGTCGCCGATCATCCAGGACGCTGCCAGGTCGATATTGTACTTTTCGGCGGCGGCCAGGAGCATCCCGGGCTTCGGCTTGCGGCAGGTACAGGGGATCTTGTACTCCGGGCGCTCGCCGGGGAAGCCTGCGTCGGGGTGGTGGGGGCAGAGAAAGAGGTCGTCGATGTATGCGCCCTCCAGGCCCAGCAGGGTCTCCATTTTCCGGTGCATCTCATCCAGGCCCTCCCAGCTGACCTCGCCCCGGGCGATGACCGGCTGATTCGTCACCACGATGGCCAGATACCCCGCGTCGTGGATGCGGCGGATGGCTTCTGCCACGCCGGGCAGGAGATTCAGCTCCTCCGTGTGGCGCAGGAAGCCCACATACTCGTTGATGGTGCCGTCCCGGTCGATGAAGATGGCCTTCTGCCGGTGGATGAGGGAGCCGCGCTGCAGGCGCCCGGCGTCGAAATCGCCGCGGACGGCTTCCAGGCGGTCAGGCGTGCCCATGTCCTTGACGTACTCCGGGCTGTGGTAGCAAAGCATCCGTCCTGCGCCTGCCAGAGGCCGTAGCACCTGCCGGTCCAGATCCAGCTTGCGGGGGCCTTCGCAGGGCGGTAGAGTCGCCAGAAGGTCGTCGATGACCCGGCGGCTGAGGATGTGCAGCCCGGCGTTGACAATGTTGTGGTAGTACTCCGGGCGGGGCTCCTCCTTGGTCAGCCAGCGGGCGACGGCGCCGCTTTCGTCCTCCAGGAGCAGTGCGCTGTCATAAGGATGGCTGTTGGGGTGGACGAAGAGGGTCGCCAGGGCATCCTTTTCCCGGTGGAATTCCGCCATGCGCCGCAGGTCCACGTTAAAGACCACGTCGCCGTTGAGCAGCAGGAAGTCCTCCGTCAGCTGATCCCGGAGCAGCAGCAGCGCGCCGGCGTTGCCCAGGGGCTGCTCCTCCACGAAGTATTCGATATGCAGGCCAAAGGGCTCTCCCGTGGCGGGGGAAACACCGCTGCCGTCGCCGAAGTAGTCCATGATGAAGCGGCCCAGATGGCCCACGGTCATCAGGATGTCGGTGAAGCCCTGCTCGCGCAGCATCTGCAGCTCGTATTCCAGCACGGGCATGCCGCCCACGAGCACCATGGGCTTGGGGATATCCCGGGCAACGGAGGCGAGGCGGGTGCCGCGTCCTCCGGCCATGATGACTGCTTTCAT
The DNA here is from genome assembly GCA_017516305.1 of Clostridia bacterium. Classification (GTDB taxonomy): domain Bacteria; phylum Bacillota; class Clostridia; order Christensenellales; family Aristaeellaceae; genus UBA11524. Next base: position 19,866 of record JAFXDB010000142.1, on the reverse strand, counting down.
GGCAGCCTCCTGTTACAGGTTGTAGTAGAGCACCTGGGTGCCGTTGCTTTCGAACTGGAAGGGGATCTCCAGGAGCGTGCCCAGGGCGCGGCGCACCTGCTCGTGCTTCTCCCTGGGGGCGTAGAAAACCAGGAAGCCGCCGCTGCCTGCGCCCAGGAGCTTGCCGCCCAGGGCGCCTGCCGCCATGCCGCGCATGTACATCTCGTCGATGATACTGGTGCTGATGCGGCTGCCGGTCTGCTTCTTGAGTCGCCAGGTCACGTCCAGCAGGCGGCCGAAGTCATCCAGGTCGGCGCTGACGTTGGTCAGGATCTCCTGGGCTTCGTCCACCAGCTGATGCATCTCCCTGAGACGGGCGGTCTTGTCCTTGGGCGCGCCCTTGGCGTTCATTTCCTGCACCTCGCTGGAAAGGCGGGTGAAGCCGGTGAAGAACATCAGCAGGTTGTCATTGAGCTGCTGACGGCGCTGCGGGGGGATGATGACCGGGTTGACCTCGTAGCCGCCGGGGCCGAAGTCGATGCGGTTCAGTCCGCCAAAGGCTGCGGCGATCTGATCCTGCCAGCCTCCGGCCTCCTTGCAGATCTCGCGCTCCAGGCGGATGGCGTCGTCCGCCAGTCGCCTCTTGCTGGCATACTGGCCCTTCAGGGCGTAGAAGGCGTTCAGCATGCCCACGGCGAAGCTGCTGGAGGTGCCCAGGCCGCTGCGTGCGGGAAGGTCGGCGTCGTAGGTGACGCGCAGGCCGTGCATGTCCATCATCTGCATGGCGTTGCGGATCAGCGGGTGGCGCAGGTCGTTCACGTCCGTCACGCGCTCGGTGTTGGAGTAGATGACCTCCGTGCTGTATTCAAAGAAGGGGGGCAGGGGGCGTACCTGCACATAGCAGTACTTGTCGATGGTGGCGGAGAGCACTGCGCCGCCATGCTCGCGGAAATGCTCCTCCATATCCGTGCCGCCGCCGAAGAAGGACATGCGGAAGGGCGTCCGGGTAATGATCATGAAGCAGTCATCCTTTCTTTGGGAAGATAAGGGAAGCGCCGTGGCGGAAGATAAGGTCGTCAAGCCAATGCAGCAGGAAGGCCAGCGAAACCGTGGCGACCAGCACCGTGAGGACATTGATGGGGAAGGAAAGCGCCTTGCACAGGCTGATGACAGGGAACTGCACCAGGTACATTTCCAGCGACACGCCAGCAAAGGCGGCGAAGGCGCGGCGCAGTCCGGGTGCGGATATGCGCGTCCACCAGCGCTCCAGCGCATTGGCGCACAGGATGGCGCCGCCGGTGAAGCCGATGATGGCCAGCTGGGTCAGGAACTGCAGGGGCATGGTGGCCGGGAAGCGGCTCAGGATCAGCTTGAAGCCGAAGGAGAACGCGAACAGCCCGGCAGAAATGCCGAAGACCAGGCCTGCGTGGCTCTTGGCCCATGAGGGGACGCCGCGCTTGCGGAGCGTGTAGCCCAGGGCATAGATGTAGAAGCAGTAGATGAGCTTGAAGCACTGCTGGGGCGTGGTCAGCCCGGCCTCCTCCACGCTCCAGACCGTTTTGTCCACGATGAGGAGGTAGGCGGCGAAGTAGAGGATGGCCACCATCAGGGTGAAAACGCCGAAATGCCGGGTGAAATGCAGCTTGTCCAGCCAGTACAGCAGGGCGTCAAAGAGGACGATGGCCCCCACGAACCAGAAGGCCGTGGGCCAGAGGAACTGCCGCAGGGCGTCAACGGGGCCGGACAGGGTCTTCATGCCCAGCAGGAGCTGCACCCCGAAGGCGATGAACGCACCGGGGTAGAGCCGCAGTGCGCGGCGCCCCATGTGCCGCAGGAACGTGGGCTGCAGCGTCAGACAATAGCCGCTGAGGATGAAGAACAGGCCGTTGCCCGCTGCGCCGCCGGTGGCCAGGGCGGGGATGGGATAGAGCGGGTCCAAATGGGAGTTGAGCACCAGCAGGATGGCCATCACCCGCAGCACATCCAGCAGGGCAATGCGCGTTTTTCTGTTTTCAGCCACAGAAATCCTCCATGCCGAACTCAGCGGCGATCTTTTTCAACGGTATGCGGCGGCGCAGCAGCTGCTCGATGCGGCGCTTGAGGCCCAGACGGCCGCCGCCGATCATGGAGTGGTTATCTCCCGTGCCGCGGATGTAGACCGTGGCGGGGAAGGGCAGTACCGCCAGCGGACGGCCAATGGACGCCATATGGGGGCGGATGGTGGGATGCGCCTTGCGAAGGATGAAGGCTTTGGCGGATTCATCCTTCGGGGAGGTGGGGAGCTCAGACGGCAGGTCGTCCACGGTGTAGTTGACGATGATGCAGGAGCCGCAGATCTGGTCGGGATGCAGCGTCCGGCGAACGCAGCTCTCGCCCAGCACATGCACATAGCCCGTGCGGGGTGCAAAGCCGTGCTGGCCCGGGTGGGCGTTGACATATTCCGCTACGCGGTTGGAGATGAGGTCGTCCGCATCCACGATCATGGTGTAGCCGCCGCCGTATTCGCGGATGCGCTTGCCGATCATGGAGAGCTTGTAGCCCTTGTCCTGCATCATCTCGTGCGGATTGGTGGGGAAGGGGATGCCCGCCTGCAGGAACTCCACCCGCTCGTCGTAGCCGCCGGGCATATCGGGGATCTCATGGCAGGCGACGATGACCCGGAAGTCGGGGTCGGTCTGATTGCAGATGGCGCGGAGGGTGCGGTGGAAGTCCTGGACGACGTGGGTCCAGTTTTTCGACGCGGCGACGGAACGCAGCGTCACGCCGAAGTACATCATGCGGCGGCCTCCCTTACTTGTTCTTGCTGTGGACGCCCAGCTGCTCGCCCAGGAGCTTCATGCGCATGAGCATCAGCGCCAGGCGGTCATGCCTGCCGCGGAGCAGCCGGAGGAGCAGCTTCTTGTAGCGGCTGTAATCATCGTAAATCTCAAAATCGCAGATGCCGGACTTCTCCACCTGCTCTCTGGCCCAGGCGAGGCGCTCGCGGTGCGTCTTGTCGTGCTTGGGGGAGAAGGACAGCTCGATGGCCTTGATGAGGTTGTCGGTGTATTCCTGGCGGATGACCTTCTGGGTGCGCACATCCGCCGGATTCCAGGTGAGGATGGTTTCTTTCCGGGTCTGGTAGAGGGCATGGACAATGTCGGCGTAATCCACGGGGAACTTCTTCCACTCCAGTGCGCGGGAGTTGGCGTAGTGGGTGTAGAGCACCTCGGGAATGAACTGCACCTTCCGGGCGTGGCACATGTACCGGGCGATGAAGCCCTCGTCCTGATGGCGGCGCAGGGGCGGATAGGTAATGCCGCATGCCCGGATGACGGCGGTGGAGAACAGCTTGTTCCACGGCGCACCCTGTACGCCCAGGGGGAGCTTTTGTCCGGCGTGGTCGCCGTAGTCCTGGCGCATGGCTTCGCCGTCCTTCATGAGGGCCGGGTAAGCATGCTCACGGCGGAGCGTGCTGTCGGGCTCCATGACCCGGTAGCCGAAGACCAGCAGATCCGCGCCGCTTTCGTCCACGGCGGCCTGCATGCGGGCCAGGGCGCCGGGAACGAGGAGGTCGTCCGCGTCGGGGAAGTAAACGAACTCGCCCCGGGCGTTCTCCAGGCCATGATTGCGGGCGGGGCCGGAGCCGCGGTTGACGGTGTGGAAGGCGTGGACGCGCCCATCCGTAGCGGCCAGGCGGTCGCATACGGCGGGGCTGTCGTCGGTGGAGCCGTCATCCACCAGGATGACCTCGAACGCTGCGCCCTCCTGCTGCAGGATGGACTGGACGCACTTTTCCAGGCTGTCGCCCATGTTGTATACGGGCACGACCACGCTGATCATGTCGGGTTGCTCCTCTCGTTCAGGATGGCGGGGAGGGTTTTCTCCAGGTAGGGAACGTAGTACAGGTACACATCGGTGTGCTTTTCATAATCCGCTGTGTCCCCATGGACTTCATAGCCGGAAGCCTTCAGGTCGCGCAGCATGTCGGCGATATGCTCCGGGTAGGTGTGCTCCCGGTCGGAGTAGTGGATGTGGACAACGGGCGGGGCCGTGCATTCCCCCACCGCCCGGGGAACAAGGGCGTCCAGCCAGGCGATATCCTCCGCCAGGACGCTGCCGCCGCTGGTGGCCAGCAAGGCCAGGGAATCCGGCTTGTGTTCTTTCATGTAGCTGCCAATGTAGTACTGGGGCGCACCGATGATGACCGCGTCCATGGGCAGCATGCAGCCAAAGAGCAGCGCTGCCGTGCCGCCCTTGCTGGAGCCCACGCCGATGACGCGCTTCGCCCCGGTTTGCTCCCGAATGCGCCGGATGAGGGACAGCACCGCCTGCCGACCGTGGCTGTCGCCTTTGCGGCCGATGTAATACGCGCCGCCGGAGGGGAGATTGACGAAATCATCCCGGATGAAGAGCAGATGGGCGTCCGTGCGGCCCCAAAGGGTGCGGACGTAGTTGTACGTCGGCTTCAGCCCGGCAGAAAAGGCAGAGAACACCACCACCAGCGCATCGGAGGAGCCCCGGTGCAGCACATAATGCACCCGGTAGCCCGCATGCCTGTGGGTGCGCTGGTGCACCAGGTCAAAGCCCTTCCAGTAAGCCTGTTTGCCCAGCTTTTTCAGCTTGTTCATCAGGGACATTTTTCCCTTCACCTTCCTTGTGGCTATTTCCGGCGCAGGGCCAGCAGCGGCTGCAGGATGCGTTTGCGCTGCCAGAGAAGGACGGCGGCAGCAGCCAGCAGCACTGCGTAGCGTAGCACCGGCAGATCATACGTCAGCATACACAGCGCGGACAGCAGCAGGAATGCGGCGGTGATCAGCAGCACGGGACGCAGGGCGATGGCTGTCACGGCGCCCTCCCGTTTGCGCAGGATCCGGCGCATGGCCGCAAAATGAGCGCATGCCAGGAAAACAAAGCAGGCCATGGTCGTCCAGCCGGCGGCGACGTAGCCATAACGCCCGATGAAAACATAGTTGAGAGCGATATTCAGCACGCCGCCGATGACGGAGGCCAGGAGGATGTTCGCCTTGGCCTCGTAGTAGTATTCAAAATCGGAGAACAGGCTGTACAGATAGGTGAAGAATACGCTGGCTACCAGCGGGGGAATGAGCCACACGGCCCCGTGGTACTCCGCCGGGGCGAAGATGCGCACGGCCTCCGGGGCTACGCAGGTCAGGCACAGGCCCGCGCCTGCCACCAGCGCCGAGGTGAGGTATACCGCGCCGCCGATCTTGTCGAAGGTGCGCTCCCGGATGCGCTGGAAGATCCACGGGTTGATGGTATTCAGCAGCGCATTGGTAACCAGCGTCAGCATCCAGGCCAGGCTGTGGGCCAGGTTGTAAATACCGGCGGCACTTTCGCCGCACAGGGCCTTGATCATCAGCGTGTCGCTGTGGTTGAGGACGATGCGGGTGAGAAAATGGGGCAGCAGCGGGATGCTGAAGGCGAGGAAGTATTTCCAGTACCTGCGGTCAAACAGGGTTTTTCCGCGGCGGATGAAGAGGACGAAGAAGCCGCTGTAAGCGACCACATCCACCGCCACGGCGGACACGATGCGGGCCTCGGCTTTGAAAACCTCCGTCGCCAGGACGGACAGGATGCCCAGCGCGGGCTTCAGCACCGTCACCGCCAGCGTCAGGGCCACCAGGCGCTTCCAGGCGTAGTCCACCCGCTGCTGAACGGCCCAGAGATCCAGGAGCAGCTCCTCCCAGGCGGTGATGAGGATGCAAGTCATGATCAGCGTATCCACGTCCAGCAGGGCGTTGATCTGCTCCCGGAAAAGGAGGTAGATGAGCGTGACCGTCAGGGTGGTCATGGTACCCAGGCCCGCCACCGCGCCGGTCATGCGGTCGCGATCCTCCTGGAACTTGACCACGGCCTGCATGTAGACCGTTCCGGCCAGCATCAGGGTGGAGAAGATCTTGATGACGGCCAGCCAGGAGTTGTAGACACTGTAATAGCCGTATTGCTCCGTGGTCAGCAGACGGGTGAAGATGGGCGTAGTCAGCAGGGACACGCCCTTCTGCAGGAAGGTGCAGACCATATAGGCCATGGAGGCCTTGACAGCGGGGGAGGCATCACGGAATTTGTGCATCGCGGCTCTGATGACGCCGGGCAGGGCCATGGGGCATCCCCCTTTCTGGTTATGACTGAATGGAAGAGGCGGGCTCGGGCGCCTGGTGCTTGAAGGCCAGCGCACAGGTCAGAAACAGGTACAGCGTCCAGTAGCTGGCGGGGGAGTGCGTGCGCTCCGTCAACCCCTTGATGAAGATGCCCAGCATCACCGCCAGACAGAAGGCGTACACGTTCAGCGGCATTTCCCTGATGCGGCGGAAGGCTGCCAGGAGCATGAAGAAGTACGCCGCGATGCCGATCAGGCCCGTATCCAGCCACAATTCGATCAATTCATTGTGGGCGCCGGTGGTCATGGAACCAGCCCAGGAGTTCTCGTCAAAGGCCAGATGGAAAACCTCCACGGCGGCTTCGTTTTTCCAGTACATGCAGAAGCCATAGCCGGTGAAGGTGTGGCTGGAGAGCATGTTGGAGATATGCTGCTGCCACATGGGGATGCGGCCGGTGAGGGTGGCGTCCTTGCCCAGGGCGGTCAGCAGGGGCTCGGCCAGGGGCATCAGGTTCAGGGCAAAGAACAGGAACCCCACGCTGCCCAGCACATACAGCCAGCCCAGCGGCAGAGGGTTGAAAATGTGCTGACGGCGGCTGAGCACCAGGAGCGCGGCGATGGGGATGCTGGCGGAAATGAGAGAGCCCATGGCGCGGCAGAGGATCAGCATCACCAGCTGCGCCAGGAGGATGGCGTAGAAGAACAGGCCGGGCTGCTTGTTTTCCACCCAGTACACCCGCAGAAGCGCCACCTGCATCGTCAGGCCAAAGGCCAGCTGGGCGCCGCAGACGTTCTTGCCCGGGAAGATGCCGGTGAAGCACCGGGCGCCGTCCACAATGGCCCAGCCCTGGCTGGGCAGGAAAAGGAAGGCCAGGCACAGCAGCACGATGACGGCCTGGGCGCGGAAGGTGAACAGCAGGATGTGCTTCACATCGTACCACTGAACGATCCAGATGGCGAAGAGCGCCGTGACCGAAAAACGCAGGCAGGCGATGAACTGGGCGGCATGGTCATGGGTCACCAGCATGGAGGTGACGAAGAACACGCCCAGCAGCAGGTACATGGGCGTATATTCCTTCTTCAGGTCGATCACCTTCATCTCCATCAGATCGCTGCCGCTGGTGATGAGCATGAAGAGGATCTGCAGGGCGAAGATGCCGTACTGGATCAGCATATTCAGGCGGGAGCCGCCAGCGAGATCTGCCAATCTGCCAGGAAAACCCAGTGCAAACAGGAACACGCAAAGTACCGCGAGATGACGGGCCGCGGCGGATGAGCGTATCTGCTTCACTGGGCGATTCTTATCAAGCGGGGGCGTCTGCACGGGCGCACCTCCTTATTCAGTAGGTCGCATGGGGCGTATTTTCTGGAGGAGCCAGCCGCCCAGCGCGCCCAGGACATTCGTGATGAGGTCGGTCACGTCTGCCTGGCCGAGGTGGAGCAGCAGCTGGAGCCCTTCGATGGCGCAGGTTATGGCCAGCGCCGTGGAGAGGACGTTCAGCCAGGAAGCCTGCGCCTGGCTGTCGGCGCGGGGCAGCAGTATGCCCAGCGGCAGGAAAAGCAGCAGATTCAGCAGCACATCCTGGCGGGCAGCGGGAATGCCGCCGGTCAGGGCGGCACGCAGGGTGCCCAGATGCATCAGCACGCGGGTATCGCCGCTGCGGCGCGTCAGCATGGTGACGAACACCACCGCGACGCCCCAGAGAACCAGGAGCGCCGCGGCGATGATGCGGCCCCGGCTGTCAAGCCGGGGAAGGCCCTGCAGGGCCTGGGCGGCAGTACCGGCAAGCACCAGCAGCAGCCAGGCAGGCAGCAGCAGATCTGGGCCGGCGAAGTGCACAATAATGAAGCAGAAGGCTGCGGCAAACAGCCCGCTGCCCAGCAACAGCGCCCCGGCGGGCACTGCTGCGTCCCCCTGCGCAGGGCAGAGGGAGCGACGCAGCAGCCGCAGGACGCCGCTGAGGATCAGCAGTGCTGTGAGCAGCAGCTGCATGTTGAACTGATCGCTCATGGGGCCTCCGGTCAGCCGCGGGTGTCAGTATTGTCGGCCGTATCCATGCCCAGCAGGGCGGACATCACGTCGTCGTCCGTGCGGGCCTTGGGGACGCTGCTGTCGATGAGGTCATCCATGACGTTGCGGGGCTTGGGCGGCACCGGGACGGCAGAAGGCTTGGCCTCCGGGGCTTCAGCTGCAGGGGCGGCGGGGCGGAGTTCGTCAACCAGCTCCGTTTCGGCGGGCCGGGTGAAGGGCTCGGCAGCGGGCGTGACCTTCTTCGGGCGGGGGCGCGGGGTGTCATCCCGGCGGGCCTTGCCGCGGGTCACGCCGTTGACGATGCAGCCTACCACGCGGGTGCCGCTCTTGTCCAGCTTTTCCAGGGAGGCCTGGATGTCGGGGATGGTGGCCGTGTCGTAGCCGACAACGAAGAGGACGGCGCGGGCCACGCGGGTGAGGCTCAGGGTGTCGGACACCTGACCCACCGGGCCGGCGTCGATGATGACGTACTCATACTTCTCCGTCAGCTGGCGGAAAAGCTCCTCTACCGTGCTGTCCATGGGGATGGTGCTGTGCTCCAGCACCGTGGGCAGCAGATCCAGGTAACCGGTGAGGGTGGTGATGGCTTCGTCCATCGTGGCCTCGCCGCGGTAGAGTGCGTTAAGGGAGTGGGCGTAGTCCACCTCGGTCAGGAAGAGGGTGCCCAGCCCCGGATTGCGGGTGTTGAAGTCGATCAGCAGCGTGCGGTGCTCCATGTCCGAGAGCTGAACGGCCAGATTGGCCGCGGCGCTGGTCTTGCCCTCCCGCTTGTCGGCGGAGGTGACGAAGAAGCAGTGGTGCTTGTCCTTGGTGCCCAGGCGGTTGCGCAGGATGTAGGCCGCTGCGCTGTAGCTCTGCACCACCTCGGAGTTGACGCCCTCCATGGCCAGGATGGAGCCGTGCTTGCGGAAGAAGCGGTTATCCTGCGGGATGACGCCGATGGTCTCCAGGCCCAGCACGTTCTCCACATCGCGGACGTTGTTGAGCGTCGGGTGCACCAGAAGCTCCATCATGGCGATGGCCACGCCCACCGCGAAGCCCAGCAGGGCCAGCAACACCCACAGCTGCAGGCTGCTGGAGCCGCCCACGCCCACCTGGCTGGCCTGCGCCTGGTTGATGGGCGTCAGGGTGCCCAGCATCAGCACAGAGGGGATCTCCTTCACGCCCGTGGCAAGCAGGGCGTTCCAGATCTCCAGGCCCTCGGCGGGGGTGCGCCAGGTCAGGGCCATTTCCAGGATCTGTGTGTCCTTGTACTGGGTGATGGTCAGGTTGGAGCGCAGCTGCCCCACCGTGACGCCCAGCAGGGCCTGGTCGTTGATGACCTGGGAGAGCACCTTGTCGCTCATGAGGATGTAGCGCACGGCGTCCGCCATGTCCTCGGCCAGGTGGTAATCGTTGTTGGTGGCGGCGGTGTTGCCGCCCAGGTAGCGTCCCTGCTCATTCTGCGTGACAATGGCAAAGGAGCCTTTGACTTCAAAGGTCTGGAAGGAGGTCTGCACATAGGTCATGCCCGAAAGCAGGAAGCCGAAGACCAGACCCAGCAGGGTCAGACCTGCGATGGTCTTCCAGCGCTTCTTGAGGATGAACAGCATGTCGCTGACTCGGATCTGGATCCCGCCGTTTCTCATAAGCGTTTCATTCCTTTTACAGGTTGTGAGCGTCTTTGGACCCTGTCTCCGGCGGCGTTGGCGCGCAGACGCGATCGCCGCCGGAACAGGTCAGTATCAAGCGGATTTCTTCTTCTTTCTGCGGTGGAGGATGATCCCGGCTGCCGTGCCTGCGCCGGCAAGGCCCACAGCGCCCGCGCCCAGCAGCACATACTGCAGCACGTAGGTCGTATGGACGTTGAAGACCTGGATGCTTGCCACATCGCGGACGGTGAAGGGGTAGTGCTTGTCGGGTTCGTCATCCTTGACGAGGTAGTAGCTGCCCACGGGCAGATCCTCCAGAGAGAGGCTGGCGGAGGTGGACGTCCAGGTGGTCAGCCGCTCGTCCGCAGCATTGTAGAGCGACAGGCTCACGCCCGGCACCTGCACGTTGGACAGCTCGTCCGTGATGCCCAGGTTCACGCGCAGCATGCGGTTGGTCAGGGTCAGCTCCGTCTGCGGTTCCGCGCCGATGAAGCCATCCGCCCGGACGGCGACGGCGTGGACGTCCGCGTCAGCGTAGTAGTGACCGATGGTGCTTGTCTGCACGATGCGGTAGGTCACGCCCTTGTCCAGGCTGTCCAGGATGATGCGGCCCAGGCTGTCGGTGGTGACCTCCAGGGGCTGCGCGTCCACGGCGTCGCTGGTGACGGTGAAGGTCACGCCGGCAAGGCCGCGGGCGGGGAAGAGCTCGTCCGCCAGGGTCAGGGTGATCCGGGTGCGCGTGCAGGCCACGGCGTTGACCGGCGGGGCGATCTTGGACTTCTTGTTGACGGTGACGGTGAAGTCCTCCGTCTGGGCGGCGTAGTAATCGGGGATATCCCGCTGTACCACGCGGTACTCGCCCAGGTAGATCTCCTCCGACTCGCCGTAGCCGTTTTCGTCGCAGACGATGGTGGCCACGGTCTCGCCTGCACGGTAGCGCAGGGTGCCGTCGGCGGTGATGACGTTGTTGACAGAGATGACGTCGAAGCTGCCGCCGGCTACGGGCAGGCCGGTTTCCGTATCGGTCTGCTGCACGCGGATGATGTTGCGGCTGGGATGCACGGGCACATGCACCACATAGGGCTCGGGCCAGTCGTGCATGTCCTCCAGGTGGAAGACCTGCGGCTCGGCGGCGTCATAGCCCTCGGGCTCGGTGATCTGGTGCAGCTTATAGCCGCCGGACATCAGCTTCTCCGGCAGATAGAAGGTGCCGGTCTCGGTGGTAAGGAAGGAACGGTAGGAGATGCGCTCAGGGTAGTAGGTGTTAAGGATCTGCAGCGCGCCGTCCAGGGCGTAGAGCTCGAACTGCACATCTGCGATCTTGACCGTCAGGCCGGTCTCGGCGTCCACGAGCTTGACGTACACGGCGGACTTGAAGCCGCTGTCGGGCTTGTCGCCGGGGCCGTCGCCGCCGCCATTTCCGCCGCCGCCACCGCCGCCTGTGCCGTCCATCGGACGCCAGGTGGGCGTCACGGTAGGCGTGGGCGTCAGCGTTGCCGTCACGGTCGGGGAGGGCCAGCCGCCGTTGTTGTACCAGCGTCCGCCGCCGCCGTCATCGTCCCAGTCCCAGGGATGGGTGGGCGTGGGGGAGGCGGAAGGCGTGGGCGTCAGGCCGCCGTCCTCGTGCCAGCCCTCGCCCTCGTAGTGATCGCCCAGGTGAGGGTCCAGCTCGGTATCTTCAGGAATTTGAAGCAGGTACAGCCCCAGCAGCAGCACGACCAGCATCAGGATGTACATCAGCGCGCTCAGCAGGTCGCTGGTTGGCTGCCACATGTTGAGGTCTTCCTGGTTTTTGAGCTTGTTTGCTTTCATCAGGCCTTGTCCCCATTCATCATGGCCTCAAACTCCTCCAGCGTCACAGGCTTGGAGAGGAAGAAGCCCTGTCCCTCGGTGCAGCCGCTCTTGCGCAGGGTGACCAGCTGCTCCATGTTCTCGATGCCCTCGGCAAAGAGGTTGAGCTTGAGCACCCGGGCCTGCTCGAAGGCGCGGGTCAGGGTGCTCTGACCGCCGTCGGTGCGGCGCAGGTCGAACTTCACCGCGTCGGCCTGGATACCGTCCACCTTGGCCAGGGTGATGTAATCGCCGTCGAAGCCGTCGATCACCACGCGGAAGCCGGCGGCGCGCAGGCGGGTCTCGGCGTCCAGCACGGCGTCGGCGGCCTGCAGGTAGGCGTTCTGGGCGATCTCGATCTCCAGCGTGCGCGGGGGCAGACGGTGCTTCTTGACCAGGCTGTCAAAGAATTCCGCCACGTCCATGGCCAGGATATCGGTCTTGGTGACGTTGATGGACAGGGGCACGGGGCGCAGACCTGCGTCGATCCAGCTCCGCAGGGTGATGCACACCTGTTCCCAGATGTACTGATCCAGCTTGGTGATGTAGCCGTTGCTTTCCAGCAGGGGAATGAAGACGCTGGGGGCCAGCACGCCCAGCTTCTTGTGGTTCCAGCGCACCAGCGCCTCCGCGCCCACGACCTTGCGGGTGTTCAGCTCATACCGGGGCTGCAGGAGGAAGACGAACTCGCCGTCCCTGAGGGCGGATACAATCTGGGGCATGAGGATCTGCTCGGTCTCCGTGCCGCCGGGAACGGCGCCCGTCAGCCCGGCGTTGGAAACGGAGAAGCCGGGATTGCGGGGCAGGCGCTCCAGGAGCTCGGTGATCTGCTTCAGGCTCCGGCTCTCGCGGTAGCGGGCCTGGTCGGCCACGGGGGGCACCACGTTCTTGTGGAAGGACTCGACAAAGATGCCCAGGTCGCGCACCATCACGTTCCATGCCATGCGGTAGACGAAGTTGAACAGCAGGGACAGGATGACGCCGCAGATGGAGGTGTAGAAGGCCACCTGGATGCCGCCCAGCAGCGTCTGCACGCTGGCCAGCGCCGCGTTGACGGTGCTGAAGCCGATGCCATGGATACCGATGATCAGGCCCACGAAGGTGCCCAGGATGCCCAGGCCCGTGAGCGTCCCGGGGATCTGCATGATGATGGACTGCCAGGAGTGCAGCGCCAGGACGTCATCATTGACATATTCGTCGATGTCGCTGAGCACCTGGCCGGATTCCCGCTGGCTCCGGAGCTTGGACTGATAGGCATGGAAAAGGTTATCCAGCGTGCCCTGGCGGAAGAAATCGTTCTCCGTTTCCAGCATGGTCCAGGCAGAGCCCGTGCGGTGCTCCAGCGCTCGGTCGATGCCCTTCAGTGCCGTGCGGAGGCCGCGGGCATACTGCATCACCGGCAGCACGCCAAAGAGCGCGCCCAGGGCGATGATGACCTCCATGCCGATGATGAAGGCCATGGAAAGGCCGTCGGGCGCGTATGCTGCCAGCGCAACGCCGCAGAGCAGAATAAAGACGGTGAAGATGTAAATTGTCCTGCGCATGGTGTCCACCTGTTTCGTAAGGATTCCGGCGGGGCCGGTGGTTACATGTGACAAAAAATCATGTTACATTATACCATAAGATGGTTGGAAGCGCAATAGTATGTAAACGGTTCCGAAAACCTTTTTAGGACAAATGTATGCATGTTTCGGTAAATAAATGTGTTTTCTGTGTATTTGTCTCCCGATTTTTGCATGAAGCAGCGAAAGCCCCGAGCGAAACAGCGCAGGGCTTTGCGAAGAGCGAAGGGGCAGAGAGGTCAGGGGATGCCTGTGGCACCATCAAGCAGATCCAGGATTCTGCGGATGACGGCGGTGCTGTCCGCTATGCGCGCTGCTTCGCTCCGCCAGCTGTCGGACAGGGGCAGATACACCCTGTCTGCGGCAGCAGTGCCCATGTCCCAGGTGCCATCTGCCCGGGCGTTCAGGTGCAGCCAGACCCTGGCAAAGGTCAACTCCTCCCGGGCGGCGGGGTAGTCTGTCAGCAGGGACAGGGCCGCCAGCCAGCGGGTTGTTTCCCGGGACTGGAATACGGCGGGCGGGGGCGTCAGCGGACGCTCATGGACGTAGTACATACCGGTGTGCAGCACATGGCGCACCAGCGCGCGCTCGGCAGAAGGAGACAGGAGACCGGGCAGCAGCATGGTGTGGTACAGCGCGGAAAAGCCCAGGGGGCGGGGATGACGTGCGGCGCGCCGGAACTCGGCTTCGTAGGCGTTATTCCAGGCGGCGGAGTCGTATTCGCCGCTGTGGAAGCCGGCTTCCGCCACGCGGGCCCAGCGGCGGCCAAAGGCCAGGGCGTCGGGCTGCTGCGGGTCAAAGCGGCGGATCCAGGCAGCCAGCATCAGCGGCTCGAACATGGCCCAGTCGATGCCCGTTTCCCAGTAGGCGTCTATCTTTCTTTCGCCCCGCAGGCAGGCGGCCATCACGTCCACGCAGCGGCGGACGGGCTCGTCCTGGATGGTGAAGCCCAGGGCGTGCAGGCGGCGCAGGGCCTGCTCGGTGGTCAGCGGGGCCTTGCCGGGGCTGGCCAGGCCGTGAAAGCCGCCGGGCCAGGTTCCGTCCGGCTGCTGGGCAGACAGGATGGCAGCGGCCCATTTGCCCTGGCGGAAGTCGGGTGTCATGCGTCCTCCTGCACGAATTCGCCGCCGCATGCGGCCACGAAGTCCACCGGGTCGATGAAGGCGAAGCGCACCTTGCACAGCTCCTGCCGGGAGAAATCCACGGTCAGCAGCGTCTCCTCGCCCTGCTGCCCGGCGACGGTCACGCGGGTCACGGGCAGGACGGCGAAGAGGTCGCGGGCGATGCGCACAGCCATGCCGGCAAGGTAGCGGCGGCCTTCTTCGCCAGGAATGAGCAGGTCGGGGCGGACACTGAAAACGGCGCGCAGGGCATTGCTGTCCAGCGCGGACACGTCCAGCGAGGCGACATAGGGCATCAGGTCGGCCATGGGGTTGGCCACCTGCAGCACCTTCAGGTAGGAGGCCAGATCACCGTGGAGGATGCTGGTGGCGTACTGGCGGTACTCGCGCCACTTCGCCGGGGGGGTCAGCCCGTCGGTGGGGGTGGGGGAGGCAAAGACCTCCGTCCAGTCGATGGGCTCGTCAGCCGTTTTCCACAGGGCCTCGAAGGGCGGCAGGACGGGCTTCTTCTCGGGCGCGGGAGCGGTCGCCGGCTGGGCGGCCTGCATCAGCGCGGGATCCACCCCGGGCATGCGCTGCACATCCCGGGTCAGGTTTTTCAGCGCGGCGGCATTCTCGCCGTACAGGTCGGTGACCACAGCCGCCAGGTCGCTGAGCAGATCGGAAAAGGACGTCTTGTTGTCAGGCATGGTCGGCTTCCTCCTTGGCGTTCTCAGCAGGCAGACGGCAGGTCAGGCACGGCGGGCGGGAGGTCACGTCGAAGGCGGTGATGGCAACGTCTGCATCCCCGGTGACGCCGTGGTCAAAGAGCCAGCGCGAAAGCGGGTTGATCAGCAGCGCCTCCACCTGGTTGCCCACGCCGCGTCCGCCGTTGGACAGGTCGGCGAGGGCGGCGTCGGAGAGCTGCTGATAAGCCTCGTTGGTGATGGTGATGCGGATGTTTTTCAGCTCCTGCATGCGGCGGATGATCTTGCTGACCTGGCTGCGGAGGATGGCCTGGCCCGCCTCCTGACGGATAAAGTCGAAGATGACGATGTTCTCGCCGATGCGGTTGAGGATCTCCGGCCGCCCCAGCTCCAGCTTGAAGTGATCCTCCACGGCCTGGCGCAGGCGCTTTTCCACCTCGGCAAAGTCCATGTCCATGGTAACGTTCTGGAAGCGCTTGCCGAACTCGTCCTTGACGTACATGCCCAGGTTGCTGGTGAAGATGATGATGGTCTCGGAGAAGTAGACGGTATGTCCCTGACCGTCGGTGAGGCGGCCATCCTCCAGAATCTGCAGGAACTTGTCCAGGATGGAGGGGTGGGCCTTCTCGATCTCGTCAAACAGGACGACGGCGAAGGGATTCTTCTTGATGGCGTTGGTCAGCTGACCGCCGGCCTCGTAGCCCACATAGCCGGGAGGGGCGCCCAGAAGCTTCTGGTCGGAGTGGCTCTGGCCGTATTCGGACATGTCGAAGCGGATGCAGGCGCTCTCGTCGCCGAAGAGCTTCTCGGCCAGGGCCTTGGCGGTCTCCGTTTTACCGGTGCCGGTGGGCCCGGCGTAGAACAGTACGCCCTTGGGCTTGCTGGTGGAGGAGGAGGACAGGCCGTTCATGCCCGTCACGGCACGCTTGATGACGTCCAGCGTGCGCTCCAGGGCCGCGTCCTGGCCCTTGATGCGCTTCTGGAAATCGGCCTTGGCCGTGTGCAGGCTCTCCATGGACAGGGTGGCCCAGGGGTTCTCGCGGATGCCGTATTTGTACAGATCCACTACCGTGCACAGCTCGCGGATGGGGGTGCATTCCTGCTTGGACAGGCGGCGCATGGCGTCCAGCTCGGTAAAGGTGAGCCCCTCGGTGAGGCCGACGAACTTCTCCCGCAGCTGGCGCAGCTCATCGGGGTGCTGCTCGTAGAAGGGCATGTCCGTGCGGTAAACCGTGCTGTCGAAGAAGGTGGGCCAGGCGCTGCCGCTGATGAGGCGCTTGCGCTCCTCGCGGTCGGGGGCCTCCAGGAGGATGGTCTTGCACAGGGGATTGTTCAGGTAGAACCAGGCCGGCAGGTCGTTGAGCTTGCTGACCATGAGGATCAGCAGATTCTGCCTCTTGCCCAGGGGTGTGCGCACCGTGGCGGCGGTCATGGCGGATTGCATCAGGAGATTGAAGCTGTTCACGTCATGCTGATCCATCCGGTCGGGGGTGATGATGTAGTGGCTGGCCAGCTCCATGATGACGGCGGTGGCGCGGGTGTTCTGGGCCAGGGCGCGGCGGATGACATTGGGCGCGGTATCCTGGCTGTTGCCCTTGAATTCCGCCGGGATGGCCCCGGAGGCCGTGCGGCAGCCGTTATGCTGCGCAAAGGCGTTCAGCTGCTGGGGCTGGTAGGGGTTCATGAAGCCCACCAGGTTGGAGTAGAACACCACCTGCTCATACCCGCAGTCGTTCAGGAAGCCCTGCAGGTACTCCGGAAGCGCAACAAGGCTGTCCTCGGCGATGGAGCCGGGGACGGGGTAGCGGTACTGATCAAGGACATTGCCCTCCAGGACGATCAGCGGCTTGACGGCGCTGAAAAGCTCCAGCTCGCGGTGCCATTTGGGAATCAGGGGCGCCATGGGATCACCTTCCGTTTTCGTTTTTTCATTATTATAGCACATTATATCACAACTGGAATGGTTGGTAAAGAAAAAAGTGAGGCGCTTTGCAGCAGCCCCACGGGGTGGAATGGTCATTCTTCCTTCTGATGGTAGAAGCTGGTGAAGGTTTCGCCGTTCTCATCCACCAGGACGTCGCTGCGCTGCGCATCCTTTTTGCGGCTGCGGCGGCGATGGCGGCGGACAAAGACCACCGCCAGCAGCACCACCAGCGCCAGCCCGAAGACCGAGAAGATCAGCGACGCGATCCCGCCAAGGATCCCGAACACCAGCTCAATCGCCCCCATGGCCAGGTCGATGGCCATGCCTGCCATATCAAATGCAAAATCCACGATCCCGCCCAGAAAATTGATCATTGCTTCTTTCCTCCTGCATGGCCGCGTATCGGCCGGTTGACGATATGATCATACCACTTGTTGAGCGAGATTGCCAGTAGGAAAGGATTAGAAATACATGAGGAACGCTTAATCTTTGCAGATATGGCGTAAAAGGATTGACTTATGCTGGTGGACGTATTATAATGCATACAGTTTTGATGGAACGTTACAAATGAGGCCTGGGGGTGGAATGGGTGACGCAGTTTGAGGAATTCGGGGCATGTCTGCAGCGAATCCTGCAGGAGGAGGGCCTGACGGCATCTGCGGTGGCCCGGATGGTGGGCTTCCGCAGCCGCAACAGCCTGTTCCGGATCCTCAATGGCGAAACCAGCGCGCAGGTGGAAGACCGGTTTCTGTCGGCGCTGCATGGCGTGATGAAGGATCAGTGGCCGCAGGAGCACTGGCACAGCCTGGAAACGGCGCTGGATATCAAGCGCGTCGGCCTGCGGCAGCATCTGAGCAATCGTGCGTTCTGCCATGGCATCGGCATGACGGAGTCAACGAAGCAGTATGTGGCGGAGATGGCGGTGGACGGCGCGCCGCAGGAGCGTCCGCTGCGGGAGCTGCTGGAGAAGCTGTGCCGGTCGGGCGAGGTCAGTGTGGTCATCTGCGGCTGCTGCGAGCGTTCGCTGACGGCCTGCTTGGACGCCTGTCTGAACCCGGCGGGGGCGGAGGGCCGCCTGAAGGTGCGGCACTACATTGACGTAAGCGAGAATGAGATGGTGCGCAGCATCCTGGGGGTGCTGCCGCTGCTGAGCAGGGTATGGTACAATGCCCGCCTGGTGGACGAGGCGCACTGTCCGCCGCAGATGATGGCGCTGTACCGCCTCAATGCCATTGCTGTCAACGTGAAGGACGGGGACGGCGCGGAGAGCTACCATCAGCTGATTCTCTGCGCGGATGACCGCTTTGTCTATACCCGCAGCGGCGGTCAGGAGGGGGCGCTGGCGGACGTGATGGACAGGCGCCGCTTCCAGCTGGAGCTGCTCAAGCCCCTTACCGGCGCCAGCGAGGGCGCGCAGGCCTTTGTGGAGTATACCCAGCGCTATGCCGAGCTGGAACGGGACTGTATGATCCTTTCGGTCAAGCCGGACATCCACTTTAACCTTGTCCCCTGTGAGGTGCTGTATCCTGCCATCCTGGAGGGCTTTGACCAGTCCGGCATGACGGGCGGAGAGGGCCTGCAGGAGCTGATGCAGAAGCTGTGGCAAATCCACGAGGGGCGCGTGCGGAACATGTACGGCAAGCGCCGCCCCACCCATATCGTGTACAGCGTCCGGGCGATGGAGCAGTTCATGCGCACCGGCGTGCAGACGGATCACTTCTTTATCCAGCGGGCCTATACCGTGGAGGAGCGCCGGAAGATCATCCGGCAGCTGCTGCGGCAGGTACAGGAGGAACCATATTTTCATGTGTATTTCATGAAGCCGGAGTTGCCGGACATCCGGACAGAGATGACCCTGTATGACAAAAAGGGCGTGCTGCTGATGGACGCCTACAGCTCCTATGACCTGCATGATGATCACTCCGAAGCGGTCATCACGATTCCCGGCTTTATGGCCAGCTTCCAACGGTTCTTCATGGATGTGCTGCTGGAGCGCCTGACGATTTCCAGGGAAGCGTCTGCTGCCCAGCTGGAAAGGCTGCTGCAGATGGAGGTGGAATAGGCAGCCTCCCCATATGTCCAAGGCCCGCTGTCTGCTGGTTTTCATCATCTGCTGACTTGGCCTGAATAACGCCCCCGGTATACAGCAAGCACGATCTGCCTCCGGCAAAAATGCAGCTTGGCGTCCGGCGTGAGTAACGGGATGAAAGCATAACACATTGATTTGTGTACAAGGATGGTTGCATGTTTGCATTCGCAATGATATAATATATATGTGTTTATATCATAAGATCCATCTGGCGGATATCATATATTGGAGGAGAGCGTTATGGCAAAGAACTGGACCGAGGACGAGATGCTTGTTGATGCCATCACCGGCAATCTGTTCGAGGCGCTGCCGCTGCTGCCGAAGCGTCTGGTGCGGGTGGACGCAATCACGCGGGAATTCGACATGCCGTTTTCCCATGTGCAGATTCTGTGCATGCTTTCCGGCGGCAGCATGTCCATCGGTGAGATCAGCCGTGCGCTGGGCATTGCCAAGCCCAATATCACGCCCCTGCTGGACAACCTGGCAGAGCGCGGGCTGCTGGAGCGCGTCCGCAGCACGAAGGATCGCCGCATCGTCAACATTGAGCTGCTGCCTGCGGGCCGTCAGCGGGCCCAGGAGATCCGCGAGGCCATTGCCGGGCAGGTGGCCCAGTGGCCTGAAAGCATCGGCTCAAACGACGCAAAGCGCCTCAACAATGCGCTGGCGACCCTGATCAACTTTGGCTATCTGCTCTCCGAACGCAAGTAAGACGGTCGGTTTATCATGCTTGTATACCCCCGGAAACAGTGTTGTTTCCGGGGATTTTGCTGCCTTGAATTGTCAAGTCAAGTGCAACAGCAGATTAAAAAAGATTTCAAAAGGAGATCTCCAGCCGAGACATTTGCGGGGACGAAGATTGATCTTGTTGGTAAAGGCAGCGAAGAAAGCCGGATCGAAAGACTCCAAGTCCGT
>JAFXDB010000141.1 GCA_017516305.1 Clostridia bacterium | reverse complement strand
GTTGGGCGCCTGCTGCGCTGACCCGCTCAGACAGCTCCCGGGCTGTAGCGATGGCGACTCCGTCCACCGTGGTGATGACGTCGCCGGCTTGGAGACCGCTGTTGCGGGCGGGGCTTTCGCCACTGGCGACGTCGCTTACTCCGACGACCAGCACGCCCTCTGTCCGCATGGCTACCCCCAAGGCCTGACCGCCGGGAATCAGCCGCTTTTCCGGGCTGACCTCCACTTCTACCCGGCGCAGCGGCAGACCGAAGAGGCTCAGCAGGAGCTCCGTTGCACCGGCGTTTCCTGCCACTACATCAACCGAACCGGCTGCCGCCAGCCGTTCGTCCCGGGAGGCAGTCACGGTCAGGGCGTCGCCACTGGCCTGAAGGCCGCCCAGCTGCAGGGTTACGGACTGCCCCTGGGTCAGGGCGAGCTGCCCGGGGAGCTCCCGAAGGGCCTGCTGTGTGGGAGAAAACCAGGACAATGCCATGAAGGCGGCCAGAATCATCCCGCTTGCGCGACGGAGTGTTGAGGGCTTGTGTTGCATGAAAAAAGCCTCCCTTCCTTGCCGGCAGTTTAGCCGGAGAAGAAGGGAAGCATACAGGAAGCTTCTGCATGACCAGGTCAGGGGGCGGCGATGACCCGCGAGGCGGTGAAGGTCACATGGGCGCCGGGGATGCGGTTACCCTCGTGATCGTGAACTTCCATGCGCCACTGGGCGCCGGCGTGGGCAGCAACGAAGATGGCCTCCCGACCGCTTTCGCCCATCGTCACGCGGTACAGCCCGTCCGCTTCCGTCAGGGTGAACCAGGAGGGCGCGGAGATTTCCCACGTATCCTGAAAGAGGTGCAGCGTACAGTCTGCAGGGGTCACGCCATCGGGCAGATGCACGTGCTGAACACTGACGCGCCAGTCCGCAAAGCCGTTTCTGACATACGCAGCAGACAGGTCCGCGCCGGCAATGGCGTGGTTCAGCGTCCATACGGGATCGCTGAGGAAGGAGCCCCCAAAGCCATACACGGTCTTGTTCCGCCAGGCCCAGGGCGGATTGGCCTTGTCCTCGCCCCAGTTATCGCCATCGAAGGCGCCGTAGGAGCCGAATGTCCCCGTGCCGTTGTAGGGGCCGTGGCGGCGCTGCCACAGTTCCTGTAGTGGCTGCAGGGCATAGGAGCAGGCATTCTGCCGGAAAGGGCCGTTCCAGGTGCGGGGAGTCTGCGCTTCCCCACCGGGGACATAACGCACGCCGCTGTTTCCGACGGACCAGTAAGTGCTGTGGCCTGCGGCGGATTCCACGCTGTGGCCACAGTTGCTCAGGGTGCCGTTGGGGGTGATGTAAATCCATGGACGGCCGTCCTCCGTCAAGGCAATCTGGCCAGCGTGGGTGGAGCCGTGGAGCATCTTCGGGGTATCGTCGCTGCTGAGATAGAAGTACACCTTTCCGTGCCCCTGGGTGTACATGTATTCCGGCGGAAGCCAGGCGTCCGTCGCCTTTGGTACGGCCAGGATGATACCCTCCATGTCGTTTTCGTGGCGATCGAGCCAGATTTCCGCGTCATCCCGGGGATGGTAGAAGTGATAGCCGACATAATAGTGGGTATCCGTCTCCTGTACGGAGTAGTATACCACGGCGCCCAAGTCTCCGGCGCGCAGGTTGTCCCAGTTGTTCAGGCAGGACCAGTCGCCATCGTAGTTGACGGCAGTGATGAAATCGCCGCGCCCACCGGAGCTCAGGAGGACATTGACTGCCTGATCGATCTGCGGGGCATAATGCAGAGCGATTTCCTCCGGGGAAATAACGCCGTCCGCCGCTGCGCAGGACCAGGGAACGTCCAGCGTCTGGGGCGCGTGGGCGGTTCCGCGCCAGTTCCTTGCATAGAGGAAGCGGAAGGCCACAGTCAGCACAAGGGCGGTCAGGAGCATCAACCCCAGCCATTTCAGGGTACGCAAGACTGCCTTTTTCATTCGCGGGACCTCCCGTTTCATTCTTCAGGCAGCTCGGCAAAGGTCATGATATCAACGTTGTTCTGCCCGTTCTTCCACAGCGTGCGCAGCTTGTTGGCGCTGCTGCGGTACACCAGGGCGCTGGAGGGGCCGCCGTCCAGGTTGTAGGCCCATTCGGGGTCAAACTCCGTCAGAAGGAAGTCCACCACCTCCTGCATGGTCAGACCGCCGGTGCGGCTGGCGACGGTCAGGATGAGGTAGTTATTCGCGTCCAGCTTGGCAATCACCGTGCGCAGCGCCTTGGTGTTGGTGAACTTCCAGTCCGGGTCCAGGATGGACTGGTGGTCCGCGATCACCGGGCATTCCTCGTAGAAGGACCAGGTCTGGGTGGGCTGCAGGGCCAGTACTTCCACCGGGTCTTCGCCGATGTGCAGGCGCAGGCCGTCGGTGTTCAGGGTCAGGCCGTAATAGGGCACGCCCTCCAGGCAGCGGAAGACCTCGCCGTCCGTCACCGTCACGGAACCCAGGGGCGTGTTGTAATAATCGGGGCTGTCGCCGGGGTAGTTTTCGGGAATCCACTTGTACGTCTTCGTCACATAGCCGCTGCCGTTGATGATCAGCGACGCCTTCGGTTCCCGACGGGCAATCTCGATGGTGGACATGGTGTTCTGCTCCCAGTCCGCCGTGGCCTTACCGATCTGACGACCGGGATCGGCCATCCATACCGTCGTGATGAGCACCCGGGTTTTGTCGATCTGCCTTTCGCCCACGGACCAGACAAGCGTGTCGGAAGTGAACTCCCGCACGATATTGGCGTTGGGGGAATGGGGATACAGCGGACCGCCCGGCTCTGCAGCAGCGGAGGCGATCAGACAAAGGACAGTCAGCAGCAGTGCAAGCAGCTTTTTCATCGGATGGTCTTCCTTTCCTGCGCATTCATTGCTGATTTCATCATAGCACACCGTCG
>JAFXDB010000140.1 GCA_017516305.1 Clostridia bacterium | reverse complement strand
TGGGTGGAGAAGTTCTCGGTGAAGCTGGTGATGGTGACCAGCGTGGAGGAATCCACCGCCAGACCGGCGTTCTGCAGGCCGATGAAGGCGATGAACAGGCCGATGCCCACGGACACGCCCCGCTTGAGCGTCAGCGGGATGGCGTTGAAGATTGCCTCGCGCACATTGGTCAGCGACAGGATGATGAAGATGATGCCTTCCACAAACACCGCCAGCAGCGCGACCTGCCAGCTGTACCCAAAGCCCAGCACCACGGTATAGGCAAGGTAAGCATTCAAGCCCATGCCTGCGGACAGGACGAAGGGCAGATTGGCCATGAACGCCATACAGCAGGTGCCGATGAAGGACGCAATAGCCGTCGCCAGCAGCACCGCAGAGGAGTCCATGCCCGCATCTGCCAGGATGCTGGGATTCACCGCCAGGATGTAGGCCATGGTCATGAAGGTGGTGATGCCTGCCATGACCTCCGTTTTAACGGTTGTCTGGTTCTTTGAAAGCTTGAAGATTCTTTCTATCATGTGTACATTCCCCCCCAGGATTTTGATTGTGAATCGCTTCGTGAACTATTATAGCCGCAAATTCAATCATTTGCAATCAGAACAGATGCGGAACAGTGAAATACTCGCGTGTTGATCGGCTGCAGGGAAACGGCACGCTGGATCGGATTCTCCGGTATCGCACATAATGATTCATGTGGCCGATCCGCTGACGACACTGATATAGCCCCCATAGAGCAGTCCCGAAATTTGGTATTTCGTGTTTCTGCTCTATGGGGACTGAATCCTCACAGATGAGGTGGGTATCTGGTTATCCTTTCGGGTAAGGAGGCGAATGCCTCATTCGCCCATGAAGACCAGGGCCTCCTCGCTGTATACGATATCGGCTTCGGCCATCCAGGCGTCCATGGTGCTCTGGTACTGCGTGGCTTCGGCTTCCAGCAGGAGCTGCGCGTGGAGTGCCTGATGGAGCTCCTGGGTCAGCGGCACGGGGCCGCCCTCGGCGTCGCTCACATAGCAGACCAGGTACACGCCCTCGTCGGACACGAAGGGAGCGGACACAGCGCCGAGAACAGCCAGGGAAAAGGCGGCGTCACGGTAGCCGATGGGGCAGAAGATGGAATCCATGTGCACCTGCCAGCCTGCGGCGATCTCAGCGGGCTCGTCCATCTCTGCATCGGCGGTGTAGAGGGGGATGAGGTCGATGAAGCTTTCGCCCGCAGCCACGCGGCTGTTGATCTCGTCCACCTGAGCCTGCACGGTGGCCAGGGCAGCCAGCGCCGCGTTCTCGACTTCCTCGGCGGTGATGACCTCGCCCGTGATGCTGCCGCCCTCCTCCAGCAGGTTCTGCTGCTCCTCCCAGGTGGCCTGCAGGTCACCCCAGCTGTCCAGGAGCGCCGCATCCACCGGAAGCAGGATATGCACCACATTGCGATAGCCCTCGGGGATGTACCACACATCGGTGTAGTATTCGGTCATGCCGTACATGAGGGCAAAGGTGTTGAGCTGCAGGGTGGATTCGTATTCTGCGGCATTGTCGGCATAGCGGAGACGGTCCGCCTCCACCAGCTCGGCATAAAGCGCCTCCACCTCGCCCTCGCGGACGGCGGCGCCCTCCACCATCAGCGCTTCCAGCTTGACATACAGGGCGTTGCTGACGGCGTCGGCGATGTAGGTCTCCTCCGTGTAGCCCAGCTCCTCCAGCTCGGCCAGGGCCTGCACCATGGCGGCAGCCCGCTCGGACTCCGTGGAGGACGCCGTCACACCGTAGTAGGACAGGGCATTGCCCACGTCCTCCACCCACAGGGTACGGCCCTCCTCCTCGGCGGCAGCCTGCTCTTCGTCTGTCAGCTCCACGCCCATTTCGGCGATCTTCTGATCCATCAGGGCCAGCTGCACCAGGGTGCTCAGCGACATATAGCGCAAAGCGGCGGCGTTTTCCGGGGTGGTGACGTCATAGCCGTAATAGGCATAGTAGGAGGAAAGGTTGCTCAGGTAGTTTTCATAGGCCTGGCGGGTAATGGCGGCGCCGTTGACGGTGGCCATCACGTCCTCCGGGCTCTGGGCAACGGCCAGGCTGCACAGCAGCATCAGCGCGGCAGCTATGGCCATCAGGCGGCGGAACATCTTCATGGGGCGATTCGCTCCTCTCGGAAGGGGGTTGGTATCAGTAACTGCTCAGGATGGCCTGGGCTTCCTCGCTGTAAACGATCTCGGCCTCGTTCAGCCAGGCCTGGATGGTCTGCTGATACGCGGCGGTCTGGCGGGGAACCAGCAGGGATTCGCGCAGGATGGCCTCCACGTCGGAGGTGAAGGGCACGGGGCCTGCGGGCACGTCGCCGGCATAGCAGAGGATGTGTACGCCGAAATCGGTGACGACAGGGGCGGTGACGTCGCCCACATTGTCCACGGTGAAGGCAGCGTCCCGGAAGGGAATGACGTAGCCGGTGGACTGGGCATGCACCTCGTAGCCCGCAGCGATGGACTCAGCATCCATCATGCCGGGGTCGATGGTGTAATCGGGAATCAGGTCGCTGAAGGCTTCACCGGCCGCCAGACGGGCGTTGATCTCGTCGATATCCGGCTGCACGGAGGCCAGCACGGCGGCCTCGGCGGCAGCGATCTGCTCTGCCGTGGACGCGGGGTTGGCGTGGATGGCGGTGTAGTCAGCCAGGGCGGCGTCATCCGCCTCCAGCAGAATGTGGGTGATGATGCGGTAGCCTTCGGGCACATAGTAGAGATCGACGTAGTAGTCGGTCATGCCGTACATGAGGGCATAGCGGTTGCTCTCCAGCATGCCCTCGTAGGCTGCAACGTCATTGGCGTAGGCCACGCGGTCAGCCTCCACCAGCTCGTCGTAGTGGGCGCGGACGTCCTCGTCCGTCACGGACACGTCGCGCACGATCCAGGCATACACCTTGTCGTAGCCGGCGAAGACCTGGGCCTGGGCGATGTAGGACGCTTCGGTCACGCCCATGGCCTCCAGCTGGGAGAGCACCTCCAGGAGCACGGCGGCGCGGCCTTCCTCGGTGGAGATGTCCGCCATGCCGTAGTAGCCGTACTGATCGACGATCATATCCACCTGCATGGAGAAATCCTCGCGGGCGAGCTGGGCGGCGTCGGCCAGCTCCTCGTCAGTCAGCTGCAGGCCCAGCTCCACAAGCTTTGCGTCCAGCAGCGCATACTCAACGGCGGTCTGCAGCGCAAACTGCTGCAGCACGGCGGCGATGGTGGGGTCGGTCACGTCGTAGCCATAGGATGCGTATTCATCCTGCAGCTGGGTGAGGCAGCTGTCGAAGGCGGCGCGGGTCACGGCCACGCCGTTGACGGTGGCCAGCACATCCTCCGGCGCGGATTCGGCCAGCGCGGGCAGGCACAGGGCCAGCGCCAGAACCAGCGCCAGCAGGCGGTTGAGCATTTTCATAGGGCAGTTCCTCCTTGCTTCATCAGGGGTTGCTTCTATTATGACATGTTTTCGCGCTTCATGCAATGGCTTCATCAAAATGTTACAGTAAGGACATAAAAAATCCACCCGGAGGAGCTGTTTCCGGGTGGAGGAGGCGTTCTGTGCGCAGAATCATGCCGGCTGCCGGGTGAATTTTTCCGCAGGAACCCGGCAAAGTGGGCAGACGTCCGGCGGAGCGTCTCCCTCGTGGACGTAGCCGCAGACGCTGCAGACCCATGAAACAGGGGCCTTTTCCGCTTCAGCAGGCGCAGCGGAGGCTGATGCGTTTCCGGCCGGAACAAAGTCCTTCCGCCCATGCTTGCACAGCGGGCAGACGAAATCCTCCGGCAGCTCCTCGCCCTCATAGACGAAGCCGCAGACACTGCAGATCCAGCCCTTCTTTACCAGCGGCTGGGGGCTGCGCTTCACGTCCGACTGGTAGTAGGCGTAGGTGCAGGCGGGACGGTCAGAATGAACGGCGCCGTCCGTTACCTCGGCAATGAAAAGGGTGTGGGTGCCCAGGTCGATGGTCTGCAGCACCCGGCAATCCAGGTGACCGCAGGCGTTCTCCGTCAGGTGCAGCAGGCCGTTTTCGCCCCGGATAGCATCGGTGCGCCCGGTGAACTTGTCTGCCTCGCGGCCGCTTTGCATGCCGAAGTGCTGATAAAGCGCAAAGGGTGCATCAACGGACAGTGCGCTCAGCGTGAAGCGTCCCGTGGCCTGCACCATGTCATGGGTGCAGCCTCCCCGGCTGACGGAGATGGTCAGCCGCGCCGGGTTTTCCGCCACCTGCACGGCGGTGTTGATGATGCAGCCATTGTCGCGCCCGTTCTCGCGGGCGGTGAGCAGATACAGGC
This sequence comes from Clostridia bacterium, assembly GCA_017516305.1. Lineage (GTDB taxonomy): Bacteria > Bacillota > Clostridia > Christensenellales > Aristaeellaceae > UBA11524. Next base: position 16,266 of record JAFXDB010000140.1, on the reverse strand, counting down.
CGTAGGTCAGTTTCCACAATGCCTTCATGTCCATGAGCATCCTCCATCGTATCCGCCGCAGCGGGTGTTCACCTAATATATACCCGCTTTCCCTGCGGTATGAAACCACTGCCGCAAACAAAATCAGAATGCATAGAATACAATAAAAATACACAAAAACTGCATAAATATGCTTGACAGATGCATATTTATGGACTACAATAGCCCATGTTCAGAAAACAACCCCGGAAAGGACGGTATCCCTGATGAAGAAGATGAAGAAGATGAAGCTGATGAAAACCCTGCTGGCGCTGGTTCTGGCGCTGACGCTGTGCCTGGGCTGTGTGAGCGCCTCTGCCTGCACCGCCATTTATGTCGGCTCCGCCCTGACGGCGGACGGCTCCACCATGTTTGCCCGCTCGGAGGATATCTCCAACAGCTACAACAAGGTGTTCTATGTGGCTCCTGCCGGCCTGCATAAGGCGGGCGAGGTGTACCAGGGCTGCTACGGCTTCACCTACACCTTCACCAAGGACAGCTACTCCTACACCGCTTTCTCCGATGACAACCTGTCCGGCTTCTGCCCCGACTGCGGCGGCCAGCACGCCCACACCCCCTATCAGGCAGGCGGCACCAATGAGATGGGCCTGACTGTCACCGCCACCGAGACCCTCTCCGGCGGCTGCAAGGCCGTGAAGGCCGTTGACCCCTTCAACGGTGAAACCGGCATCGAGGAAGCCGAGATCCCGACTGTGCTGCTGAGCGAGTGCGCCACCGCCAAGGAGGCTGTTGCCCTGCTGCTGAGCATTTATGATACCGTGGGCGCCCAGGGCGGCAGCGGCATCTTCATCGCCGACCACAGTGAGACCTGGTACATTGAGAACGTGACCGGCACCCAGTACATCGCCCTGTGCCTGAGCGAGACGGTGGCCTTCGCCGTGCCCAACCAGAGCGCCATCGGCCTGATCGACCTGGACGACCCCAACGTCATTGCCTCCCCCAAGCTGATCGCCGTGGCCCAGGAGGCTGGCACCTTCGTGGGTGACGCCGAGGCCAATGTGATCGACTTCATCGCCTCCTACCTGCCCGACCAGAAGGCCAATGGCCGTTACATGAGCGCCCTGGCGCACTTCGACCCTGCCTTCGATAAGCCTGCCGAGGAAGTGACCGCTGACGACTACGCCATCTCCAACGTCGGCGCAGACGGCGCCATCGTGCCCTTCTACACCAACATTTCCGTCAATCGCGCCTTCACCGTGGCGGACATCGTGGCCTACTACGACATCCCTGGCATCGGCTCCACCGGCAACCTGGAGATCCACATCTTCCAGACCTTCGCCGAGGACAGCGCCACCGACACTGTTGAGTGGGTCGCCATGGACAACGGCTGCTGGAACGTGTTCGTCCCCTACTACCCCATGCTGACCACGGACGTCTACGCCGCCTACAAGCTGGGCACGGCCTCCGCGCAGTTTGTGCAGGAACAGCCTGCCGAGGGTCTGTACTACCCCACCACCGGCCGTGTGCGCGACGCCGAGGGCAACCGTGTGACGGTGGAGGGCTTCAAGGTGCTGCCTGCCAACTGGGCTGACAGCATGTACTGGACCTTCGACGCCCTGAGCAACCTGTGCGAGATGGGCAATGTGACCGACGAGCAGAAGGCTGCTGTCGAGGCCGAGCTGGCCGCCCTGCAGCAGATTGCCTACGACGCCTTTGCCGCCATGCAGGCTGACCCGGACAATGCCACCGCCATCAGCATGCAGACCGCCCAGACTGTCCATGCCAAGGTCGTGGAGCTGGTCAACGGCCTGGCCCAGTAAGCCTGTTATCACAATATGGAAAAATGCCCGCGCTTCCGCTTATGGAGGCGCGGGCATTTCGCATGGAAAGAAAAGAAAACGGGCATGATGTTGGCAGGCCCCATGAATAAAGGAGGAAAAGCCATGCATCCCATGAATCCCTTCAAGGAGCGTGCCAACCCCATCGAAACCTGCCTGATCAACTGGCAGGCCATGTCCCCCAGGCCCTATGACAAGCGCACCGTTGATCCCTACACCCGCACCCGCGTCATCCTCATGAACGGCACGGAGTTCGAGAACGTGTGGTTCTCCCATCAGTTCCACCGCCATTGCCGGGACAATGACCTGCGCCGGAGCCTCTCGCTGATGCGGAGGTCGGAACAGCAGCAGCAGAAGCTCATCGCAGCCCTGAAGCCCGATGACGAGACGCTGCTGGAGCATACCATCGGCTACGAGCAGCTGGCCGTTGACCTGACGGCCCATCTGGCGAAGCGCGAAAAGGATGAGCATGTCCGCGATGCGCTGAACTTCGCCCTCCTGGAGGACTTCGACCACCTGTACCGCTATGCGGACTTCCTGGACATGGAGGACGGCGTCCATGCGGAGGAGCTGGTGGGCCGCATGACGGAGATCATGCCCGCCCGACCCACCATCGCCCATCACCGCCACCCCTACGACGCGGTGAAGAAGCCCATCGATGGCAAGAAGGCCGCGCTGGAAACGAAGCTGTGCGTGGGCGTCATCACCGCCGCCGAGCAGCAGACGATGAACTACTACATGAACGTCTGCGCCGCCTACCCCAACGCTCCGGGCCGGGCGCTGTACCGGGAGATCGGCATGGTGGAGGAGCAGCACGTCACCCAGTACGGCAGCCTGATGGACGTGGAATGCACCTGGCTGGAAAACCTGCTGATGCACCAGTACACGGAGTGCTGGCTCTACTGGAGTTGCCTGGAAACGGAGACCTGCCAGCATCTGCGTCCCGTCTGGCAGCACATGCTGGATATCGAGCTGAGCCATCTGCACGAAACCGCCCGCCTGTTGGAGCGCTACGAGGGAAAAAGCTACCATCAGGTGGTGGGCGAGGGTACCTTCCCCGCGCCGCTGGTTCTGGAAAGCAATGTGGAGCATGTGCGCCAGGTGCTGGCAGGTACGGTGAACCTGACCGGCTGCCGGGAGAGCTACGCACCCATCGACCAGCTGCGCCCGGAGGTGGATTTCTTCCAGTACCAGAAGAGCATCAACGGCGACGGCGCTTCCGTTGCCAGCCACCGGGTCATTGAGCGGTATATCGCCGCCCACGGCCAGGATTACCGCTGGGAAATGGGCGCCAATCCCATCCCGGAGCTGCGGAACAGGACGGTGGACAACACCCGCTTGGGGCGCATGCCGGGGGCGGCGCAGTAAGCAGAGTGTGCAGCCCGGTTGGGCAGATTCCCCCGTATGGGAGGAGCTTGTACCTCCCGGAACTGCGGTGCAGCTATCAGCCGCCGCGCTCCCTGCAGCAATAAAAAAAGCGGCCTCCGCCGCTCAGATTCCGCTGAATCAGGTCAAACAGCCTCCATGGCTGCATAAAAGGAACATCCTGATCGTCCTGTGACCGCCCGATCAGGATGTCCTGCAGGGGAGTATTCAGCAGCTTGCCCAGCGCATAGAGGTGATCCACCGAGGGCAGATGCTCGCCGCGCAGCCATTTGTAAATGGCCCGGGGCGAGTCGAAGCCGAAGAAGGCCTGCAGTGTACGGATGGAAATATGGTGCTGTTTGAGCAGCCAGTCAATGTTCCGTCCGGTCGCGCGGACGTCGATCTGGGGAAATGGCGCCATCGTCTCACCTCCGTAGATGTGGTACTCTCATTGTAGCACACAGCAGAGGCTGCGTGCAATGAAGTTGTAGTACACAAGCGGGATGGTTCGCACCGCGGCGGGCAAGCACTGCTCGCACCTGCGGTCACAGATGCGAATTATACCATAGGCAAGCCTTGCAGGGGCGGCTGTCAGCCGCCCGCGCGCCAGACATACCATACGTAGAGGCCCGGGAGGGGCGAGCCCCTCCCCTACGAGGGGAGGGCTGCCAAGATGTCGGGACGTCCCCCTGTCCTGCGCCCATGAAGGCAGCCTGATCACCAAACCAAAGCCCGCCACACGGCAAGCAAGCCATGCGGCGGGCATTTTCATATGCGATTGAGGATCTTACATGCGCTCCGGCGCCTCGATGCCGATGAGCCACAGGCCGGTCTTGATGACGTCCTTGACGGCCCTGGTCAGCGCCACGCGGGCGGCGGACACGGCGGGCTCGGCGTCCAGGACGCGGTGCTCGTAGTAGAACTTGTTGTAGGCCTGGGCGATGTCGGTCACGGCGTGGGTGATCATGGAAGGCTCGTACTTGTCGGCCGCGTCCTTCACCACGTCGGGGAAGCGGGAGATCAGGCGCAGCAGGTGCTGGGCCTCGTCGTCGTCCAGACCGTTGTAATCCACCTCGGGCAGGGCCATCTCCGCCGCCTTGCGCAGAACGGAGCAGCAGCGGGCGTGGGTGTACTGCACATAGGGGCCGGTCTCGCCGTCAAAGTTGAGGGCACGCTCGAAGGAGAAATCGATGTCCTTGATGCGGCCGGCGGACAGGTCGGAGTAGATGACCGCGCCGATGCCCACCTGACGGGCAACCTCTTCCTTGTTTTCCAGATTCGGGGACTTCTCGTTGATGATATCCAGCGCCTTCTGCATGGCCTGGTTCAGCACGTCCTCCAGGTAAACGACGCGGCCCTTACGGGTGGAGAAGGCCTGGCCCTCGAAGGAGATCATGCCGAAGGAGACGTGCACGCAGTCCTTGGCCCAGGGCTTGCCCATCTTCTCCAGCACCTTGAAGAGCTGGCGGAAGTGGAGATCCTGCTGGTAGGCCACGACGTACAGGCACTTGTCGAAGTCGTAGACATTCTTGCGGTAGACAGCAGCAGCCAGATCGCGGGTGTGGTACAGGGTTGCACCATCGGAGCGCAGGATGATGCAGGGAGGCATCTTGTCCTCCTCCAGATCGACGACGGACGCGCCCTGGGAGATAGTCAGCAGGCCCTTTTCCCGCAGCTCGTCGATGACCACGTCCATCTTGTCCATATAGAAGGACTCACCGGCATAGGAGTCAAACTCCACGCCCAGCATGTCATACACGCGGGAGGCATCCTTGAGGGTGATATCCTTGAACCAGTTCCAGATGGCGCGGGCTTCCTCGTCGCCGTCCTCGATCTTCTTGAACCAGGCGCGGCCCTCGTCCTCCAGGGAGGGATCCTTTTCGGCCTCCTCGTGGAACTTGACGTACAGGCGCATCATTTCAGTGATGCCCTTCTCCTCGACCTCCTCCTTGGAGCCCCAGGTCTTGTAGGCGTAGATCATCTTGCCAAACTGGGTGCCCCAGTCGCCCAGGTGATTGATGCCCACGGTCTTGTAGCCCAGAAAATCGTGGATGCGCTTGAGGGAGTGGCCGATCATGGTGGTGGACAGATGGCCCACGCCGAAGCGCTTGGCGATGTTGATGGAGGAGTAGTCAAGGCACACGGTCTTGCCAGCGCCCATGTCGGAGGAGCCGTACTTCTCGCCCTCGGCCAGCACCCTGTCCAGGGTCTCCTTGGCGAAGTTGACGCGGTTGAGGAAGAAGTTCACATAGCCGTTGACGGGCTCCACGCGGGCGACCTCGGGGTTCTTCCAGGCCTCGCACAGGGCCTTGGCGATCATCGGCGGGCCCATGCGCAGCGCCTTGGCCAGGCGGAACACGGGGAAGGCGTAGTCGCCCATTTCGCGGTTCGGGGGAACGGCCAGCAGGCCGCGGATCTCATCGGCGGTGGGCAGGCCGGCGGCTTCCGGCCAGGTGGAGGTAAGGCAATCGGCGGTCAGCGCCGCAATGCGGGTCATCATATCCATGGCAATCCTGCTCCTTTATCGGATGATATACACGGATATGATACCACAGAAACGCCGGGCTTGCAATCGGGAAATACGGCTTTTATGCTGCTGTATCGGGGCAACCGGGGAAAACCGCGGAAGCATCCTGCACACAGCATATAAAACGACCGTCCCCATACGCTCAGGGACGGTCTGTATCATCAGCAGCAAGGCGCTCTTCGGCGATGCGGATCAGCTCGCTCAGCGGCATTTCCAGCGCCTCGGCGATCTTGATTTGCGTTTCAAGGTTGGGCAGCTTTGCGCCAGTTTCAATGCTGGCCAGATGGCTGCGGCCGATCCCCGCCAAGCCGCTGAATACCTCCTGCGTCATCCCGCGCTCCTTGCGCAGCGTCTGGATCACCGTTCCGAAGCCTCTCCAGTCCGTGGACATCCCCAAATCACCTCTGTGAGTATTATATCTCCACTTTTTACCGGTTTTGTCCACGTTCGTATACACAGTTGCAATCATTCGGTTGTACAATATTTAATAATGTAATCCGTAATTTAAACGCGGATGCAACCGACAATCAAAAGGAGGCAAACCCATGAAGAAACTATTCTGTCTGCTGGCATGCCTGCTGCTGGCGCTGTGCTGCTGCGGCGCAGTGGCGGAAGACAATGTGTGCCATTGTGAAGACTGGGGCGATTTCAGTTTTCACTATGACGCTGACGGCCACTGGATCGTCTGCGCAAATTGCGGCAAGATCCCCTATGAGAATCAGGGGCCGCATGAGCGCTGGTGTGACAATCTTGGCAGTTGCGGAGTCTGCGGCGCATCTTGCTCCACCGGGGTTATCTGGCATTACAACGATAGCCGCGTTCAGTACATCACCGACGAGATGAGCCACTGGTTTGTCTGTCCTGAGTGCGGCGTGACCACCGATCCCGAAGCCCACTGGATCGGCTGCTGGAACGCGGACAACACCCACTGCCTGACCTGCGGCGCTGAGTGCGAGCCCAACCACAACTGGGAAGTCACCAGCGAGACCGAGGCCACCTGCACCACCGACGGCGTGACTGAGTACACCTGCTCCAGCTGTGACGAGACCAAGACCGAGACCACCACGGCGCTGGGCCACCAGAACTGGGAAACCGGCGATGACGGCTGGCGCGGTGTCTGCACCGACTGCGGCGCGACCTGCGAGCATTACAACCCTGACTTTGATAAGGGCTACCAGTATGACGCGGAAGGCCATTGGCTGCTCTGTGCAGACTGCGGCCTGAAGGTTCCCGAGAATCAAGCCTCGCATGAGAACACCTGCTACTCCCAGAACAACTGCTGGATATGCAGCGCGCCCTACTCTTCCGGCGAATTTACCCACCTCAGGTACCCCACCACCCCCTACATCACCGATGAAACCAGCCACTGGTTCGTCTGCCCTGAGTGCGGCGAAACCACCGACCCCGAACCGCACTGGATCGGCTGCTGGAACGAGGACAACACCCACTGCCTGTACTGCGGCACTGAGTGCGAGCCCACCCACAACTGGGAAGTCACCAGCACGACCGAAGCTACCTGCACCACCGACGGCGTGATCGAGTACACCTGCTCCCGCTGTGATGAGACCAAGACCGAGACCACGCCTGCGCTGGGCCACAACTACGAGTACGTGTATGAGCCCGGCCCCTCCTGCGATGTGCCCGGCGTTGTTGGTGAGATCTGCAGCAACTGCGGCGACGCGCTGTGGTCTGAAGATCTTTATCACGGCAACTACAGCGGCCAGTATACCGGCTACGACGAGAACATCCACTGGGGTGATTGCCCGGACTGCGGCGAGCGCATGATGGAGGAAGCGCACGAGAACAATTGCCAGTCCCCGGATAACTGCTGGCTGTGCGGTGCGCCCTATTCCTCCGGTAAGCTCCAGCACCTCAGGTACGGCAGCAACCCGTACATCACCGATGAGAACGGCCATTGGTATGTCTGCAGTCTGTGCGGTGTAACCACCGACCCCGAACCGCATTGGATCGGCTGCTGGAATCCGGACAACACCCACTGCCTGTACTGCGGCGTTCAGTGCGAGCCCAGCCACACCTGGGAGGTCACCGGCGAAACCGAAATGACCTGCACCACCGACGGAGTGATCGAGTACACCTGCTCCAGCTGTGACGAGACCAAGACCGAGACCACCCCGGCTCCCGGCCATGAGATGAGCGATCCCGTGGTGGTTGACCCCACCTGTACTGAGGACGGCTCCAGCACCGCCACCTGCGCCACCTGCGGCGAGGAGGTTGTGGAGACCCTTCCCGCCACCGGCCACAGCTTTGAGGACGGCGGCAAGACCGAGCCCACCTGCACCGAGGAAGGCTACCAGCGCGGCGTGTGCATCACCTGCGGCGAGACCCTGGACGAGCCCATTCCCGCCACCGGTCACTCCTGGGAGGAGACCGAGCGCCTCGACCGCTCCTGCGAAACTGACGGCTATGTGATCTACACCTGCAGCGTCTGCGGCGAAACTAAGAAGGAGATGCAGTATCGCACCGGCCACAACTGGCATATTCTTACTGTGAAGAAGCAGCCCACCTGCACCGAGCGCGGTCTGGAGTACCGCCACTGCAGCAACTGCGACTGGGGCGGCAACACCACTATGGCGCCCCTGGGTCATGACATGGTCGCCCAGGACAACGGTGATCAGGTTTGCAGCCGCTGCGGCTACCTGGAGGCTGCTCCCGTGGTGGAGGAACCCGCTGAGGAGCCCGTGGAAGAGCCTGTTGAGGAACCCGTGACGGAGATCGTCATCGGCGAAAGCGAGCCTGTGGCGGTGGTTCCCGTGACGGCGGCTATTGAGACCCAGCCCGACGCGGAGCCCGTGAGCGATACCATCACGCTGATGGTCTACGAGCCCGTGGAAACCGTTGCCGAGCTGCTGCCCGAAGCCATTCAGGAGAATGTCGAAACGGTTTATGTTGTGGAGCTCCTGGATGATGGTGTGGCAATTGAGCCCAGCGGCATCCTGCGTCTGAAGATCCAGCTGGCGGAGGGCGCCGACCTGACCGGTCAGGTGCTGATGCTGGTTGCCGCCGACGGCACGATGATCGAGATCGCCTACGAGGTGATCGACGGCTGCATCGTCTTTGAGACGGAGTATGTCGGCGTGTTCGTGCTGGTGAATGCAGCGGAATAACATTCCGGAAACCCGGGGGGAGATCGTCTGTGAACGGTCTCCCCTTTGCTTGAATTCGTGCAGCATAAAAAGCGTCAGGCTGCCCGTTGAGGAGTAGGCCTGACGCTTTTTTGATGGAATCCGATGTCCGTCACCCCGCCACGCCGTGCATCCACTTCTTCTGCTTCATGCGGATGGTGCACCAGACGGTCTTGATGATGTAGTCGATTTTCAGCAGCGCGTAGATCCAGAAGGGGGACAGACCCCACACATAGGCTGCCAGCGCGCCCAGGGGGACAGAAGCCAGCCACATGAAGGCGATGTCCGCCACCATCAGGAAGCGCGTGTCGCCGCCGTTGCGCAGAATGCCCTTGGTCAGCATGGACTGGGTGGCCTGGAAGATGACCATCACCGCCACGGAGTACATCAGCTGATACGCAATGTCGCGGGTCTCGGGCAGGAAGTCATACGCGCCGATGACCAGCGGGCACACCGCCAGGATGATGACGGAGGCCAGCAGGCCCATCAGCACGCTGAGCACCAGGAAGGTGACGCCCTGGCGGTAGGCGGTCTCCTTGTCGCCGCGGCCCAGCGTGTTGCCGGTCATGACGCCGCCGGCGTTGGAAATGCCCTGGTTGGCCACGGTGGACAGGCGCACCGTCTGCGCCACCACGGCGTTGGCGGCGGTGAAGCTCTCGCCCATGTGGCCGATGACTACCGACACCGCTGTGTTGCCCAGGCCCAGCAGGAAGTCCGACACGATGACCGGCACGCTGTAGCGGACATAGGGCTGCAGCATGTCCCCGCAGCGCAGGAAGAAGTGCTTCACCCGCAGGCCGATGCGCCTGTCCACCACCAGCAGGTACACCAGCAGGATGGCGGCCTCGATGACGCGGGAGATGACCGTTGCCAGCGCCGCGCCGGCAATCTGCATCTCCGGCATTCCCAGGTGACCGAAGATCAGCACCCAGTTGAGGAAGAGGTTGCAGGCGAAGGAAATGATGGAGGCAATCAGCGGGAGCCTGACCTGCCGGGCCGAGCGCAGCACCACTGTGACCGGCGTGATGACGCCGGTGAGCACGAAGGCCGGGGCGCTGATGCGGAAGTAGATCACGCCTGCCTCGATGACGGGCAGCTCGTCGGCGTAGATGCGCATCAGCAGGTCGGGGATCAGCAGGGCTGCCACGCCCAGCACTGCACCCAGGATGAGGCTGATGCGCAGCATCAGCACGATCACGCGCCGCATGGCGGGGATATCCTTTGCGCCCCAGAACTGGCTGGTCAGCACCGCCGCGCCGCCGCCGATGCCCAGGCAGAGGATCTGGTGCAGGGAAATGAACTCATTGGCCAGGGATGCGCCGGAGAGCTGGGTTTCGCCGTAGGTGCCCAGCATGATGGTGTCCAGCATGTTCACGCCGATGGTGATCATGTTTTGCAGCACCACCGGCAGGGCCAGGATCAGGATGGTCCTGTAGAATGCGCGGTCACGCACAAACAGCTTCTGCAGTATGGTCATCAGTCCCCCACCTTCTGTCATCGTATACCCGACCAGTATACCACAGTCCGGCGGGATTGGGAACATCCATTTTTGATGTTTGGGGCTTGCTGCGGGCAGGGCGGGTGTGGTATGCTGGAGCAATCAGGGAGGGATGCGTATGAGGATTCGGTTTGCTGTGGCGGCAGATGCGGCGGCAGTTGCGGAGATATATGCCCATTATGTGCGTCAGACAGCTATCACCTTTGCTGCGGAGACGCCCCTGGCCGAGGACTATGCCGCCCGCATGGCAGATGCCCGCTACCCCTTTCTGGTGGCGGAGGAAGCCGGTGGCGTGGCGGGCTTTATCTATGCGGCGGCCTTCCGGCAGAAGGCGGCCTACCGCTGGGATGTGGAACTGACCATTTACCTGGCGCCGGGGCAGGAGAGTCGGGGTATCGGCAGCCGGCTGATGGCGGCCTGTCTGCGGCTGCTGACGGCGCAGGGCTACCTCAATGCCTATTCCTGCATCACCCTGCCCAATCCGGCCAGCGTGGGGCTTCACCGCCGCTTTGGTTTTGAGGAGCTGGGCGTGTTTCCCCGGACGGGCTATAAGCTGGGGCAATGGCACGATGTGGTCTGGATGGCCCGGCGGCTGGGGGAATTTGCGGATTCCCCGGCGGAACCCGTGCGCATTGCGGAGCTGGAGGCCCCGGAGCGCTTTCTCGGTGCGGAGGATGCGTAAGGCGTGCTGCGGTGCAGGAGCGAGTAGATATAGGAAGCGGCTGGATGCTCCGGCCGCTTTTGGGTGCGCGGAGGACGCCGCAGGAGGCTTCCCGGAAGAGAAAATGGGAACTGCCCCGCATCCGGGTACAGTTTTGCAGCCGCAGCTCCGTTTTCCTGCATATTTTACCTCTGCCAGCTGGTTCCGGAAAGGAAAAATGCAAGTACAAAAGAAAAACATTTTTTCCGGAAAACTTGCATTTCGCTATTGCATAATGGCCGGAATTGTGTATAATATGGAATGCGCAAGTGAATTTGCAGGATTGCTTGCATAATAAAGGGCAAAGTGGCCGGATGGCCGGGAGGAAACGAGGATGCTGTGGATCATGACGATTGCTGTGGTGGCGTTGGGCGCGATGGCTGCGCGTGAGCAGAACCATGCCGAGGACGAGGCTGCGACCCGTGTCCAGCTGTCCCGCGAGTTTATTGCGTAAGGCGGCAAGGAAGAATCGCATATGAAAAGACGGTTCCAGGGAGGAATAACCCCGGGAAACCGTCTTTTGTTGTTTTTTCTTGTGATCTGTGTCGGGAGAACTGCCGTCAGGCCCGGGCCACGCCTTCCCTCCGGGCGCAGTCCATCACGGCGGCGGCCACGGCGGGCACCACCCGCTTGTCGAAGGCGCCGGGGATGATGTAGTCCTCCCGCAGCTCGTCATCGGTGATGATGGCGGCGATGGCGCGGGCGGCGGCCAGCTTCATGCCCTCGGTGATGTCGGTGGCGCGGGCGTCCAGGGCGCCGCGGAAGATGCCCGGGAACACCAGGACGTTGTTGATCTGGTTGGGATAGTCGCTGCGGCCGGTGGCGATGATGCGCGCACCGCCTTTGGCAGCCTCCTCCGGCATGATCTCCGGGGTCGGGTTGGCCATGGCGAACACGATGGCGTCCGCTGCCATGGTGCTGACCATCTCTGCCGTGACCACGCGGGGCGCAGATACGCCGATGAACACGTCCTTGCCCCGGATGACGTCGCTCAGCGGGCCGCGCTCATTGTGCCGGTTGGTGACCTCTGCCATGGCGCGCTGGGCGGGGTTGAGCCAGTCCTCGTCCACGCTGACCGCGCCCTGCTTGTCTACCAGCACGATGTTGCCCGCGCCGAATTGCATCAGCAGCCTGGCGATGGAAATGCCTGCGCTGCCCGCGCCGTTGATGACGATGCTGACGTCCTCCATCCGCTTGCCCACCAGCTTCAGGGCGTTGAGGAGACCGGCGGAGACGACGATGGCTGTGCCGTGCTGATCGTCGTGGAAAACGGGAATGTCCAGGGCTTCCTTGAGGCGGCGCTCGATCTCAAAGCAGCGGGGGGCGGAAATGTCCTCCAGGTTCACGCCGCCGAAGGTGGGGGCCAGCAGCTGCACCGTGCGGACGATCTCGTCCACATCCTTCGTGGCCAGGCAGATCGGGAAGGCGTCCACATCGGCGAATTCTTTGAAGAGAATCGCCTTGCCCTCCATGACGGGCATGGCGGCCTCCGGGCCGATGTCGCCCAGGCCCAGCACCGCCGTGCCGTCGGACACCACGGCCACCAGGTTGCCCTTGGCGGTGTAGCGGTAGACGTCGTTCCTGTCCGCAGCGATGCGGCGGCAGGGCTCGGCCACGCCGGGCGTGTAGGCGGTGGACAGCTCCTCGCGGTTGGTCACCTGCACCTTGCTGGTAACGGATACCTTGCCCCGGTTTTCTTCGTGCATCTGCAGGGCCAGCTGATTGTAATCCATGGGAAATACTCCTTTGCGATACGTTGTGCTTCGCCTGCTATTCTATCACGCTTTGCCCCCGATGGGAAGCGGGTGAACACAAGAAGGACAGCTTGACGCGCAGATGCTGCCCCTGCTACAATGCAGGCAGGAGGTGAAGGGATGCATCCGGTGCGTGACTGGCGGAGGAAGGTGGCAGCGCTGGTGCTGCTGACTATTGCAGCGGCAGCGATGTACCTGCTGCGGCTGGGCTGTCCCCTTTTGCGGCTGACCGGCATCCCCTGCCCCGGCTGCGGCATGACCCGGGCGGTGCTTGCACTGCTGCGGGGCGAGCCTTCTGCGGCGCTGCAGCAGCATGGGATGGTGTGGTCGCTGCCGGTGCTGCTGCTTCTCTTCCTGTATGACGGGCGGCTGTTCCGCCGTCGGTGGCTCAACCTGTTGTTATGGGTGCTGCTGGGCACAGGGTTCCTGTGGAACTGGGCGGTGCATCTGGTCTGACAGAAGAATACGGCGCGGCGGGCTTCCGGCAGGGGCTTCGCCGCGCTTTAAAGTTCATCACGGAAAGACAGGGGAAATGTAATGAGAGCAAAGAGCAATTCTCCTCCCGGCCATTGCGGCTGCATCGAAGCCATGAAGGGGAAGATGCGGCGTCTTTGCGGAGGGTTGCGCCCTCGTTCTTATTCATTCAAGCAACCCTCCGCAACGTCGCCGCCCCGATATGCAGCCGCCTTTCCGACATCTCAGGGGCAGGAGGGGGACGGGGGGGAATCGCCGTTCGATTCCCCCCAGCGCCTTTGCGCCGCTTTCGGCGGGCGAAAGCGGCTTCCCACTTATGCTGTTCGGTCAGTTGTGAGAAAACGCGATGACATACACAAATGTGCAGTCCCTAAGAAGCCGTGAAGAACCCGATAAACAGCAAAAAGCCCTCCTGCGGCGAAAAAGGAGGGAGCGCCGCAGGAGGGCCGGGGTCAGGGAATTACTTGAACAGGGCGTTCACAGCCTCCACCGCAGAGGCAGAGGAGCCGGTGGCGCCGGTGACGGCGTCAATGCCCTCGCCCAGGGTGAAGGGGCCGGTCTTACCGATGAACTGGGCCAGGAAGGCTTCGTCCGTGCCGACCTTGGCGCCGTAGTCCGCATGCTCGCAGGAGGTGTCGATCACCAGGGTGGCAATGGTGCCGTCCGCGTTCAGGGTGGCGCGGGCGGTGATGGTGCCGTGGTAACCGGCGGCGGTGCCCACAATGGTGCCGTCATCGGGCGTTTCGGCGGGCGTCCAGGTGGTCTGCGTTTTGAGGCCCGCGGCGGTGTTCGGCATCAGGCAGATCTGCAGGCTGGTGGGCGCGCCGTAGGCCGCGCAGTACTGATCCAGCATCGGATACATGCCGGTGGCGTAGTGGGCCTCAACCTCGGCCAGACCCTCGGGCGTGGCGATGTAGGCAGCCTTGTAGGCGACCAGGGCGTCCAGGAAGGACTCGCTCAGCAGCAGGTCGTAGGCGTACTTCTTCTCGCCCTCCAGCTGGGTGACGAACTGCACGCCGTTGGTCATGGAGGGACTCATGTTGATCAGGAAGGGCGCGGTGATGATGATGCGGGTGGGCACCACTTCGTAGATGACCATCGCGCCGCCGGTGAGCTGCTTGCTGATGTAGCCCAGCTTGGCTTCGGTGATGGCGGCTTCGTCCGTCAGGCCGGCGAAGGCGGCGGCATAGCCCGCCCAGGAGGTGGCCAAGGTGGGATAGTACTTGTCAAACAGGTTCAGCAGCTTTGCGCGGCCTTCCTCGGTCTCCATGTCGGCAGGGGTGAAGACGCGCACCACGCCGTCGAACTGGACGCCGTAGGAGCAGTAGTAGTTGTAGGTCTCCTCCTCGTGGGGACGCAGCTGGCGGCACCAGGAGATGGACACGTTGGGGTTATAGCCGAAGTGCAGGGTCTTCGAAGTGCCCGCCTCGCTCACGCCCAGCAGGCACAGGCTGTCCACATCCAGCACCAGCTCCAGGTTGGTGTTGTTGGGCATGTTGCCGTAGACGGTGGCCATCTGGTACATCTCGCGGTAGTTCCAGCCGGAATCGTCCTGGGCATAGGCGGGGTCAGCCAGGTAGTGGCCGCCCTTGAGAAACTCCTTGATGGCCATCACCTGGAGCTCGGGGGTCCACTCGATGGGGCCGAAGTTCACGCCGCCGGCCTTGTTGGTGGTGGCGGAGGTCAGGGTATCCACCTCGGCCTTGACGTAGCCATTGGCCAGCGCCCAGGCGTGCAGCTCCTCCTCGGTCATCTCAGCCAGGCTGACTGCGGGCAGCAGCAGGGCGAGGACGAGCAGCAGGGAAATCAGCTTCTTCATGACAGGATCCTCCTTCAATATGCAGTTGCCGATGCATGCGCGGACAGTATTCCGCGTCGTTATGATTATTGTAGCATTGCAGATGTTATTTGTCAAGGACGCCGCGGCATGAATAATTCGGCGCACCTCAGCATATCCTTGCAGTACACCACATTTTGAGGAGGTAATCATCATGCTTGACACCGTTTCCCTGCTGCTGACGATCATCGGCGGCATCAACTGGCTGCTGGTGGGCATTTTCCAGTTTGACCTGGTGGCCTGGATCTTCGGCGGCCAGGGCGCGCTGGTCAGCCGCATCATCTACACTCTGGTGGGCGTGGCGGCGCTCTGGTGCATCACGCTTCTGTTCCGTCCCCGCGACTGCGGCACAAGGTAACCTGCTTACGGGTGAGCAACGGAAAAAGTCGTCCCTGCCGTTTGCGAGTTGTTTTGTCAAGGGTGTTTTCACACTTTTTCACAAAAGGCGTACTGTTAACACCATTGATGTAAAAGACACCTATTTCGGTAACTCTCCTTTCAATTCGCATACAGAGGCAACAAAATTAATAGGCACACCCCTGAGCGACCGCTTGAGGGTGTGTCTTTCTTTAGTTAATTTGTTTCGCTATTTGTTACGATATAGCCTTTGAATATCCCTTCATCAGGCATCACTGTCAACTGAAGCCGCATCCCGTGATTGCAGGTTGTTCTGACAAGCATAAATGTTCCAGAACTCATAGTGTCCTTTTCGCATACTCTGTATAGGCGTTCATCAATCGCATAAGTCTGTTCCGTCGTAGAAAGGAAAGAGCAAACACAACTTGCTCGATCTGATTGATAATGTACAAATGTGAGCGTTAGATAAGCAAAAATAGCTATAGTTATCAGAAAGACGCATCTGAGTACTGCCCGCATTATTCCTGATCCCTCCTGTCATTGTTGTATATGACGATCTTCTTTCTCTTCCTGCGAGCATATTGTAGCGTTTTTGCCGCACCTCCGAAGTCACGAAGAACATAGGCGACGATAATGTCACTTTCGAGTACCATCCATTCATTGCGTCTTGAAATGGCGAACTGTTTCGGAACAGATTCCAAGGGGGGATATATGGTTTCATCATACCCGTCTGTTAGAATCGTGCTGTTCAAATAAGGTAATACTAAGATCAGCCGGATGGTTGGATGCTGTTG
>JAFXDB010000139.1 GCA_017516305.1 Clostridia bacterium | reverse complement strand
TATTGCCGGGGAGTGACCCCGGACGGAGGAAAAAGCCTTTTACGAAACCGTTTTCCGGTTCCAGGCTGATCCATCTCTCACAGCTTTCAATTATACATGCTTTTTCAGATTTTTGCAATATGTCACATCGCTTTTTCCCTGACATTTTCGTGGATATTTGGCATGATAACGCTTACATCTCCTGCATTTTTCTGCAGATTGCATACGCCGTGCGCGATGGCTCTCCCCTGCCCTTTCACCGCAACGAAAAGCGCCCTCCCCGCACAGGCGGAAAGGGCGACAGGGCTTTATGCGTTGTTAGCCGGCGCCTTGGGGGCGGGCTTGGCAGGAGCCTCAACCGCAGCCTTCGGATCCCTGGGCGCGGTAGCTTCCTTGAGGGTGATGCACTTCTTGGGGCACTTCTCAGTGCAGACGCCGCAGCCGGTGCAGGCAGCATTGACCTTGTGGGGCTGCTTCAGCGTGCCCTCAATAGCGCCGAACTGGCAGTTGCGGGCGCAGATGGTGCAGCCAATGCAGACGCTGTCGTCGATCTCGGCCACACGGCGGGGCTGCAGGGCAACGATGGCGTGGGTCGGGCAGACCTCGGCGCAGACCTGGCAGCCGCGGCACTTCTCGCGGTCGATGACGGGCAGGTTGTTCTCCATGGTGATCGCGCCGAACTTACAGCTCTTGGCGCACTTCTGGCAGCCGATGCAGCCATTCTTGCAGACGTCCATGACCTTCTTGCCCATGCCGGTGTTGTGGCACTTGAGCGCCACGGGAGCAGAGGCGGGCTGCAGCTCGATGACCGCCTTGGGGCAGGCCTCGGCGCACTTGCCGCAGGCGGTGCACTTGTTTTCGTCCACCACGGCGATGTGCTTCACGGGGTCAATGTGGATGGCGTCGAACTGGCAAGCCTTGACGCAGGTGCCCAGGCCCAGACAGGCGAACTGGCAGGACTTGAAACCATCAGCGACGGTGGCGGCCGCCACGCAGTCCTGAATGCCGGTGTAGACGAACTTGACCTTGGCAGCTTCGCAGTCACCCTGGCAGATGACGCGGGCAACCTTGCGGTCAGCGCCGGAAACAGGCTCCACGCCCATGATGGAAGCGATCTTCGCGCCGACCTCGGCGCCGCCGACGGGACAGGCATTCACCGGCGCCTTGCCGCAGGCAATGGCGTCCGCACAGCCGTCGCAGCCGGGATAGCCGCAGGCGCCGCAGTTGGCGCTGGGCAGCACGTCACGGATGGCGTCGCGGGTAGGATTGGCGGGAACGGCGAAGAAGTTGGAGGCGAAGGTCAGCACCAGGCCAAAGACCAGGCCCATCGCACCCAGGATCAGAGCAGCATACAGAATTTCCATACCTTTGTTGCTCCTTTCATCAGATCAGGCCGCCGAAGCCCTGGAAAGCAATAGCCATCAGACCGGCAGTGATCAGCGCGCCGGGGAAGCCATCCATCCACTTGGGCATCTTGGCCAGGGAGAGCTTCTCGCGGATGCAGGCGAACAGCACCATGGCCAGGGTGAAGCCCAGTGCCGCGCAGAAGCCGTTGAAGGTGCTCTCCATCAGGTTGTAGCCCTCGTCCGTGTTCAGGATGGCCACGCCCAGCACCGCGCAGTTGGTGGTGATCAGGGGCAGGTACACGCCCAGCGCCTGGTACAGGGAGGGAGAAAGCTTCTTCAGCGCCATCTCCACGATCTGCACCAGCACGGCGATGACCAGGATGTAGGCGATGGTCTGCATGTAAGCGAGGTTGAAGGGCAGCAGCAGGAAGGTGTTCACCAGCCAGGTCACGAAGGACGCAGCCGTCATGACAAAGGTAACGGCCATGCCCATGCCCAGGGCGGTGTCGAACTTCTTGGAGACGCCCAGGAAGGGACAGATGCCCAGGAACTTATTCATGACGAAGTTGTTCACCAGCAGGGAGCCGATCAGGATGGTAATGTAGGTATTCATGCCTGAACCTCCTTTTCTGCGGCCTTTTTCTTGGCCAGGCTGCTGATGGCATTAACGAGGATGAGCAGGATGCCCAGGGTCACAAAGCCGCCGGGAACCTGCGTCATGATGGCCATGGGCTGATAGCTGGCAGGCATGACCATGACGCCAAAGAACTTGCCCGTGCCAAGCACCTCGCGGATGACGGAGAGGAGCGTGATGGCGGCGGTGAAGCCCAGACCCATGCCCAGGCCGTCGGCGATGGACAGCAGCGGCGGGTTCTTGAACGCGAAGGATTCCGCGCGGGCAAAGATGATGCAGTTGACCACGATCAGCGGGATGTACATGCCCAGGCTGGCAGACAGCGCAGGGATGTAAGCCTTCAGCAGCAGGTCGATCATCGTCACGAAGGAAGCGATGACCACGATGAAGGCGGGAATGCGCACCTTATCGGGGATAACATGGCGCAGGATACTGATCAGCAGATTGGAGCAGACCAGCACGGCCGTGGTGGCCAGGCCCATGCCCAGGCCGTTGGAGCCTGCGATGGTGATGGCCAGCGTAGGACACATGCCCAGCATCAGCGCGAAGGTGGGGTTCTCAAAGATCAGGCCGTTGAGAAAAACGCTCAGGAACGTGGGCTTCTTGTTCTTAGCCATGCTTTTTCACCTCCCCGAAAGGACGCGGCGCAGTAAAGCGGTCAATCATAGGCGTGGCAACATTCATGAACAGGATCGCGAAGGAGCAGCCCTCGGGATAGTTCGCAAACGCGCGGATAACGAACAGCAGCAGGCCGCAGCCAATGCCGAAGATCACACGGCCCAGGCCGGTGATGGGGCTGGTGGCGTAGTCAGTGGCCATGAAGAAGGCGCCCAGCAGCAGGCCGCCGGCCAGCACCTGGTACAGGGCCAGCTCCGCGCCGTCCTTGAGCAGGTAGCACACGAACACGGTGCCGATGAAGGAAAGCGGGATACGCCAGTCGGCGATGCCGCGGATGCACAGGTACAGGCCACCGAGGAGCAGCGCCGCGGCGCAGGTCTCGCCCAGCATGCCGCCGTGGCTGCCCAGAAGCAGCTGCACCAGGGTCAGGCCCTCGGTGGAGCCGGCGTTGAGCGCAGCCAGAGGCGTCGCGCCGGTAACGACGTCCAGACCCGCGATCAGGGGCTTGGGCGCAGTGGCGCTCATCAGCGTGGACCAGCTGATGAACAGCACCGCACGGGCGGTCAGGGCAGGGTTCATGAAGTTGCTGCCGATGCCGCCAAAGAGCTGCTTGACCAGCACGATTGCGATGACGCTGCCGATGACAGCCATCCACCAGGGCGCATTGGCAGGCAGGTTATAGGCCAGCAGGAGGCCGGTGACGACCGCGCTCCAGTCGGAAATGGTCGTCTTCTGCTTCATGGCCTTCTGCCAGAGGAACTCGGTCAGGACGCAGCTGGCAACGCAGATGGCAATGACGAGCGCCGCCTGCCAGCCAAAGAGGATGACGCCCGCAATACCGGCGGGAGCCAGCGCGAGGCAAACCTCCTGCATGATCCGCTGCGTGGTGGCTTTGGCACGCAGATGCGGAGAGGAGGTCACAGCAAACTTGTTCTGCATTTGGATATGTGCTCCCCTTTCTTACTTCTGTGCTTCGGCAGCCTTCTTGGCGGCCTCCTGCTTGCGTCGCATGTTGATCACGCGCTTGCCGTGGCGGCAGCTCTGGGTCAGCAGGCGCTTGGCGGGGCAGGCAAAGGTGCAGGCACCGCACTCCATGCAGTTCAGCACGCCGCACTTCTCGGCCTCCTCGAACTGGCCGTTGCGCACCAGCAGATCCAGCTTGGTGGGCACCAGCTGCATCGGGCAGGTGCTGACGCAGCGGCCGCAGTTGATGCAGGGATTCTCCTCGGGGTCGATGGCTTCCTTGCCCAGGGCCAGGATACCGGAGGTGGTCTTGGTGACCGGCACGTCCGCGGAATACAGGGCTGCACCCATCATGGGGCCGCCGCTGATGAGCATCTGGGCGTCGCTCTTGAGGCCCCCGCAGGCCTCAATGAGGTTCTGCACCGAGCAGCCGATGCGCACCAGGAAGTTGCCGGGGTTGTTGACCAGGCCGCCCACGGTGGTCACGCGCTGAATAAGAGGCTTCCCCTCGCGGATGGCCTGCTGGACGGCGTACACCGTGCCGACATTGCAGACCACGCAGCCCACGTCCAGCGGCAGACCGCCGGTGGGCACCTTGCGGCGGGTGCAGGCATAAACCAGCTGCTTCTCACCGCCCTGGGGGTACATGACCGGCAGCGCCTTGACGGTGATGCCGTCCACACCGGCGCAGGCAGCCTGCAGCGCCTGAATGGCGTCAGGCTTGTTCTTCTCCACGCCGATGATGGCTTCCTTCACATCCAGCGCCAGCATCATCAGCCGCAGGCCGTCGATGATCTGCGCGGATTTCTCCAGCATCAGGCGATGGTCAGCCGTCAGGTAGGGCTCGCACTCCGCGCCGTTGATGACCAGCTTCTCGATGGTCTTGCCCTCCGCAGGGGTCAGCTTGACGCTGGTGGGGAAGCCTGCGCCGCCCATGCCGACGATGCCCGCCTCGCGGATGACGTCCTGCAGCGCCTTGGCGGACATGGTTTCCGGATGCTGCGCAGGATGAAGCTCCACCCAGGTATCCTGGAAATCGTTCTCAATGATGACCGCCTGCACCTTGCCGCCGGTGGGCGCATCAATTTCCTCCACACCCACGACCTTGCCGGACACGGAAGCATGCACGGGAGCGGAGACAAAGCCGCCCGCCTCGCCGATCTTCTGGCCCATCAGCACCGCGTCGCCCTTCTTGACGATGGCCTTCGCCGGGGCGCCGATATGCTGCTGCAGCGGGATGACAACACGCGCAGGCGCGGGCAGATCAACAATGGCGTTGACGCCGTTGACAGCCTTGCCGTTCACGCCCTCATGGGGATGCGTGCCGCCAGGAAACATTTTCATACCAAACACGGATGGAGGTCCCCCTTCCATAGCGATACAGGGCACCGCAAAGGAACCCTGCTGTTGACATAGGTTAGACATATTATAGCATACATCATGGAAAAGCGCACGAAAAAGTTTCACCAAATTACATTGGTCATCTT
The DNA here is from genome assembly GCA_017516305.1 of Clostridia bacterium. Classification (GTDB taxonomy): domain Bacteria; phylum Bacillota; class Clostridia; order Christensenellales; family Aristaeellaceae; genus UBA11524. The sequence goes on along the minus strand of JAFXDB010000139.1, from coordinate 6,752 downwards.
TCATGCACCTTTCACAATTGTTACAGATAACGTTTGTTGCTGTATCCGAAACCGGTACTTACTGGCGCATTTGTGAAGCCACATCCAGCATGTGCGCGGCATGGCTGCAGGCCGAATCCTCGCTGCCATCGGCGCCGCCGAGCATGCGCGCCACCTCCCTGATGCGCTCCTCCTGCGACAGCAGTCGGACAGAGGTGTTCGTCCGCTCCCCCTCCACGCGCTTCTCCACCAGGAACTGTTGGGCGGCCATGGCGGCTATTTGAGGCAGGTGCGTGACACAGATGACCTGGCGGCTGCGGGCAATGAGCGCCATTTTTTCCGCCACCACCTGCGCCATGCGGCCGGAGATGCCTGTGTCAATCTCGTCAAAGACCATGGTACCCACGCCGCCCTTTTCGGCTTCCAGGCTCTTGATGGCCAGCATCAGACGGGACAGCTCGCCGCCGGAGGCAATCTTCGACAGGGGCTTCAGGGGCTCGCCGGGGTTGGGGGAAATCATGAATTCGATCACGTCGTCGCCCACAGACTGGGGCATGAGTACCTTCCCCTCCGGGCGCAGGGCAAAGCTGACCTTGAAGACCGTGCTGCCCATGCCCAGGTCGCGCAGCTCGGCCATCATCTTCTGCTCGAAGCTCTCCGCCAGGACGTGACGGGCCTCGGTCAGCTGACGCGCCAGACTCCGGTAAGCCGCCAGGAGCCGCTTATGCTCCGCGCCCATGGCAGCCAGCTGCTGATCCATGGAGGCAAAGTTGTCGTACTCCTCCTGCATGCGGGCCTGCTCGGCCAGGATCTCGGCCACGCTGTCGCCGTACTTGCGCTCCAGGCGGCGGATCAAGTCCAGGCGGGCCTCCACCTGCTCGGCGCGGGCGGGATCGAACTCGCCCTTTTCCGCCAGGTCGCTCAGCTCGTAGCCGATCTCCTCCAACTCATAATAGGAAGATTCGCACCGCTGGGCCAGGGATGCGTAGGGTTCGCCCAGGGCGGTAAGGCCCCGCAGGGCGTCGGCCGCCTCCTTCACGCGGGTCAGGACGGATTCGGCATCGTCGCTGGCGGAAATGGCATGGTGCGCCGCCTGTACCGCGGTGGCGATCTTCTCCGAATGGCGGTAGCGCTCCTTCTCGGCGGTGAGGGCTTCCTCCTCGCCGGCGCGGAGCTTCGCCTTCTTCAGCTCCTCCAGGGATTTGCCCAGGGACTCCATGCGGTACTGCTTCTTCTCGTTTTCCCGCACGAGGCGCCCGTACTGGCGGTGATTGGCGATGAAGGCCTGGTAGGCCTCGTCCACCCGGGACAGCAGGGCCTGATAATCCTCCCCGCCCGCGGCGTCCAGGAAAAGCAGGTGGAACTGGCTGTTCATGAGGAACTGCCCTTCATGCTGGCCGTGGACGTCCATCAGCAGGGCCGCCACCTCCTTCAGCGCGCTGACAGGCATCACCAGCCCGCACACGCGGCAGAGGTTGCGCCCCGTGCGGGTGATCTCGCGGTAAAGCGTCACCGTACCGTCGAAATCATCCATGGACTGCGCCGCTGCCCAGGCCGCGACCTCCGCGCTGTTCCCCGCGTCAAAGACCGCCTCCACCCAGGCCTTGTCCGTGCCCGTGCGGATGAGGTCGCGGTCAGCGCGACCACCCAGCACCAGGTTCACTGCGTCCACCACGATGGACTTGCCCGCGCCGGTTTCGCCGGTCATGACATGCAGGCCGTCGCCGAATTCCAGCGTCAGGTTCTCGATCAGCGCAATGTTATGCATGCGCATGGATAGGATCATTTTCCGATGCTCCTTATCGTTGTATCACTTCATCATTTCCTGGATGCGGCTGACCACCGCGGGCACCTCCGACTTGGTGCGGATCACCAGAAGGATGGTGTTGTCACCGGCAACGGTACCCAGGATCTCCGGCCAGTGCAGGCTGTCCAGCGCCTCGGCGGCCACATTGGCGGAGCCGTTGAGGGTCTTGACCACGATCAGGTTCTCAGAGGCCGCAACCGTCAGCAGGGATTCGGCCAGCATGCGGATAAAGCGCTCGGACAGGCCGTTCTCCGCCTTGTCCGCCGTGGCGTACTTGTAGGCGCCCGCAGGGGTCAGCACCTTGAGCAGCCGCAGCTCCTTGATGTCGCGGCTTACCGTGGCCTGGGTCACCTTGATGCCGCGCTGGCGCAGGGCGTCCGCCAATTCCTCCTGGGTCTCGATATCCTGCTTTTCAATGATGTCGATGATGGCAACCTGTCGGACTGTTTTCATTTCTGTACACTCCTTCTGTTTTGTAACCAAGTAGATGGCGTTATCTCGTCCATTCGGTGAGCTTGTCCCGCACGGTCTGGAAGAAGCTCGTTTCCCGCATGCGGATGAGCCGCAGCGCCCGTTCATCCCTGCGGATGCTGACCTGCATGCCGCCGTGCAGCTCCATGCAGGTCTGTCCGTCCACCTCCAGGGATGCGCTCTGCACATCCTCCGCCCGCAGGCTCAGGCGGATATGCGCGCCGCCCGGCACCACGCAGGGGCGGTGCTGAAGGGTGTGGGCGCAGATGGGGGTGATGACCATGCAGTCCACCTGCGGGGAGACCACGGGGCCTCCGGCGGACAGACAGTAGCCCGTGGAGCCGGTGGGCGTGGCCACGATGAGGCCGTCTGCAACGTAGCGCCCCGTGGAATCGCCGTCCACCAGGGCGTCGATGGTGATGAGGCGCGAATACCCGCCGCGGCTGATGACCACATCGTTCAGGCCATACCAGGTTCGTCCTTCGCAGCAGACCTCCAGGAGGGGGCGGTTTTCCGTGCGCACCCTGCCGGAAATGACCTGCTCCAGGGCGCTTTCAAGCGCTTCCGGGTCGATCTCCGCCAGGAAGCCCACGCGGCCCATGTTGACCCCCAGGAGGGAGGCGTCCCAGCGCAGAGCGTACTGCGCCCCCCGCAGGAGGGTGCCGTCGCCGCCCAGGGCAACGATCGCATCCGCGCCATGGGCCTGGGAGAAGGGCGTCACATCCGCTCCCAGCTTTGCCAGCATTTCTGCTGCATCATCCTCGGCAAGGACGGTCACGCCCCGCCCGGTCAGGTAGGCCGCCGCCTTGCGGGCCGCAGCGACCGCGTCCTCGCGTCGGCCGTGTACCATCAGTCCGATCCGCATTTTTTCACCCGATTCTTCTTCAAAATGGTATATCCGTCAGCCCTTCATGTCCTGGTGGGCGCGGCTGACCAGCTCGCGGATGATCTCCGGCGTAACAGGCTCTTCCTCCGTCTGCCGGACGGTGATCTTCGCCAGGAATTCGATATTGCCCTCGGGGCCCTTGATGGGCGAATAATCCAGCTGCTGCACCTGCCAGCCCATCGTGGGGCAGAAATCGACGATCTCCTGCAGCACGTCCATATGCACCTTCGGGTCGCGGACGACGCCCTTCTTGCCCACGCGCTCAGGGCCGGCCTCGAACTGCGGCTTGATGAGGGTGTAGAAGACGCCCGCCTCCCCCATCAGCGCCGCCGCCACAGGCAGGATCAACCTGATGGAGATAAAGGATACGTCCATGACCGTAACAGTGGGATGCAGGGGCAGCATATCCGGCGTCAGGTTGCGGGCGTTGGTGCGCTCCATCAGCGTCACGCGGGGATCGTTGCGCAGCTTCCAGGCGAACTGGCCATAGCCCACGTCGATGGCATAGACATGGGCCGCGCCGTTTTGAAGGCACACATCGGTGAAGCCGCCGGTGGCCGCGCCGATGTCCATGCACACCAGCCCCGTCAGGTCGGCGCCGAAGGAGGCGATGGCCTTCTCCAGCTTCAGGCCGCCCCGGCTGACATATCTGCTGCCCTGTCCTTTCAGGTGCAGGTCATCCTCAGGCCTGACGATCTCAGACGCCTTGTCGATGCGGCGCGTGCCCACATAGACCTCGCCCGCCATGATGCTGGCCTGGGCCTTTGACCGGCTTTCGCACAGCCCGCGCTCCACCAGCGCCACGTCGGCGCGCAGCTTATCGCTCATTTGCATTGTTCCTTTCGTGCAGTTCTGTCATGATCCGCTGGGCCATCTGCCCGGCGGAGAGCCCCAGGTATTTCAGCAGCTGACTGCGTGCGCCATGCTGCACAAAGGTATCCGGGATGCCGAAGACGATCATCGGGCCAGGTTTCCCCTCATGCTGCATATGGCTGCACACTGCCGCGCCGAAGCCGCCGGTGCGCACATGCTCCTCGATGGTGACGAAGGGCTTGTCCCCGATGGCGGCCAGATAATCCGCATCAAGGGGCTTGACTGTGGAGCAGCTCACCAGCTCGGCCATGACGCCATGCGCAGCCAGCTCATCCCGCAGCGTCACAGCTTCCTCCACCATGGAGCCCACGGCCAGCAGCGCCACATCCGCGCCCGCCTCAAGCACCTCCCACTTCCCGGGGATAAAGTCCTCCCGGGCCGGGTAGCGCTCATGCATATCTACCGGACGGCGGCCATAGCGGATGGCACAGGGGCCGCTGCGCTCCGCTGTCCAGCGCAGCATGGCCTGCAGTTCGTGCAGGTCGCGGGGCGCCAGGACGGTCAGGTTCGGCACCGGCAGCATCGAGGCCAGGTCGTACACGCCGTGGTGCGTCGCGCCGTCCTCCCCCACCAGGCCTGCGCGGTCCAGCAGGAAGGTCACGTCCAGCTGGGGCATGCACACATCGTGGATCATCTGATCGAAGCTCCGCTGGAAGAAGGAGGCGTACACCGCAAAGTACGGCTTCATGCCGCCCGCCGCCATGCCGGCTGCCAGGGTCACGGCATGCTCCTCGGTGATGCCCACATCCAGCATGCGGGCAGGGTGTTCCTTTTCAAAATGGTCAAGGCCGGTGCCGGAGGGCATCGCAGCGGTGATGGTCACGATGCGCTCGTCCGTCTTCGCCATGTCCGCCAGGGTCAGCGCCATGGTCTTGCCGAAGGACGGGATGGCCGAGCGGGTGCGGGCGTCGCCGGTTTCCACATAGAAGGGCGGCGTGCCGTGGAAGATCTCCGGGCGCTCCTCGGCTTTATCATAGCCGTAGCCCTTTCGAGTCAGGACATGGACGACCACAGGCTCCTCCAGGGCCTTGACCTTCTCCAGCGTGTGGATGAGGCCGGAAAGGTCATGGCCGTCGATGGGGCCATAATAATGAAAGCCCAGGGCGTCGAAGAAGCCCTCGCGCTCCTCGCTCATGAAGACGGACTTGACCGTATCCTTCAGCCACACCGCCACCCGCGCCAGGGGCTTGCCGATGATCGGGATGCAGTTCAGGCCCCGGCGGACAGCCTTCTTGGTGCTCGTCCAACCGTGAGAAGCACGCAGATTGGTCAGGTGCCTGGAGAGCGCGCCGACATTGGGCGCAATGGACATCTCGTTATCGTTGAGGATGACAATCATGGGCGTTCCGGTGGAGCCGGCGTCGTTCAGCGCCTCGTAGCACATGCCGCCGGTCAGCGCGCCGTCTCCCACCAGGGCGATGACCTTGTGCTCCTGCCCTTGCATGTCGCGGGCACGGGCCAGGCCCAGGGCGGCAGAAATGGCCGTGGAAGCATGTCCGGTCTCGAAGGCGTCGTAGGCGCTCTCGCTCCTTTTGGGGAAGCCGGACAGGCCGCCGAAGGAGCGCAGGGTGTGGAACTGTTTATAGCGCCCGGTCAGGAGCTTGTGGACATAGGACTGGTGTCCCACATCAAAGACAAGCTTGTCCTGCGGCATGTCGAAGACCCGGTGCAGGGCGATGGTCAGCTCCACCACGCCCAGATTGGAGGCCAGATGGCCGCCGCGCCGGGAAATGGTGCTGATCAGCTCCTGCCGGATCTCCTTCGCCAGGGCTTCCATCTCCGGCACGGACATGTCCCTGAGGACAGCCGGAGATGTGATATCTTGCAGATGCATAGCTTTCCCCCGTTCAATAATACCGGTGGATGATCCTTTCCAGCGGCGCAGGCAGCAGGAAGCGCATGCCCTGCCAGGCATGCTGCATCAGCTTCACCCGGGCCACTGCCAGGAGGATGAGGGCCGCGATGTAGCCCAGCAGACAAACCAGCTTCACCATCAGCCCCAGATAAGGGATGCCGCCCAGCACCGCGCTGATCAGCAGCGCGCCGCCGCCAAGCAGCACATGGAGGACGGTGAGGCAGGCGCTCTGCACACTGAAGCGGCGGATGACGCGGCTCTCCCGTTCTGCCCAGCACAGGAACAGGGCAAAGAGGCCCATCATCGCGCTCATCGTGCAGGCCAGGCGCACACCGGTGTTGGTGGCCAGAATGCTCCGGGCGGGCGGGATATCCTCCTGCACGCCCGTGGGGACGCAGGGCTCGTCGCCGGGGTCAGGCGCCACGGGCGCGGCAATCACAGGTTCCGCGTCCGCAAAATACTCCGCGCGGCGGCGGCGGGGCTGCTCGCTCACAGCTTCGGCCCCGTGCCCTTGGCGCCGAAGCCCTTTGCGCCCTTCGTGCCGCCGCCCAGGGACACGCCCTTGAGGATGTCGGAGGTGAAGGCATAGTTGCGCATGTTGCGATCCTCGTGGGCGCGCTGGGCCGCACGGACCATGCGGTCGATCAGCTGAGAATACTTCACCCCGGCGTTCTCCCACAGGTAGAAGGACAGGCTGCCGGGGATGGTGTTGATCTCTGTGATCCACACCTTCTCGGTGGCGCGGTCAAACATATAGTCGATGCGAACGACGCCCTTGCAGTCCAGCATGCGGAAGATCTCACAGGACAAGCGCTGGATCTCGTCGCGCAGGCTGTCCTCAATGGGCGCGGGCAGCACGCGGTGCAGGCTGGCCATGCCCT
>JAFXDB010000138.1 GCA_017516305.1 Clostridia bacterium | reverse complement strand
GTGTAGACGTGGCAGGGGTTGCCGGTCTTCTTCGCGCCCAGCGCCATGCCGGCGGCGATGGAGATGCCCTGGCCCAGGGAGCCAGTGGAGGCGTCCACGCCGGGGCACTTCTTCACGTCAGGATGGCCCTGCAGGATGCCATGCAGCTGACGGAACTTATCAAACTCTTCGGGGCCGAAGTAGCCGCGCTCGCAGAGGGTACCGTACAGGCCGGGAGCCGCGTGGCCCTTGGACAGCACGAAACGGTCGCGGTTGGGGTTCTTGTCGTCCTTGGGGTCGATCCCCTTCATCACGTCGAAGTACAGGGCAACCATGGCCTCCGTTGCAGACAGGGAGCCGCCCGGATGGCCGGCGCCAGCCTTGTTGGTCATGGTGATGATGTTACGGCGAACGCGCCGGCATACATCCTTCAGTTCCAGAATGTCCATGATAGTACCTCCTCAATTGCCGTGGCCGCTTCAGCGGCGTTACAGGCATGTCCGTACATCATGTATTATAGTATGAATCTTTGGTTCTTGTCAATCCATCCCACTGCCGCTTTTGGGCAGATTTTGCCCAATTACATCAATACTGAGGTTTCTGCACCCGTTGAAAAGCCTCCAGACAGCTTGCACCGGGATGATCCAGGTATGCGGCAACCGCCTCATGATCAACAAGCATGCCAAGCTGTCGCATTGTCCCCCGCTCGATGAGCATCATGTATGCCATCTCCTGTGGCGGCAACAGCTTCACCATCCGTTGAAGGGGCATATCCGCCATCACCGCGATTGCCCGGCATGCTGCATATCCGCGGCTTTCCAGCCGGATCTTTCGATCCATCAGACGCCTGAGTTCGCTCATGGCCCGCGCAGTTGTTGCCGCTGATGCACTGTACATCAGGAAACATCCCGCTGCCGCCAAAGACAGGTTCCATCCGCCGTATCGCCAGGTGATCCACACGCTGCTCACGATGCACAAAAGCCCCAGGAGCGTCCCCACACCACGGACAACCTTCCGCAGCGTTTCCGCCCGCAGGACGCGAGACAGAAGCATAACCATGATGCGGCCGCCGTCCAGCGGCAATGCCGGCAGCAGGTTGATCAGCAGGATGGACAGATTCGCCGCAAAAAGGCGCCGGCCCCATGGCAGCGGAAGCCATCCGATCTGCGTCAGTTTCACGGCGATGAAACATAGCAGCAGCGTCATGGCCGGGCCCGCCAGGATCATCAACGCTCTCTTCAGCGCTGGCAGGCGTTCCTCGTCCTCCAGCCGCATCACAGCGCCCAGAGGCGTCAGCTCGATCTCCTCTGGCAGCTCCCCTGCCAGGGCTGCTGCAGTCGCATGGGCGCCCTCATGCAGGAGGATGGAACCAAACGCGGTCAGCAGCATCGGCACAGCGCCGGAGATAACCGCCCACGCCAGTACCAGCATGGTCGCCGGGTGTATCGAAATCTCCGTCGGGCCGATCATCATGAGCCGCCGCTTCACAGTTGCCCCAGATACAGCGCCGGATCGACGCTAACGCCATTGCGACGCACCTCAAACACGCAGTCTGTCCCTGGCATCAGAATGCCCAGCGCGTCTCCCGCCTGGACGGCGTCGCCCGTTTGCACCATAACCTGCCCCAGGTTCCCATACAGACAGGCCAGGCCGTCGTTCCCCATCACCTGCACCAGTCGCTCGCCTCCGTCGCCGTGATACACGCCAATCACTTCCCCGCCAGCGGAAGCCTTCACCTCCGCCGACGCTGTGCGCCATGCCATGTACGGTTCAGCAGCGGACCACGCATGCACTACCATGCCGCCGCTGACGGGCTCTGCCAGCGTTGCATTTCCGGCTTCGCCGAACACAAGGGTTGCTTCCGGGAACAGCGCGCTCACAAAGGACAGGCGGCCCAGTTGTTCATCCAGCAGGCTGTCGTCCGTAGCGGCTGTCAGCACTGCATCCGCCGCCCCTCCCAGCTCGGGAATCACTCCCGCGCGCAGTGTGACCGCGCAAAGCACCAGTGCAGACGCAACAGCCAGGTTCCGCATCAGCTTTTCAGCTGGTCGTTTGGGCGGATCTGTTTTCCATTGAACAGGCTGCCCCGGCGTTTGCCGAATGCCCTCATCCTGGTCTCGGACAGGCATGCTCCTGGGACGGACACGCATGGCACTGACCTGGGTACATTGATTCTCACGCATGAAAAAACCACCTTTCTCGGGCACATCCTATGCCTGGAAAGGTGGGTTCATGTGCAGACTTTTGGTCTGTTTTACAGATTCAGCGCGCCCTGATCCACCATGCGCTGCAGCGCCTGGGCCATGGCAATTCGGCCATGGGCGTACGTGAGGCCACCCTGCAGGTAAGCCGTGAAGGGCTCGCGCATGGGGGCGTCGGCGGAAAGTTCCACGGAGGCGCCGGCTACAAAGGTGCCCGCCGCCATCACGACCTGATCATTGTAGCCAGGCATATCCCAGGGCTCCGGGAGGGCCATCGAATCGATAGGCGACGCCATCTGAATACCCTGACAGAAGGCCACAAGCCGTTCCGGCGTACGCATCTGGATGGCCTGAATAATATCCGCCCGGGGCGCCGTGGAGGCTGGCGTCGTCACCATGCCAAGGTTCTCGAAGATCCGCGCCGCCAGGCAGGCCGTCTTCACCGCCTGCGCCACAGTGTGGGGCGCCATGAAAAGGCCCTGGTAGAAAGGCTGGTAGCTGGCAGCATAAGAACCGACTTCCAGTCCGATTCCGGGCGCCGTCAGCCGGTAAGAGATGCGGGTGATCGCCTCTTCCGTGCCGACTACATAGCCGCCCGTGGGTGCAATGCCGCCGCCGGGGTTCTTGATCAGGCTGCCCACACAGACGTCTGCGCCATAGTGGCTGGGTTCCTTCTCGCAGACAAACTCGCCGTAGCAGTTGTCCACCATCAGTCGTACGCCGGGGTGCTTCCTATGCAGCATATCCGCCAGATCAGCAAATTCCTCGGGCATCAGCGAAGGCCGCCAGGCATACCCCCGGCTACGCTGGGCAATCACCAACCTGGTGTTGGGCTTGATGGCCGCGTCCACCGCATCCACGTCGATGCGGCCGTCCTCCGTAAGCTCCACCTGATTGTAGCTCACGCCCATCTCCCGCAGGCTGCCGATGGGCGCCTCGCCTTCGCCCCAGCCGATGATGTTCTCCAGCGTATCATAGGGCATACCCGTCGCCGAAAGGATCTCGTCGCCGGGCAGCGTCAGGCCGAAGAGGCACAGGCTGATGGCATGGGTACCGCTGACAATCTGCGGGCGAACAATGGCTGCCTCCGTACCAAATAGGTCAGCATAGATCCGCTCCAGCGTATCACGACCAACGTCGTCGTAACCATAGCCCGTG
>JAFXDB010000019.1 GCA_017516305.1 Clostridia bacterium | reverse complement strand
TTCGTGCTGTCCAAGGGCCATGCGGCTCCTGGTCTGTACGGCACCCTGTGCGAGCGCGGTTTCTTCGGTCCCGAAGAGTTCGATAAGTTCCGCCAGCTCCACGGCATTCTGCAGGGTCATCCCGATGTGAAGAAGTGCCCCGGTGTGGACGCCTCCACCGGCTCCCTGGGCCAGGGCATCTCCATTGCTGCCGGCATGGCGCTGGGCGCCAAGAAGACCGGCAACCCCTGCCACGTCTACACCATCATCGGTGACGGCGAGTCCCAGGAGGGTCTGGTCTGGGAGGCTTCCATGGCTGCTGCGCATTACGGTCTGGACAACCTGACCGTCATCTTCGACCACAATGGCATGCAGATCGACGGCACCAATGACGAGGTCATGTCCCTGGGCGATGTGGACGCGAAGTGGCGTGCCTTCGGCTATGACGTGATCGACGTCGCCGACGGCAACGACATGGAGCAGGTGCTGGCCGCCCTGCATACCCCTGCTGTCCCCGGCAAGCCCCGCCTGGTGCACCTGCACACCACCAAGGGCAAGGGTGTCTCCTTCATGGAGGGTCAGGTCGGCTGGCACGGCAAGGCTCCCAATGCTGCTGAGACCGAGGCTGCACTGAAGGAACTGGAGGCGTAAGAACATGGAAAAGAAAGCAATCCGCGTCGCCTATGGCGAGGCTATCGTCAAGCTGGGCGCTGAGAACGACAAGGTCGTCGTGTTCGACGCTGACCTGGCTGCTGCCACCATGACCAATGGCTTCAAGAAGGCCTATCCCGACCGCTTCATCGACTGCGGCATCGCCGAGGCGAACATGGTCACCATGGCCGCCGGTGCGTCCACCATGGGCCTGATTCCCTTCTGCTCCACCTTTGCGGTGTTCGCTGGCCGTGCCTACGACCAGATCCGCAATGGCGTGTGCTACCCCAAGCTGAATGTCAAGCTGGGCTTCTCCCATGCCGGCATCACCCTGGGTGAGGACGGCGGCTCCCACCAGGCCATCGAGGACATCGCGCTGATGCGCGTCCTGCCCAACATGACCGTGCTGGTGCCCTCCGACGCCACCGAGTGCTACAAGTGCGTCGAGGCCGCTGCCAAGATCAACGGTCCCGTGTTCATCCGCACCGCCCGCCTGCCCTCTCCCGTGTATGAGGAGCGCCCCTTCGAGGTCGGCAAGGGCAATGTCATCGTGGACGGCACCGATGTGGTCATCTTCTGCTGCGGCATCATGCTGGAGCACTGCCTGGAGGCCGTGGAGATCCTCAAGGCCAACGGCATCAGCGCTGCGCTGGTCAACCACCACTCCCTCAAGCCCTTCGACGAGGAGCTGACCCGTGAGTACGCGGCCAAGTGCGGCAAGGTCTTCACCGTGGAGGAGCACTCCATCATCGGCGGCCTGGGCGACGCTGTGGCTTCCGCGCTGTGCGGCATGGGCCTGAAGCACTTCGAGAAGATCGGCATCAACGACGAGTTCGGCCAGTCCGGCAAGCCTGCGCACCTCCTGGAGGAGTACGGCCTGACCGGCAAGCAGCTTGCCGAGCGCATCATGAAGGCGTAAACATGAATCACGGCGGCGTTCCGAACCCTCGGGGCGCCGCCTTTTCCGCATGCATGGGGGAGGAAAGCGACATGATGATCCGCTTTGCGACGGAGGCTGACCTGCCCCGCGTCAATGAGCTGCGCGCCCAGGTCAACGCCCTGCACATTGCCGGGAAGCCGGAGGTATTCCGCCCCGGCTTCTCCCCGGAGCTGCAGGAGCATGTGTACACGCTGTTTTCCGCGCCGGTCCATGCCATCCTGGTGGCGGAAGGGGAGTGCGGCATCGTCGGCTTTGCCTGCGTGAAGCTGGTGGACAGGCCCGGCTCTCCGTACCGTTTGCCGCAGAAATTCCTGGATGTGGACGAGTTCGGTGTGGACGAAGCCGTCCGCCGTCAGGGCACAGGTCGGGCGCTCTTTGAGGCTGTCCGGGAGCATGCCAGAGCGCTGGGGGCGGAGCGGATCGAACTCAATATGTGGGAGTTCAATCAGGATGCGCTGAAATTCTATGAGGCCGTCGGCTTCAGAACCTATCGCAGATACATGGAATACGATGTGGAATGATACGAAACGAAAGACGGGGTGCTGAAGATGCTCACATTCATTGTGAACCCGGCGGCTGGCAGCGGACGGGCGCTGAAAACGGAAGCGCAGATCCGTGCGGAGCTGGAAAGGCGCGGCATTGACGCTGAATTCCTCCACACCGATGCGCCGGGTCATGCCACGGAACTGGCGCGCGCTGCAGCAAACCGGGAGGACTGCTCGGGCGTCATTGCCATGGGTGGCGACGGCACCTGCTACGAGGTGGCCTGCGGCCTGATGATCACCAGCAAGCCCTTCGGCATCATTCCTGCGGGCACGGGCAACGACTTCATCAAGACCGTCGGCATCCCGAAGAAGCCCCTGGCGGCCCTGGAGCTGATCCTGAAAAACGCGCCCCGCCCGGTGGATGTGGGCCGGATGAACGAGCGTCTCTTCCTCAATGTCAGCGGTACTGGTTTTGACGTGACGGTGCTGGACTTCACCCTCCAGGCCAAGAAGTACGTCAAGGGCATTCTGCCGTACCTGTACGGCCTTGTCCGCGGCATCACCCATTACAGGCCCACGCACATGCGTATCACGGCGGACGGCGAGACCTGGGAGCAGGATGTGCTGATCTGCTCCATCGCCAACGGGCGCTTCTTCGGCGGCGGCATCCCTATCTGCCCCGATGCGTCGCCGGATGACGGCTGCTTCGACCTGGTGGTGGTGGAGAACAAGCCCAGGTGGATGATCCCGTTCTATCTGCCGGGGCTGCTGATGGGCAAGGTGCTGACCTTTCCCTTCACGATGCACAGGCGTGTGCGCAGCGTCCGCATTGAGGCCGCCGGGATGCGCCTGAACATGGACGGCGAGGTTTTCTCCATGGATACGGCGGATTACGAGATCCTGCCCGGCGCATTGCAGTTATTTTGGTAAATTCGTGCTGCGAATGCAGGAATTCGTGTCTGCAACGACGAATAGTGAATACGAATCGGCCAATTCTATTTCAGGAGTGAGTAATATGTCTGATTTTACCATGAAGCTCAAGGATATTCTGACCGACGGTCTCCGCGCGGTGAGCAAGGCTGCCGGAAACGTCGCCGGTGCGACCCGCTATAAGCTGGATGAGCTGGATCGTGTCAGCCGCCGCCGTGAAGCCATTGGCGAGCTGGGCGAGAAGGTGTATGAAATGTTCCAGGCCGGCGTGGAGATGCCCGAGGATGCGCTGCCCCTGCTGAATGAGCTGGCTGCACTGGAGGAGGGCCTGCAGACCATGCGTGCCGAGCATGCGGAGCAGAAGGCTGCCAACAAGCAGAAGAAGCAGGAGGACGCCGCTGCCCGCAAGGAGCAGCGCGCTGCGGAAAAGGCTGCCCGGGCCGCTGCGAAGCAGGCTGCCGATACCGCCCTGGCCGATGCGCAGGCGGACATGGAGGCTGCGGAGGCGTTCATCCCCGTGGAGGAAGCTGCTGACGTGCAGGAGGCGGCGCCTGTCCTGGAGGTTGCCGGGGTGCAGGATGCTGAGGAGGCCAAGGAAAAGCGCGAGGACGACATGATGCTCATGTAAGCCATCTGCGTCTGATGCACAATACAACAATGCCCTGTGGCGGTGATGTACTGCGGCAGGGCATTTCAATTGGCATATTGAACCGTTTGATTATTTATTATTTAACAAAAGGAATTGGAGCAGGAGGCATACAGCCGACGTCGAATGAATATAGTACAGAGTTGTGTTGTTCAGACAACAAGTGCATAGTCGGACGCTGAAAGGGGAATGCATATGACCAGAAAGCTCGTAACAGAATGGATCCTCTCCAACGCTTTTGAATTGTATGGCCAACCCAAATGGACCTTTGGCAAAAACACCTGCAATACATATGAAGTGTTTGCGGAAAAGGTGCATATCGAGGGCGGCTCTGTGATTCCTGCACAGCTGCTGCTGGAGATGATCGAGAAGGACGAGGAGCTGACGATGACCTTCTCCGGCTGGTTCCTGGAGGCCGCGATTGATACTGCCGTGACTCTGGGTGAACAGACCAACAGCCACGTAACGCTGTCGGTGAATCTTCTGCCGCAGTATGCCAGCCTGCCGGACTTTGTGGAGCGTGTGCTGGCGCTGATCGAGCGCAAGGGCTTCAACCCCAGGAAGCTGCAGTTTGAACTCAGCCAGGCTCAGGATCTGAGCCCGCAGGGCATTGATAACCTCAATCGCCTGCATGATGAATATGGCGTGGGGCTGTACCTGGCCAACTTCGGCAAGGGAAATTGCAACATCGACCTGCTGGCGGATGTGCATTTTGATGGCATTGAGCTGGACCGCAGCTTCGCCGCAGGCATCCCAGATCATGACCAGACCTGCCGGATGGTCTTTGCGATCCAGAATTTCTGCCACACGCTGAATCTGCAGGTCTGTGCCAAGGGCATCGAGACGCCGGAGCAGTTTGAATTCTTCGACGACCTGAAATGCTTCAAGGGCCAGGGCTTCCTCATTGGCAAACCGCTGCCCATGAGTGAGCTGGCGGAGTATATCAATATGTATGCCGTCCACGCCAAAACGGAATGAAGCAATGGTGAGCCCCATCCTGACATCACATAAAGACAGCGCAGACCTGCCAGTCGGAGGTCTGCGCTGTTTTCTGCATTGCTGCTGATTCGGTTGGCATCAGAGGTATTGCTCAATGGCGCTGACCACCTGACGGGCCACCATGGTGTTGCCCTCTTCGTTCAGATGCAGGCCGTCGCCCCGGTCATAGGTGACCATCTTATCGTGCATCAGGCCGAAGAGATCGTCCACCGGGATGCCCTCGCGCTCGGCCACCTTCGCCATGATGGCGTTGTAGGCCTTGATGCCGGTGGCGTCGCCGGCGCCCACGGGCATGATGGTGCCGAAAATGATCTTCACGCCCGGGAACAGCTTGCGCAGCACGATGACGGTGCGCTCCACTGCGCTCTCATACTCCTCCGGCAGGGAGAAGGGGCGGCCGATGTGGTAATCGTCGCCCAGATCCCACAGGCCGCAGGACCAATGTACCACGTCGGGCTGGGGAAACTCGTGCAGCCAGAAACGCAGGGAGTTGAGAGTGTAGCCTGCCCAGCGGCCGTTCTCCTTGGGGCCGTAGACCTCGGCACGGCCTTCCAGCAGCTGGCGGACAAAGGGCTCGTAGCCCTGGCGGCGGCTGTCGCCCAGCAAAAGTACCTTCTTCATCGCTTCCATGTCTCCTCCTGATCGGATGATATTCCTCTGTATTGTACCGCAACCGGCCTCTGCGGTCAAGGAGAATAAAGGATGTACAGCCGGAGATTTGACGAAACGCTTCCTCTGTGGTATGATATCGGATGATTCCGGGAGGAGATGATGTTATTATGAAGCGATTGCTGACGATTGTTCTTGCGGTGGTCGTCCTGCTGTCCAACCTGGCCCTGGCAGAGGAAGCACCCCCTGTGTATCTCTGGGTACGCAAGCCCATTGCTGCAGGTTATCACACGGTGGCGCTGACGGCGGATGGCGCTGTCAACCGCGCAGGATACAGCCGCAACGGGCTCAGCCAGTCCGACGAATGGCAGAACGTGGTTGCCCTGGCGGCAGGCATTGAGCATACCGTAGGTCTCCTGGCTGACGGTACGGTGGTGGCGGCGGGGTATGACCGCAGCGGCATGTGCAGGGTGGCCGATCTGACGGACGTGGTCGCCATTGCGGCAGGGGAGAACAACACGGTCTGCGTCCTGGCGGATGGTACCGTGAAGGTGCTGGGGGATAATGCCGGCGGCCAGAATCACACCTATGCCTGGACGGATGTGATTGCCGCGGCGGCCGGCTCCGCACATACGCTTGGTCTCCGTGCGGACGGCACGGTGCTGGCCGTGGGTGATAACGCGCAGGGTCAGTGCGATGTATCCGGGTGGACGGAGGTGATCGCTGTTGCCGCCCATGGGGATACCTCAGTCGCCCTGAAGGCGGACGGCACCCTGTATATGACGGGGATGCTCCGTCCCGGGATGGCAGATGCAGCTGCCTGGACGGGCCTGGTGGACATGGCGGTGGGCGCACAGTGCATCTTCGGCCTGACGGCGGAGGGCCATGTGCTCATGGCTGGTGAAGACACGCAGGAAATGGAAGCGGCCCTGGCATGGACGGGCGTGATCTGCATCGCAGCGGGTGAAAACCATATTGTCGGCCTGCTGGCTGACGGAACGGTCTGCGCTGCCGGGCGCAACCATTATGGTCAATGCGACCTGACGGCATGGGCGCAGCAGGGGAGCGATGCCTCCGCTGAAGAAACGGAGCTGCCGGTATTCGCTGTGCTTTCTGCCATGTGGCAGGAGCTTAACACAGATGACCTGGCGACTGCAAAGCTGCCCGAAAAGGCGCTGCAGCATCTGCCCGTCTGGCAGCGTGTTCCCGGCTATGAGATGCCCGTTGCGCAATCCCAGGTGGCCAAGGGCGTGGTGCTGGATTTCATCGGGATTATCAACATTCCCGCCATTGACAGAAAACTCCCTGTCCAGTATGGCTGGAGCTATGACCAGATGGTGTACACGCCCTGCCGCTATGCAGGCTCCTGCTATGGGAAGGGATTTGTCATCATCGCCCACAGGTACACCAAGCATTTTTCGGATATCGGTCTGCTTCCTGAGGGGGCGTCTGTCACCTTCACGGACATGGCTGGCAATGTATTCCGCTATGAGGTCACGGCGATTGAGATTCTCAATCCCGACCAGAATGAGGAGCTGCTGGATGACAGCTATGACCTGTCGCTGATGACCTGCACCCTTTCCGGCAGCCAGCGCGTTGTGGTGCGGTGCATGAGGAAGGTAAACAGCATACATATGCAGCTGACGGAATCCATGAATGATGACGAACAATGCATCACCAACCTGCAATTTGTGCAAAAATGAGGTCTGCTCTGGCCGGATGACAGCCGAAAACTGCAACTGCGGCCGGAAGCGGTGGCATTTCGGAAAGAATAGAAAAAATGTTAAAAATGCATATCCGTATTGTGTTTTTACTGTTTTTTTTGATGGCCCCCACGGGGCCGGAGAATGCCGCAAACCCAGCAAAATGGAGGAAAACAATCAAATTTACACCTGTTTTACATAACGGATGAAATCGTTGACAAATTCAACTATCTATGCTATATTCGTGTACAACCAGCCGGGACAATCCGGCTAAGTAACCTACCACTTGTAAGGAGGAAACAACTATGAAGAAGCTGCTGAGCCTGGTTCTGGCCATCGCTATGCTGCTCTCCATGGCGTCTTTCGCCGTGGCCGAGGGCGAGTGGAAGATCGCCATCCTGACCGGCACCGTGTCCCAGGGCGAGGAAGAGTTCCGCGCTGCTGAGAAGGCCATTGCCACCTGGGGTGCTGACCACATCGTCACCGACACCTATCCCGACAACTTCATGGCCGAGATGGAGACCACCGTTTCCAAGATCGTGGCTTTCGCCGCTGATCCTGCCGTGAAGGTCATCGTGGTCTGCCAGGCCGTCCCCGGCACCAAGGCTGCTTTCGACAAGGTTCGTGAGCTGCGCGGTGACGAGGTTCTGCTGGTCGCCGGCACTCCCCAGGAGGATCCCGATGTTATCTCCAACGCTGCTGACATCGTCATGTACGCCGACGAGATCGCTCAGGGCGACTCCATCATGGAGAAGTGCGAAGAGTGGGGCATCGAGGTGTTCATCCACTACTCCTTCCCCCGTCACATGGCTATGGAGCTGATCGTTGGCCGTCACACCCTGCTGAAGGAGAATGCTGAGATGCTCGGCATCGAGTTCGTGGACGTGACCGCTCCCGACCCCACCGCTGAGGCTGGCCTGTCCGCTTCCCAGCAGTTCATCCTGGAGGATGTTCCCCAGCAGATGGCCAAGTACGCTGGCAAGAAGGTTGCCTTCTTCACCACCAACTGCGGCATGCAGCCCTCTCTGCAGACTGCTATCCTGACCCAGCCCAACGCCTACTATCCCCAGCCCTGCTGCCCCTCTCCCTACCATGCCTTCCCCGCGACCCTGGGTCTGGAGCTGGCTGTTGGCGGCGATGACGTGGCTGCCCTGGAGCAGATCGCTCTGAAGCTGGAAGAGTACGGCGCTACCGGCCGCTACTCCACCTGGTCTTCTCCTGTTGCGATGACCATCATTGAGATCGGCGTCGAGTACGGCAAGGCCTGGATCGACGGTGCTATCACCGCCCGTAACGACGGCGAGGCTCTCAAGGGCCTGCTGACCGCCAAGATCCCCGGCGCGAAGGTTGACGTCTACACCAACGCGGAAGGCACCACCTTCGACAACTACTACACCATCCTGCTGGCGCCCGTCGACTTCGCCGACTACCTGCCCCAGGCTGAGTAATCCACTGGCATAACGAGCCCGCCCGCTTCGGGCGGGCTCAATTTCTGCAAAGGAGGCAGATGGGAATTGAGCGCTGAATACGTTCTGGAAATGCGAAATATCACCAAGAATTATGGTGAAAATACCGTTCTGAACGATGTGACGCTGAAGGTACGCCCGGGTGAGATCCATGCGCTGCTGGGTGAGAATGGCGCAGGTAAATCCACGCTGATGAACGTGCTTTTCGGTATGCCCGTCATCCATGCAACCGGCGGCTTCGGCGGTGAAGTCGTCCTTGATGGTGACAAGACGAACATCACATCCCCCCATGACGCCATGACCAAAGGAATTGGCATGGTGCACCAGGAGTTTATGCTGCTGCCTGGCTTCACTGTGACCGAGAACATCAAGCTGAACCGCGAGGTCACCCGCAAGAACATCGTCAGCCGCGTGCTGGGCCGCAATATGGAGACGCTGAACATGAACGCCATGTCCTCCGCCGCCCGTAAGGCCCTGGACAGCGTCGGCATGTCCATCGACGAATATACCCGCGTGGAAGGCATGCCCGTGGGCTACATGCAGTTTGTCGAGATCGCCCGCGAAATCGACAAGACCGGCATCAAGCTCCTCGTGTTTGACGAGCCCACTGCCGTGCTGACCGAGAGCGAGGCCAAGCAGTTGGTTTCCGTCATGAAGGCCATCGCTGAGAGCGGCATCGCCATCATCTTCATCACTCACCGCCTGGATGAGGTGATGGAGGCGGCGGATTCCATCACCATTCTGCGCGACGGCAAGCTGGTGACCTGCCTGGACAAGAAGCAGACCAGCATCATCGAGCTGGCGGAGCTGATGATCGGCCGCAAGGGCGAGGCCATGGTTTCCGTGGAGCCCCGCGAGGTTCCCCATGACGAAACGGCCATGTCCGTACGCGATCTGTATGTCAACATGTCCGGTGAGGAAGTCCGCGGCGTGTCCTTCGACGTGTTCAAGGGCGAGATCCTGGGCATCGGCGGTCTGGCCGGTCAGGGCAAGCTGGGCATCCCCAACGGCGTGATGAGCCTGTACCCCTCCGACGGCGAGGTGACGCTCTTTGGTGAGCAGCTGACTCTGGGCAATGCCTCCAATGCGCTGCGCATGGGTATCGCCATGGTCAGCGAGGACCGCAAGGGCGTGGGCCTGCTGCTGGATCAGTCCATTGAGGATAATATCGCCTTCACAGCCATGCAGGTCAAGGGCGAGTATCTGCACAAGTTCGGCCCCATCAGCCTCAAGGACGGCGCTGCCATCCGTGCGCAGGCTGAGAAGATGATCAAGGAGCTGGACATCCGCTGCTTCGGCCCTCTGCAGCACTCCGGAACCCTTTCCGGCGGCAATCAGCAGAAGGTCTGCATTGCCCGTGCGCTGACGCTGAATCCGCGCTTCCTCTTCGTTTCCGAGCCCACCCGCGGCATCGACATCGGCGCCAAGAAGCTGGTGCTGGAGACACTGGTGAAGCTGAACCGCGAGATGGGCATGACCATCGTCATGGTCTCGTCCGAGCTGCAGGAGCTGCGCAGCATCTGCGACCGCATCATGATCGTCTCCGAGGGCAAGCTGGTTGACATTCTGTCTCCGGCGGCCAGCGACGCCGATTTCGGCCTGGCCATGAGCGGCATCAAGCCCGATGAACACAGGGGAGGTGAGGCACAGTGACGAAGAACAAAGCGCGTCGCATCGTTGCCATCGTTCTGGTGGCTGCTGCCATTGTGATGGGCATTGCCGGCGGCATTTTCCTGCCCCAGCGCAATGGCGAGACTGCCCGGGCCACCACTGAGGAGCTGCGCATCCGGACCCTGCTGGATGTGACCGGCGACGGCCTGGTGGAAACCTATGTCAAAATCGCCCGTGACGAGGCGATGAAGGTGACCAAGGAGGCTGGCGGCAACATGGCTGCCCGCCGCGAGGCTGCCAACAAGGCGGAGGAGGAGACCCGTGCCCTCTACGCCAACACGGAAACCGATTACTCTACCATTGATACCTCTGCGCTGGCTCCTGCGGTGGCTGAGTATGCCGCCAGGCTGGAGGTCTACTACAACCTGACCAGCGACGCGGAGCAGGCTTACATCGACGCCCATATGGCGGAGGCCGAGGCGGAGGCTGAGGCTGCCCGTGAGGCCAAGATCGCCGCAGGTGAAGAAGTGGGCGAGGAAAAGCCCGTCACCGTGGACATGTCCGGCTTTGTGGCGACGCCCGAAATGGAGGCTGCCCTGGCCGATGCGGACGCTGCATTCGAGGACGTTGCCGCTGCCCTGTGCGGGATCTATCCTGCCCTGGATGACGATGCCCTCAAGACCCTGAAGCCCACCATCACCAGCGTGGTGCTGCAGCAGGGTGAAAGCTTCACCGACCTGTATGACCGCTACATGGCCGCCGGCAGCGGCAAGGCAGTCACCGCCCCCACGAAGGCGTGGCTGATCCGCTATGCGGACGATCTGCTCTACGGCGCCATGGCGCTGATCGTGGCGGCGGTCATCATCCTGTTCTACGAAACCCTGAGCAAGAAGCTGGGCATTCCGCGCATCGTGCTGGGCGTGTTCTTCATCCTGCTGTGCTTCCTGTGCCTGTGGTTTGATCTGTCCCTGGCAACGCTGCTGTCCAACTCCCTGGTGCGTATGGGCATGAACGCCGTGATGGTGCTGGCCATGGTGCCCGGCATCCAGTGCGGCATCAGCCTGAACCTGGGTCTGCCCATTGGTCTGGTGGCGGGCCTCATCGGCGGTCTGTGCACCATCGAGTGGGGCATCCCCGGCGTATGGGGCTTTGTTGTGGCCATCCTGGTGGGCTGCGCCATCGCGGCCATCGCTGGCTGGCTGTACGCGCAGCTGCTCAACCGCCTCAAGGGCGAGGAGATGTCCGTCACCACCTACGTCGGCTTCTCCATCGTGTCCCTGATGTGTATCGCCTGGCTGGTGCTGCCCTTCCAGAGCCTGAAGCTCCGCTGGCCCATGGGCACCGGTCTGCGCAACACCATCGGTCTGGACTCCAACAACTTCAAGCATGTCCTGGATGACTTCCTGGCCTTCGATATCGGCAGCTTCACCGTTCCCACGGGTCTGCTGCTGTTCATGCTGCTGATGTGCTTCCTGATGTGGCTCTTCACCCGCTCCAAGACGGGCGTGGCCATGTCTGCGGTGGGCAACAACCCCCGCTTCGCTGAGGCCACCGGCATCAACGTGGACAAGATGCGCGTCATCGGTACCGTGCTGTCCACTGTTCTGGGCGCCATCGGTATTCTGGTGTACTCCCAGAGCTACGGCTTCATGCAGCTTTACACCGCGCCCCGTCAGATGGGCTTCATCGCGGCTTCCGCCATCCTCATCGGCGGCGCGTCCACGTCCCGCTGCAAGATCAGCCACGTGCTTATCGGCACCTTCCTGTTCCAGGGTGTGCTGACCCTGGGCATGCCCGTTGCGAACGTGCTGGTTCCCGGCTCCACCATTTCCGAGACCCTGCGCATCCTGATCTCCAACGGCATCATTCTGTATGCCCTGACCAAGTCCGGAGGTGAGTCTCGTGCGTAATGTGAATTGGGGTAAGCTCCTGCGCGAAAACGCAGTGACCATCATGTTCATCCTGATGACGGCGCTGTGCCTCATCTTCAGCGTGGAGCAGCAGCCGCTGAACTTCGTCCTGTACGAGCTCTTCGGCCGTCTGAGCCGCAATGCCTTCATCGTCCTGGCGCTGATCATTCCCATCGTCGCCGGCATGGGCATCAACTTCGCCATCACCATCGGCGCCATGGCCGCGCAGATCGCCGTGCTGTGGGTCATCGAGTGGGGCATCAGCGGCCTGCCCGGCATGCTGCTGGCGGCCCTGATGACGGTTCCGCTGGCTGCCTTCTTCGGCTTCCTGATCGGCAAGCTCCTGAACAAGATGAAGGGCCAGGAAATGATCGGCGGCCTGATCCTTGGCTACTTCGCCAACGGTCTGTATCAGCTGCTGTTCCTGTTCATCTTCGGCAACCTGATCCCCCTGAATGCTCCCGGCCTGGTCATCAAGGGCTCCACCGGCGTGGCCAACACCATTGACCTGTCCACCGAGCGCGGCTTCAAGTATGCGCTGGACGATCTGTGGAAGGTCGATTTCGGCACTGCGATGTACATCCTCTTCGGCGTCCTGGCGGTGATTACCATCATCATGCTGATCACGAAGAAGATGAAGCCTGTGCGCGGCGGCGTCTACCTGGGTGTGATGGCTGCAGCTGTGGGCTTGTATCAGATCCCCGTGGTTGCCTCGCTCTTCTCCATGGTCAAGGTGCCCATGGTCACCTTCATGGTGGTGGGCGTGCTGTGCCTATTCAACACGGGCCTGCTGCGCACCCGTCTGGGTCAGCAGTTCCGTGCGGTCGGCCAGAACCGTACGGTGGCCAACGCCTCCGGTATCAATGTGGATAAGGTGCGCGTTATCGCCATCATGATCTCCACCGTTCTGGCGGGCTGGGGCCAGCTGATCTTCGTGCAGAACATGGGCTCCTTCCAGACCTATGGCGCCCACGAGCAGGTCGGCCTGTATGCAGGCGCAGCCATCCTGGTTGGCGGCGCGGGCATCCGCAAGGCCACCAACGGCCAGGCCATTCTGGGCTGCATCCTCTTCCATCTGCTGTTCATCGTTGCTCCCGCTGCCGGCAAGAGCCTCTTCGGCGATGCGGCCATCGGCGAGTACTTCCGCGTGTTCATCAGCTACGGCGTTATCGCTGCGGCCCTGGTGATCCATGCCTGGAGCGGTGTACAGAAGAAAAAGACCGCCAAGGAAGCCCTGAGCGAATAACCTGTCCCAAAGAAAAACGAGCTCCCGCATACCAGCCGGTGTGCGGGAGCTTTCCTGTGCAATGCTGTTCTACACAGTAAAGCAGGAAAAGAGGTTCTTCACGGAAAGTTAGGGAATGGCTTGTAAGGTATGGAGCTGATACCTTCACTGCCATGGCGGCTGCACCCGAACCTCAAAGAGGACGATGCGGCGTCTTTGCGGAGGGTTGCGCCCTTATCCTTTATCCATTCAAGCAACCCTCCGCAACGTCGCCGCCCCGGAATGCAGCCGCCCTTCCAACGCGTTGGGGGCAGGAGGGGGACGGGGGGTGATGCGCTGTTCGCATCCCGAATAGGCAAAAGCACCTTTCCGCCGCTTTCGGCGGGCGAAAGCGGCCTCCTACCCGGCACATTCATCATCCCCGGAGAAAGCAAACAATCCCCAAAACAATGCCCCCCATCCCCCCATAACCCCAAAAACAACAAGGAGCCCATCCCCCACCAGGGAACAGGCTCCTTTTCTGTATGCAGCTTACTTGGTAAAGTACGCCACGCCGCCCTCAAACAGGGGCTGGTACTTGTTGCCGGGGACGTTCTTGTACAGGTTCTCACCGGAGCGCTCGGTGTGACCCATCTTGCCCAGGACGCGGCCGTCGGGGCTGGTGATGCCCTCGATGGCGAAGTAGGAGGCATTGGGGTTGAAGCGCATGTCCATGGAGGCGTTGCCGGCCAGGTCAACGTACTGGGTCGCAATCTGGCCCTTGGCCGCCAGCTCACGCAGCAGCTTCTCCGGGCCCACAAAGCGGCCCTCGCCATGGCTGATGGCGATGGTGTGGATGTCGTCCACGTTGGTCTGCGCCAGCCAGGGAGACATGTTGGAGGCAATGCGGGTGCGCACCAGCATGGACTGGTGGCGGCCGATCTCGTTGAAGGTCAGGGTCGGGCACTG
>JAFXDB010000137.1 GCA_017516305.1 Clostridia bacterium | reverse complement strand
GGGATGCTCACGCTCGTCAGGCTACTGCGGCCAGAGAACGCCTCATCCCCGATGCTCGTCACGCTGTCCGGGATGCTCACGCTCGTCAGGCTGCTGCAGCCATCGAACGCCCAATACCCGATGCTCGTCACCCGTTCACCGCCAATCATCGGCGGAATTAACACCTCGCCGCCGTGGCCGGTGTACTTCTTGATGGCCACACCGCCATCTACCGCTTCAGTTTCGAAGTCACCTTCTGGGGCGTAGGTCGGCTTGGGAGACTCAGGCTTCGGCGCGGGTTTGGGTGGCGCGGGCTTGGGTGGTACGGGCTTGGGTTCCGGCACCGGCACGGGCTTGGGCGGCTCCACAGGCTGGGTCGCAGCCGCCTTCTCCCCTGTATGCTTCCGGATGGCCGCCATCAGCCTTTCCTTCGCGTTCAGCTCGCCCATCATGATGGCCTGGAGCTGGCGGAAGTCGTCGGGCAGGCGGCGGGGCGGGAAGCTTTCGTACAGCAGGGGGATCAGGTGCTTGTCCGCGCCGGGCTCGTAGCTCATTTCCAGGAAGCGCTGCCATTCCGTGCGCACCCAGGGGCTGTTGATGTACTCCTGGTTGGAGCAGATGACCAGCATCACCCTCGCGGTGCTCAGCGCGTGGTAGATGCCCGCTTCGTAGTTGTCGCCCGGGGTCAGCCCGGCGAAGGGCGCGAAGAAGACGCGATAGCCCATGTCGCGCAGCATGATGTAGAGCTGCACGGCACGGTTGTAGTCCTCCGTGTAGCCCTCGACGCCATCGGTGCGGCTGGTCTTGTGGCAGAGGAAGACGTCGAACGGCTCGCCTGTGGCGGCCAGGTCGCGGATGTGGGCCATGGCGCCGTCGATGTACTCGGCCTCGGCGCGGTACTCCTTCTTCACGGCCTCCGGCGCCAGGTCGCAGGCCTCGCGGAAGTCCGGGTCGGTCAGCATGGGGCGCTTCTGCACGCCGTGGACGATGGGCATGGGCTTGCCCGTGCGGGGGTCCTTGACGTATTCGATGGCATAGCGGCACTGCACAAGCCCCCAGAGGGCCTCGTGCTCCTCCGGGCTTTCACGCAGGACGTACTGATAGCTGCTTTCAGCGTGAACAAAGTCGCAGCGCAGGCGTTGGGCGGTGGCGCGGCGCAGCATGTCGCCGATGTCAGCTTCCTGCGCCGGGACGCTGTTGTTTGTTCCGCAGGCCAGGCAGGGGACGAGCTCCTGCCCGTCGGGGACGGACATCTCATAGCCGCATGTACGGCAGACGATCACAGACATGGCAAGAACCTCCGGCTGGGGTGATGCAGGGTGCGACGAAGGGAAGCGGTGCGTTTCTTATTCCATTCGTCAGGAAAACTTCATTTTCCTGCTTCCCGGCGTCCTCCGGTCAGTGCGTCACAGCTTCACGCTCTGCCCGGCCGGGATGCACACCAGCTTGCCGAAGGCGTCCGCCCACACGTCGATCACGGTGGGGTTGTACAGGGTGTGGCCATCGGCGGAGGAGAGGATGGCGCGGCAGGCGTTGACGTAATCGACGATCTGGATGTTGGTGGCATACCAGACGTCGTCGCGGCCGCCCAGCTTCTCGCAGAATTCCTCAATGACCTCCCAGTTGTTGTCGGCCTCGAATTCGTAGCTGTGGCCCCAGAGGTAGAACAGCAGGCTCCCGAAGGGGGCGGAGTCATTGAGGAAGCGGTCGCACAGCTGCGGGAGGTTCGGGGCGTTGTGGTGGCAGGTGGGGTGCAGGCGCAGCCAGTCGGTGTGAACGGCGAAGTTGTTGGTGCTCACCACCGTGCGGGCGTAGGCGGCGCCGGTGGCCTTCAGGGCGTCCACCACCGTGTCGGAGAAGGTGCCGAAGGGGTAGGCCAGGCCGCGCACGAGGCCGCCGAACATGGCCTCCAGGTTCTCGCGGTCGGCCAGCACCTCATGGGCGACCTGCGCCGGGTTCAGCTCCGTCAGGGACGCGTGGGTCAGGCAGTGGGCGGCCACCTCGTGGTTGGGGTTGGCGTAGACCTTTGCCACCTGACTGGCGGACATGCGGCGGTGGATGTGGCCCTTGGGGTACACGGTGCCCTCCTGGGCCCAGCAGCCGCTGTTGAGGTTGAAGGTGCAGCGGATACCGTGCCTGTCCAGGATCTCCATCAGGCGGACATCCTGCTCCACCCCGTCGTCGTAGGACAGGGTCAGGGCCTTGTGCAGGCCGTTGGGAAAGCGGTAGAAGATGGACATGGGGAAACCTCCTTAACAAAATTTAGAATTAAGAATTATGAATTAAGAATTACAAATTCGAGTCCGGGGCGGGCTTTTTCTCATCCCGCGCGCTGTTGATCTTCCTGAACAGCTTCCCCAGTGCCCAGGCGCAGGGCTTCTCCACCAGGAAGGTGATGGCGAAGGCCATCAGCAGCGATACGCCGAAGCACAGGGCGGTGTACTGATTGGCCCAGGGCTGCTCGGGGCCGCCGGCGGCGGTGTTGGGCGTGGGGTAGTTCAGCGCCGGGGGGAACTGGATGCGGTACTTGAGGTAGACCGCGACATTCTGATGCACCAGGTAGTAATTCATGCTGACCATGGCCAGGAGGCCCATCAGGCGGTTGCCGAAGAGGAAGCGCACCGGGCGCAGGGAAAAGGGCAGGCACAGCGTCACCACCGCCAGCAGCAGGGCAAAGAGGGGGCGGCGCACCATCTGCCCGGCCTGCAGGGCGCTTTGAGGCGTGCCGGCCTGCTGCCGCAGCACCACCGTGAAGCCCCAGAAGGCCAGGACGATGAGCGCCGTCGCAATGGCGCCCAGCACCAGCTGCCGCCGCTTCTGCTTCGGCCACAGGGTTGTCAGCTTCACATACAGGAACGACGCGCCCATGCCCATGGCGTATACGTCCAGGAAGTTGGGGAGCTGGTTGACCACCATGTTCATTTCCTCCAGCGACCACAGGCACCAGCAGCGGAAGCCCAGCCCGGCGGCGGCCATGGCAAAGAAGGTGGCCAGCGGGTTCCTCCGGGCGCATCTGGCCAGCAGGGGGAAGATGAGGTACGCCTGCATCTCGATGGCGATGGTCCAGGAGGCCACGCCGATGGGCGTGCTGATGTAGGAAGCGTAGTCGAAGGTCTGTGTGAAGGTCAGGTGGCGGATGACGTCGTTCCACATGGCTTCCCTGCTCCAGTACAGGCCATAGGGCAGGGCCACGGCAAAGAGCATCAGCAGGGTGACGAAGAAATAGCTGGGAACGATGCGCATCACGCGCTTCTGGTAGAAGGCGCGCACCTCCGGCGTCCTTTCGCCCAGGAGCATCGCCCGGGCGTGGGGCAGGAACAACAGGAAGCCTGACAGCAGGATGGTGCCGTCCACCGGCACATAGCCCGCGCGAACGAGAAAGTCCAGCGAGTAGGTGCCGATGTGGGGCGTAAGCCAGGACTGCTGCCAGATGTGGTACCAGCTGACGATGAACACCAGCAGCACCCGCAGGCCGTTGAGCTCGGGGATGCGGTGGGCGGAGGGGGTGCAGGGCCTGTGCAGCCATTCTTCCATACGGCTGCGCAGGGAAACGGCGGTGGAAACGCTCATAAGGGATTTCTCCTTCGGGCGGATTTATTCTGCGTATAGCATAGCATATTCCGGTTGGAATGTCACGCGGAAAACGCAGGTTGTGCTTTCCCTGTTCATCGGTGGACAAGGTTTTTTCCCTGTGCTATAATGCATACAAACCATGCAGAAGGATGTGGACAACGATGAAGCATTACGCGCTGATTGGGGAAAAGCTGGGCCACAGCCTGTCCCGGCCCATCCATGAGGCGATTTTTACCCACCTGGGCATCGACGCGGACTACCGCATCATCGAGATCCCCCGGGAGGCCTTTGCCCCGCAGGTGACGCAGCTCCTGGCCGGGCTGGACGGCTTCAATGTCACCATCCCCTACAAGCAAGATGTCATGCCCCTGCTGGATGCGGTTGACCCGCTGGCGGAGAGAATCGGCGCGGTGAACACCGTCGTCTGCGGCGGGAAGAAGGGCTACAACACCGACGCGGCGGGCTTCATGGGGATGCTGACCCACTATGGCATCGACGTGGCCGGCGCGCCGCATTGCTTCATCCTCGGCTCCGGCGGCACGATGAAGACCGTCCGCGCCAGCCTGTGGGAGATGGGCGCCAGGGGCGTGACGGTGGTTTCCCGTCATCCCGGCGCGGAGGATGAAATCAGCTATGCGGACTTCTACGACCGCTTCCCGCAGACGGGCGGCCTGATCGTCAACGCGTCCGCCGCCGGCATGTGGCCCCGCAAGGACGCCGATAACATCTGCGCCATCCACCCCGACCGCGTGGACAAGATGATGCACTATGCCACCGGCGTGGCGGACGTGGTCTACAACCCGCCGGAGACCTTCCTGGCCCGGGCGGCGAAGAAAGCGGGCCTCCCCTGGTGCACCGGCCTGTACATGCTGGTGGCCCAGGCGGTGGAGGCGCAAAGCATCTGGCAGGGCCGCGAAATGCCTGACGGACTGATCGAACAGATTATGCAGGAGGTGCATCTGTGATGAAGAAGATCCTGATCCTCAACGGCCCCAACATCAACCTGACGGGCCTGCGCGAAAAGGGCGTGTACGGCACGCAGACCTATGATGACCTGATTGCCCTGTGCAAGGCCGAGGCCGGAAAGCTGGGGGCCGAAGTCCGCTGCATCCAGTCCAACCACGAGGGCGACCTGATTGACGCCCTGCAGCAGGCGTACTTCGACGGCTTCGACGGCGCGGTGTTCAACCCCGGCGGCTACACCCACACCTCCGTGGCGCTGCACGACGCCATCGCCTCCGTGCCCATGCCGGTCATCGAGTGCCACATGTCCAATGTGCATGCCCGGGAGGAATTCCGGCACGTTTCGATGACCGCCTCCGCCTGCAGGGGGCAGATCGTGGGGCTGGGGTTTTATGGGTATGTTGTGGGCATAAGGGCGATTTGTGAGGAATTCGGAATTTGATTTGTGGGGCGGAGCGCGGCCTCGCTGTACGCCCTGTCGGGGCGGCTATCAGCCGCCCGCGCACCTGCCAATGCTGTGGGGGCGGCCATTGGTCCCCCGCCGCCTGCATTACAGACTACTGTAAAGGAGAGAGAACCATGAAGCTGTGGACGAAGCTGACCGTGCTGCTGCTGGTCCTTCTGGTGCTGCTGGGCGCTGCGAATGTGGCGCTGGCGGAGACGGAGGGGGACTTTGAGTATAAGATTGAGAACGGAGCAGCGACCATCACAGGGTACACCGGCAAGGCGACGGAACTGGTAATTCCGGACACGTTGGGTGGGAAGCCGGTGACGAAAATCGGCAGCTCTGCGTTCCGGGACTCCGTCAACCTGACCAGTATCACGCTCCCGGACTCCGTGACGACCATCGGCGTCTATGCGTTCTCCAGATGTAGCAGCCTGACCCGTATTACGATCCCGGACTCCGTGACATCTATCGGCAACAATGCGTTCTCCGGCTGTCACAGTCTGACGTCTGTTTGCTCCACTGCGGAAGCTGTGAAGAAATACAGATGGGGGGCCGGCGTGCATGTCGGCCTCTTTGAAGGGGACTTCGCGTATGAGATCTCTGGCGGGCAAGCCACGATCGTGGACTATACTGGCTCTGCTGAGGCAGTGACCATCCCGGCCACGCTGGGCGGAATGCCTGTGACGATTATCGCCGAGTATGCGTTTTCCGACTGCAACAGCCTGACCAGCATCACCATCCCGGACTCCGTGACGACCATTGGCAGTTCTGCATTCGGCGAATGCAGCAGTCTGACCAGCGTCAAGCTTCCGGATTCTGTGACGACTATTGGTGCCTATGCGTTCTGGGAGTGCGGTAAGCTGACCAGCATCACCATCCCGGATTGTGTGACTTCGATCGATGCTGCGACCTTTATGGGCTGCACCGGGCTGACCACCATCACCATTCCGGACACCGTGACGAGTATCGGTAAGAATGCGTTCAATGGATGCACCAGCCTGACCACCATCACCATCCCGGACGCTGTGACGAGCATCGGCTCGGATGCATTCAAGGGCTGCACCAGTCTGACCACCGTGAACACCGGCTGCGCCGCAGCGCAGAGCTATCCGTGGCCTGCGGGCGTGCGCGTCGGCCTGGGGGATGGCGACTTCTCCTTCGTTGCCGCAGGTGACACGGCCTATTGCCTGATGAGCTACTCCGGCGACGCCTCCGTCGTCATGGTTCCTGCTACCCATAAGGGCAAGCCCGTCACGCAGATCGCCAGCGGAGTCTTTGGCAAGTCCGTCACCCTCTTTGTCACCGGCGAAACGGCTATTGTCGACAGCAACCGATACTGGCGCTATGCCGTCAATGCGGACGGCACCTACTGCCTCACCGGTACCAACATCACGGACGCGCGCCTGATCCTCCCCAGTGACGCCTGCGGCACGGCCATCACCGCCATCGGCGATTATGCCTTCATGGGGAAGGGTATGTCCTTTGTGCATATCCCGGACAGCATCGTCACCGTGGGCGAAAACCCCTTCCGGGGCTGCACGAACCTGGCGACCATCGTCGTCAACCCGGAGAACGCCGGCCTGTACGTTTCGGCGGAGGGTGCGCTCTACAGCAAGGCCGACAAGCGGCTGGTGTGCTTCCCGGCGGGCTTGACGGCAAACCGGCTGACTATCCCCGCAGGCGTGCGGAGCATCGGCGCGTATGCCATGTACCTGGTGCAGACGACGGAGATCGTCCTGCCGGATTCTGTGACGGTCATCGGCGAAGCGGCCTTTGCGGAGAATGATGAGCTGGCGGGGATCGTCCTGCCGGAGGGTCTTGCGGAGATCTCGGCGAGGGCCTTCTACGGCTGCGGCAGGCTCGCGGACCTGATCCTGCCGACGTCCCTGACGGCCATCGGCGAGAGCGCTTTCTACGACTGCGACGGGCTGCTGGGCGTGATCCTGCACGGAGGCCTGCAGATCATTGGCGCAAATGCCTTCGCGTCTTGTGACGAGCTCCGGCTGGTGACTATTCCTGCCTCTGTGACGCAGATCGGCGCGAATGCCTTTGCCGGCGCGCCCCTGCTGACGCTGTATGTGCAGCCCGGCAGTTGTGCGGCGACCTACGCCCGCGAAAACATGATCCATGCCCTCTACCCGGACAGCGACAGCTGGCTGGCGGAGTGAGTGTACGAAAAAAGCAAACGAAAAGCATCCCGGAGCACATTTATCGCTCTGGGATGCGCTTTGTTACAGGAATTGTTACAATTCCCGGCAGGATTCGCCGGGAGAATATGGAATACAGCCATTGCAGGGGGCAGTTGCCGTCCTGCGAATGAGAAGGAGGTTGTTTTCATGAAAAAGGCGCGTAAGATCCTGCTGATCATCGGCGCGGTGCTGCTGGCGCTGTTGCTTCTGGCGACGGCATATTTCTTCATCGGCGTCAACGCACATTACTTCGTTGACCTGCGCGAAAATGCGGTGACCGGGGGCGGGTGGCGGATCGACGCGCAGCACGCTGACGGCGTCGTCCGGTATGAAATTGCATATGCCGACGGACGTGTGGACTATGTTGAGTACAACGCCGACCGGGAGTGTGTTGCCTCGCAGGGCATCACGCCCATCCATTTTGACCGGGACAACCTGTGGGGTATCTGGAGCTACGAGGACTTCGTGGCGGAATACGGCGAATATCATATGGACAACGGCAACATGGTCTTCTGGCCCGGATGGTTCACCGATGACGGATACCTCATTGCCCTGTGGGAGGGCGGCGAAAGGTGGTTCCCGCTGTGCATCAGCAACCTGGGCGAGGTATGGGTGTACGATCTGCTGGCCATGCCGGAATGAGCCCCTTGTGATTTATGGCAGAATATGCAAAGAACCGGAGCAGAGGGAAAGTGCTCCGGTTCTTTGCATTTCAGTCGCCGCTTCCTTGCCGCTGCTGCATCCGCCGCCAGTTGACAAAGCCGTACATGTCATTGAGGAAGAACATCGTGAAGCAGGCCGCCATCGCCCAGCCTGCCGGGTCACGGCCCGCAGCGATGACCCAGAGGGCCACCAGCACCAGGTCGTTCATGGCGTAGCACAGGGCATACCAGGGGCTGCGCATTGCTGTCAGGTACGAGGCGAGGAAGCTGGTGGTCACGCTCAGTGTGCTGACGGCCAGGGCGGCATTGCCCAGGGTAAGGAGGATGAAGTAAAAGGCGGCGGTGACCACGCCGGTCAGCAGCAGCATGACCGCGGCGTCGCGGCCCGTCATCCGGCGGATGGCCACCTCGGCGGTTCCCCGGTACGGGTTGCGCAGCCAGGTCACCAGCGCCACGGCGGCCATGGGAGCGGTCATGCCCAGGTAGGTGATCATTTCGCCGTAGTACCTTTCGCCGTAGGAAATGATCCCGTAGAAAACGGCAAACACGATGGTCAGCAGCTGCCCCAGCGGGTTTCCCCTGGCGACGTAAATCAGCGCCGTGACCCCGATGAGGGAGGCGGCGAGGCTCAGTGCGTCCGATGCGCCGGAAAGAACGAAGGAAACCGTCACCACGGCCAGGGAGAGGCACCACAATGCGCACTCGGCGCGGGTCAGCCGGAAAGAAAGGAGAATTCTCATATTATTTACCTCGCTATATTGAAATGGCAGCAAATACTTCTGAAATTTACCCCGCTGAATGAATGGAAGTCCTGAAAAATACACTAAAAACAGAAAAGCATTTCCCGTGACCCTCTTCCAAGACCTGACGAGGGGCGGAAAATGCCGTTGGCATCTGCTGCGACCCGGTGGCCGCAGCGGCTCTTTTCTGTTTTCACAAATATCATAGCACGTCTTGCCGCCCGTGGCAAGGGGGCATGGTTGAAAAAGGGGAGCATTGATGGTAAAATGGTGGCAACCAATCAATTGTGAGCAAAGGAGAAACGTATATGTACCGTCTTTTTTCTGAGCATACGCTGCGCCCTGTTGTCTCTTTGAACGGCCTGTGGGACATGGAGATCAACGAAAAGCACTACCCGATGCTCATCCCCGGCGTGTGGGAGCGCATCCCGGAGCTGCGCAGCTACCGCGGCATGGCGGAGTTCACCCGCACGGTCAGCATCGACGAGGCGGGGATGTACCTGCTGCGCTTCGGCGGCGTGAGCCATACGGCTACCGTGTATTGGGACGGTGAGGAGGTGGGTCGGCACTACAATGCCTACACGGCCTTCGAGGTGCTGCTGGAGAACGTGGCGGCGGGCGAGCATACCCTGCGCGTCACCGTGGACAACCGCTATGAAACCGGCAAGCCCCTGCATGTGCCCAATGATTACTACACCTACGGCGGCCTGAACCGCCCCGTGGAGCTGCACCGTCTGTCCTGCGCCCGCATCCGCCGGATGCAGTTCTCCTGCGCACAGACGGGCGAGGGCGCCTACACGGCGGGCGTGGAGGTGTTCCTGCAGGCCCTGGCCGACTGCGGAGCCATGCAGGTGCATGCTG
Source organism: Clostridia bacterium (assembly GCA_017516305.1). Lineage (GTDB taxonomy): Bacteria > Bacillota > Clostridia > Christensenellales > Aristaeellaceae > UBA11524. The sequence continues at coordinate 13,502 of JAFXDB010000137.1, read as the reverse complement.
CTGTGGCGGGCGGCGAGGCGGCGGCGGACGTCCCGGCGATGAAGAAGGGCACGGAGGTCTCCGTTACCCTGACCATGGATGTGACGGGCGTGAAGCCCTGGGACATCGGTCGGGGCAACCTCTACGACCTGACGGCGACTCTGCTGGCGGGCAGCTCCCCCATCGATGACCTGGTTGACCGCGTGGGCTTCCGCACCCTGGACTGGAAGGGCCAGCGGATCCTCCTCAATGGGCGGGAAATCTTCGTCAAGGGCTTCAACCGCCATGAGGATCACGGTCAGTTCGGCTCTGCCCTCTCCCTGGATGCGATGATGGACGATCTGCATCTGATGCTCTCCACCGGGGCCAACAGCGTACGCACCTGCCACTATCCCAACGATCCGCGCTTCCTGGATCTGTGCGATGCGCTGGGTGTGCTGGTCTGGGAGGAGAATCACGCCCGTGCCATCGACATCCACCCGGAGAACTTCGGCGAGGTCTGCGCCATCGTCAATGAGGAAATGGTGACCCAGCACTACAACCACCCCAGCATCTGGGTGTGGGGCATCCTCAACGAATGCGAGAGCGAAACGGAATTCGGCCGCGAGGTCTACCGCAGGCAGCTGGAGCAGCTCAGGCGCCTTGACCCCACTCGCCCCACCACCTTTGCCTCCTGCCGCTTCTTTACCGACGTCTGCATGGATCTGCCGGACGTGTGCGCCTTCAACATCTATCCCCTGTGGTATCACAATGAACCGGCGGATGATTATGCAAAGCGCATTGCGGACTTTATGGACTCCGCCGGTGCGGCGGGAAAGCCCATCATCTTCTCCGAGTTCGGCGCGGGCGGCATTGCCGGGTATCATGACCCCTTCGGCAGGGCGAAATGGTCGGAGGAGCGTCAGGCGGATATCCTGGATGCGCAGCTGCGGGCCATCATGGGCATGGAGCGCGTTTCCGGCGCTTACATCTGGCAGTTTGCCGACGTCCGCGTGGCCGAGGAGTGGGCGTACAGCCGCCCCAAGACGATGAACAACAAGGGCGTGTTCGACCAGTTCCGCCGCCCGAAGCTGGCCTACCAGAAGGTGATGGAGCGCTTCCGCGACAGGTAAGCGCGCGGCTGAAGGAGAAAATGTTGGCTCTTCACGGAAAGTCAGGGAATGGTTTGGTTGACATGGCGCAGATACCTTCGCCGCCATTGCGGCTGCATCAGAGCCTCAAAGGGGACGATGCGGCGTCTTTGCGGAGGGTTGCGCCCTCGTTCTTATTCATTCAAGCAACCCTCCGCAACGTCGCCGCCCCGATATGCAGCCGCCTTTCCAACGCCTTGGGGGCAGGAGGGGGACGGGGGGAATCGCTGTTCGATTCCCGGATAGGAAAAAGCGCCTTTGCGCCGCTTTCGGCGGGCGAAAGCGGCTTCCCACTTACATGGTTTGCTCATTCCCTAAGAAAATGTGAAGAACCAAAATATTCTGGGAACGGAAGAAATCGCAGCTTCCCGTCCGTTGATATGGGCGCATGCGGAAATGCATGGGCGGGGCGGCACGACAGACTGCCGGTCCGCAGACAACGGGAGGCGGGCAGGGTATGAGCCGGGAATCCATGGACGCGGACGCGATCCTCAGCTTTTTCTGGGAGGTGGACGAGGTTCGCCGCAGGCGCAGCAGACATGACGGGACAGGCCCTGCGTATACCTGTGTACGCAATGCGGACGGCGGCGTCACGCTGACCCGCATGACGGGCGATGTGCAGGCGGCGGACATTCCTTCCTCCTTCCGGGGGCTGCCTGTGACGGCCATTGCCCCCTATGCCTTTGCGGGCTGCGATCGCCTGCGTCGGGTGCGGGTTCCCCGTGGGGTGCGGCGTATCGGTACGGGCGCCTTCGGGTGCTGCGCTGCCCTTGAGGAGATCTGTCTGCCGGATACGCTGGAAACCCTGGGCAGCCAGTGCTTTGCCGAGTGCAGCGCGCTGACGGAGCTGGCGCTGCCGGCGCTGCTGACGGAGATACCGGCGGGCCTGTGCCGGGGCTGCACGTCCCTGCGGACGCTGCGGCTGCCTGCAGGGGGGCTGCGGAGCATCGGCTGGCAGGCCTTTGCGGACTGCGGGACGCTGACGGAAATGAGCATCCCCGAAGGCGTTGTCCGGGTGGGCGAAATGGCCTTTTCCAACTGCATAAACCTGAAGCGGCTGAATCTGCCGGGGACGCTGCGCTCACTGGGCAGCAGCGCCTTTGCCTACTGCCGGGAGCTGGACGCGGTGGTGCTGCCCGAGGGGCTGCAGCGCCTGGGCGAGCGGGCATTCTTCGGCTGCAGCGCCCTGCGGGAGGCCGAGATGCCCGCCACCCTGCGGGAGGTGACCGGCAGTCCCTTCGGCAGCTGTCCGGCGCTGACGGAGATCCGCGTGGCGCAGGGGAATCCCGTGCTGACCATGTGCGGCCCGATGCTGATGCATGTCCCCCGGCGCGAGGTGCTGTGCTACCTGTGCGGGCGGGAGGCGCAGTTTGCCATCGTCCCCGCGGGAACCCTGGCCGTTGCCGGACACGCCTTTGCGGGCTGTGCCGCCCTGTACCATGTGACCCTGCCCGAGGGGCTTGAACGGCTGGGAGACGGAGCGTTTTCCGGCTGCCGGGCGCTGAAACGGGTCAACCTTCCCGGCAGCCTGCGGGAGACCGGCGCGGACATCCTGACCGGCTGTGCCTGCAGAAGGCCGCCGATGCCCAGTCCCGCAGAAAACTGACAGACAGTAGCAGACAACAGCCGCCCCGGTGCGTATCCTTGTGACACAGCGGGGCGGCTGTCATATGTGGTGAACGGACGAAAGGAGAGATCTGCATGAGGAAGTACGTTCTGGGGGAAGTGGAGCCCCACCGGATCGGGCGCTGGGAATACACGCTGAACGCCGATGGCAGCGTCTGCATCCGGGAATACCTGGGCAACCGCGATGTGCTGGAGATCCCTGCGACCCTGATGGGCCGCCCTGTCACTTCCATCGGCAAGGGCTTCCATGGCGCAACGTACATGCAGCTGCTGATCATCCCCGATACAGTGACGACCATCGGGCAGGGGGTCTGCAGCCTGGCGGAGAGCCTCCAGGCGGTGTGGATCCCGGAGGAGACGACGGACATCCATGATTCCGCCTTCAGAGAACTGGAAAACCTGACCATCTTCACGCCGGAGGATTCGGAAGCGCACCGGTTCGCCATCGACCATGGCATTCCCTGCGAGCCGGATATCTGGCCGGAAATGGAGACGGGAGACGCCTGGATCACCTGGGGAGATTACGGTTACGCCCTGACTCCGGAGGGCGAGGCCATCCTGCGCGAATACAACGGCACGGCCGGGGAACTCCGGCTCCCTGCCAGCCTGGACGGGCATCCCCTCATCCGCATCCAGGAGCATGCCTTCCAGGGAGATGACTTCCTGCGGCGGGTGCGCCTCCCCGAAGGGGTGCAGGAGGTGGGGCATTGGGCCTTTGCCGACTGTCCCTCCCTGTGGGCGGTCACGCTGCCGGAGGGGCTGGAATTCCTGGGCGGCGGCGCATTCTCCGGCTGCCGTGATCTGAAGAGCATCAACCTCCCGCCGGAGCTGGATATGCTCCATCCCTGCACCTTCAGCGGCTGCGCCTCCCTGCGGGAGGTGACCCTGCCGCAGAAGCTGCGCATCATCTTCCCCATGGCCTTCGGCTGCTGCAGCTCTCTGGAGCGTCTGCACCTGAATAACGGCCTGGAATCGGTGGTGGGCGATCCCTTCTGGAAATGCCCGAAGCTGCGCCGCCCCGCTGTGCTGCCGGATACCCTGGATGACGACGCCCGCGAGCTGCTGGAGAAGCTGCCGGCCTGAGGGCTGCCCCGGCCTTTGAGAACATGACAAAAGCCCCCGCTGTCCGGTCTGTGTAAGGCCGGGAGGCGGGGGCTTTCTGAGGAATATGGAAACGCCTCCCGCCGGAACAGGCAGGAGGCAGAGGGATGCCGTGGATGCTGATCAGCCCAGGGGCTGCACGTCAACGATCTCGAAGAACATGGCGCCCTGGCGGGCGTCCTTGAGCAGCTCGTCCAGCACGGCCTGATCCTCGATGGCCGCAAAGCGGATGCGGGCGCCGGACACGGCATAGGCCATGCTGCCCTCAACGGGGTTGGCAGCGTACACGGCCAGGCCCTCGCCATTGGCGTTCAGGTTGGCGCTGGACTGGTTCGGGGCCAGACCCAGCTGCAGGTAGTACTTGTCGCCCAGCTTCTTGATGGCGAAGATGAAGTAGCCGGCGTTGGGGGAGCCGTCGGGGTTGGTGGTGCAGACGAGGTAGCAGCCGGACTGGCTGTTGACGGCGTTCATCAGGTCGTCGCCGGTCAGGGCGTACTGGCCGTAGTAGTTGGCGGTGGAAGCGGAGGTGAAGGCGTCCACAGTCTCCTCGGCCAGGGCGGCGAAGGGCAGCACCATCATCAGGCACAGCACAAGAGCAACGAGCTTCTTCATAGGGATACCATCCTTTCATTTTTCGGGCCGTCGGGCAGCCCTTTGTTATTTTCAGCATACCGGAAATCGTGATGAATGTCAACCTGATTTGTCAGAAAAATAGCAGACTCGTCCCCGTGGGGCTTATTCAGACCGTTGGGCGGGGCCGAGGATGCCGCTGGGGAGGGTCAGGCTGTCCATGGCGTTGGCGGGGGTGCCGGTGACCTCCATGCGCAGGCGGACGCAGCTTTGGCCCGTCGCCACGGGGAAAACATAGGGCGGCCACATGCGGCAGCCTGCATATTCTCCGTCCATCCATACGCGGGCGGTCTCGTGTACCTCGCCCAGGTCGATGTATCCGCCTGCCATGGGGCGGAAGGTCGTTTCGTAGGTCACCGTTCCGGCGTAGTGCTCCCAGCCCGGAAGGGTCTCCCAGCCGGGAAGCTGCCCCTCAGCCCCGGGGGTGATGACCGCAGAGGCGCCGTCCGGGCGGGTCAGCGTCCATTTGTCCGTTTGCGCAGGCTGGGTGAAGGCCGGTGCTTCCGGGGCTGGCTCCGGGCTCATGACGGATTCCCGGGGTGCTGCCGGGTTGATACACAGCACGATGCTTTCGTACCGGGCCAGACGCAGGAAGAAGGTGCCGTCCTGTTCGCGGGCAGCGGGGCGGATCGAGCCCGTCCAGGCGTCCCACCACTGGGCGGCGCCCTCCTGCGGGAGGTACACATTGCTGCATACGCAGGGCTCCTCCAGGTTGAAGAAGAGGTAGAAGTGAATGCCGCCAAGGACGATGTGGGAGGCGCGCAGCCCGGGGCGGCGGGGGCGCACGTCCATCTGCGGAAGGCCGGAAATGCAGCCGTCAGCGTCGCCTCCAGCGATGACCGTGCCGCCCAGGCGGGTGAATTCATCCAGAACGCGGCGCTGCTTTTCCGTCAGCCGGACGCAGTCGTCCACGATCACATGGGTGTAGCGCTGCTTCCCGATGTGCAGCGCACCGTCGGTGGTGCGGCATTTTTCCAGCAGGTCGGCCTCCAGATAGCAGAAGCCTGCCTGATGCCGGTACAGGGGGATACAGCACTGCCAGGGCACCGTGTCTCCCGTGCAGAGGACGGCGGTGGCGGCCTGGTCGGCGCTGTCCGTCAGCAGGAAGCACATGCGGCGCATGTAGGCCGCAAAGTCCCCGAAGAAGGGCCACCAGGTGTTGTTCGGGCCTACCGCCGGGGGACGCTCATCTTTGCGCTCGCCCCGGATGGAGTAGTAGAACGCGTGGGGGATGAGCAGATTGATCCCACGGGACAGCAGGAAATCCGTGTACCACTTCAGGTCTGCCGGGGTCATGGCCCAGGGGGATACCTCCGGGCCGCAGCAGCCCAGGTATTCCACGGCGCAGCGGCGCTTCCCCCAGTGGCGGGCGTGGTCGGCGGAGGACTTGGCGGCCACGCTCTCCGGGCCTGTCAGGTCGTTGCCGGGGTACACCTGCCGCCACACCACGTCCTGCCCGGGGATGTGGAAGGGCGCCAGAAGCCCGACGTCCGCACCCTTGGCCGGATGTCCGGTGAGGGCGACGCCGTGGGCTTCACACCAGTCGGCCAGGGGCTGATAATAGGTGCGCAGGAGACGGGCGCGCAGCGCCTCCCGGTAACGCCGGCGGATGCTCTCTGCATCCTCCCCTCCGCCGCCAAAGAGCGCAGGAAGCTCCTGCGCGGAGCCGAATTCCTCCAGGAAGCCCCGCGTCCAGGGGATCACGCCCGGCTTTGCGTTGCGGCCCAGAAGGTCGGGTTCGTCGGTGAAGATGGCCCGGATGGTCGTACCGAAGTGCTCCGGCATGGCGGCGTAGTACTTCTCATGCGTCAGGCGGATGAAGGCCCGGACGGCCTCCGGGTTCAGCAGGTCGGCGGCGGCGGGGGCGTTTGCCTCGCCGTCATCCTCCCCGGGGAAAAGCCCGCGGATGGTGCCGCCCGATTTCACCTCCCGGTAGGTGTGCGTCTGTCCGTCCAGCGTGACGCAGTACACGTCTGCCTCCGCTGAGGAGGGTGCAGCCAGGTCAATTCCGGATTCCTCCCGCAGCCCCATGGCGGCCCAGTCCGGATTCTCCCTGACCACCTCGCCGTGGGCCGAGCCGGAGGGGTACATGCCCTCGTCGTAGAGCATGACGGTCATGCCGCGGGCGGCGGCCTCCTCCACGGCATGCCGCACCAGCGCCAGCCAGCGGGGCGTCATGTAGCCGATCTTCTCCGAGAGCCCCTTGCGCGGATGGATGACGAAGCCTGCCATGCCGTGGGCGCGGAAATCGTCGATCTGACGGGTCAGCTCCGCCTCGGTTACCTCGTCGTTCCAGAACCAGAAGGGAATGGGGCTGAATTCGTCCGCAGGGTCGAGAAAAGCGCGGCGCAGTTCGTTGATGGTCATGGGAAAAGCCTCCTTGTGAGGGGATTTCTGGTTGCAGTATCGTCCGGGATGCTGTATAATAAAACAATACGAAAAGATCTGTATATGGTACTATTCGCGGAGAATTCCGCCAAACCCTGCATGGCGGCGCGAATATCTGCCCTTCTTTCAACACCAAAGCAGGAGGTATCTCCATGAACCTTCCTCCCATCATCTGCGCCAACTGCGGGCGCATCTACGACCTGCCTGAGCACCTGAGCCACGGCCCGTGCCTCGGGTGCGGGACGGTCAACTGCCGCCCCCAGGCCGAGGGCGAAAGCCTGGACAGGCTTCAGCGCGCCACCCGTCTGCGCCTGGAGGGCAACCACGACGAGGCGCTCAAGTGCTACGAGCATGTGCTGGTGGACTATGACGACGAGCATGCCGCCCTGTGGGGCAAGCTCCTGTGCCAATACGGCGTGGATTACGTCACCGACCCCAAGACGGGCGTGCGCCATGCCACGGTGCATGTCCCCCGGAACCGCCCGATGCAGCTGCATGCGGACTTTTCCCGTGCGTGCGAGCTGGCCCCGGAGGAGGTGCGCGCCCAGTACGAGGCCGACGCCGCCTATGTGGACGAGGCCCTGGCGGAGATCAACCGGCACAAGGAGAGCAGCCCGCCCTACGACGTCTTCATTTGCCACAAGACCACCCACCTCACCGGCCCCGGCTACACGGAGGACTACAACCGCGGCGTGCAGCTGACGATGCTCCTCACCGGCATGGGCTACCGGGTGTTTTTCGCGCCCCTGTCGGGCCTGACCCCCGGCGCGGGGTACGAGGCAGGGATTTACTATGCCCTCTGGTCGGCGAAGGTGATGCTGCTGGTTTCCTCCGACGTGGCGTTCCTGACCAGCCCGTGGGTGAAGTCGGAGTGGACGCGCTACCTGGAAATGCTGGACGACGGCGCGGACAAGCACCTCATCCCCCTGATGTATGACCGCCTGGCGGACGGCCGCATGCCCCGGGAGATCCGCCTGCGCCGCCTGCAGTCCATCCGCATGGACAGCGACCTGGACGCCAAGGACAAGCTCCTGGCGGCGGTGGCGAAGTTCACGGGAAAGGGGACGCCTGTGCCGGTGCAGCAACCCCTGCGGCCGGTGGAGGAGCCCGTCGCGCAGCCTGAGCCGGTGAAGCCTGAGATGGTGGCGGACTTGACGCCGTCTGTGCCGGACGCCAGGGAGGTGTCTGCCCCTGCGAGGCAGCAGGCAGCGCCAGAACGGCCCGTAAAACAGCAGCAAAGGACGGCTGTCTGCGCCCCGAAAAAGGACTTTGGAACCGAGGCCGTGGACGGCGGCGTGTCCATCACCACATACACCGGCCCCGGCGGGGAGGTTGTTATCCCGGCGAGCATCGGCGGGAAAAAGGTTGTGAAGATCGGGTATAGGGCCTTTGATCACCGCAGAGCGCTGACAAAGGTCGTCATCCCCGATGGCGTGACACAGATCGGGATCAGCGCATTCAGCGGCTGCAGCGCGCTGACAGAGGTGGTCATCCCCGATGGCGTGACGCGGATAGAAGACAATGCATTCTCCGACTGCAGCGCGCTGAAGGAGATCCGGTTACCCGGGAAACTGGAGTACCTGGGTGTCTTTGCTTTCAGCAGATGCTGCATGACCGGCGTACGCATTCCCGATGGATTGCAGCATATCGGCAGAAATCCATTTCTCGGGAACGGTGCGCTCAGGAAGATCGCCGTCAGTCCCGAAAACAAGACTTTCTATACCAGCGACGACGTGCTGTTCTGCCGGAACGGGACGCTGGTCTGCTATCCGGGCGGCAAAGCGGATGCGACATACGATGTTCCGGAAGATGTGAGGGAGATCAGCCCGTACGCTTTTGTGGATTGCAGCGCCCTGACGGCCCTGACCATCCCGGCCGGCGTGAAGAAGGTCGGCGTCAGAGCCATTTCCGGCTGCGATAAACTGACCCTGCGCGTGCACGAGAACAGCGCTGCCCACAAGTACGCGCAGAAGGGAAAGCTCCCCTTCGAGCTGATCCAGACGACCGCCCCGGAAGGCCACTTCACCACGGATACCGTGGACGGCGGCGTGTCCATCACCAGGTACACCGGCCCCGGCGGGGAGGTTGTTATCCCGGCGAGCATCGGCGGGAAAAAGGTGGTGGAGATTGGCAAAAAGGCCTTTGAAGACTGCCTGAATCTGCACGGGGTTGTGATTCCGGAGGGCGTGACGGCCATCGGGGACTGGGCGTTCTACCGCTGCGGAAACCTGAAGGATGTGCGCATTCCGGGAAGCGTGAAGTGCATTGGCCATTATGCATTCTACGGCACCGGCCTGACAAAGGTGCAGATTCCCCAGGGCGTGACGAAGATCGAGTCCAATGTGTTCTATTACTGCTCCGACCTGGAAAGCGTCAGCCTCCCGGACAGCCTGAAGGAGATCGGCGATTACGCGTTCGCCGGTACGGGGCTGACGAAGGTGGAAATCCCTGCCGGTGTGACCGTCCTGGGCGGCAATCCCTTTGCCAGCTGTGCGCAGCTGAAGACGATCACCGTGGCAGCCGGAAACGGGACGTTCAGCGTCCGGGACAATGTGCTTTTCGGCGCCGGGGGCGTACTGGTGTGCTTCCCTGCAGGCGTGGCGACGGCCTATGCCATCCCGGAGGGCGTGACGGCCATCGGGAAACGGGCCTTCAGCGGCTGCACCGGTCTGGCGGGCGTGACCTTCCCTGCCAGCGTAACGACCATCCGCATGAGCGCCTTCCACGGCTGTACCGGCCTGAAGAAGGTCACTGTGCCTGAAACAGTGACGGCCGTCGATTCTCTGGCATTCAGGGACTGCAGCCATCTGACCCTGCGCGTACACGAGAACAGCGCTGCCCACAGGTACGCGCAGAAGGACAGTGTCCGCTTTGAGCTGATCGCACCTGCACAGCCTGCGGTTAAGCCGGAAAAGCAGCCGGAGTCCCGGCCTGCCGCCCAGCCCGTCCCTGCCTGGGCCCCGGAAAGCCACTTCGCCACGGCGGCCGCGGACGGCGGCGTGCGCATTACGGGCTACACCGGCCCAGGTGGCGAAGTGCTGATCCCGCCGACGATTGGCGGAAAGCAGGTCGTTGGCATCGGAGAAGAAGCGTTCAAGATGCAAAAAAGCCTGACGAACCTGGTGTTCCCGGAAGGTGTGACGAGCATCGGTAAACGGGCGATCAATTTCTGCAGCCGCCTGGAGAGCGTGAGCATCCCGGAGAGCCTTGTGCAGCTTGACATTGACGGACAGAATCCGTTTGCGCATTGCCCGGCACTGAAGTCCATCACGGTCGCAGAAGGAAACAGGAAGTACCGCGTCCGTGACAATGTGCTGTTGTCCCACGATAGGGAACTGCTCTGCTATCCTGCGGGCCTGTCTGCGGCAAGCTACACCATCCCGGACTTTGTGACGAGTATCGCGGGATTGGCATTTCATTGCAGCAAGCTGAAGACTGTGAGCATCCCGGAGAGCGTGACGCGCATTGGTGCTGCAGCATTCTCTTTCAGCACCCAGCTGACGGATGTGCGCATCCCGACTGGCGTGAGAAGCATTGAGGACATGATGTTCCAGGGTTGCGGCGCTCTGGCGAGCGTGAGTATTCCGGAGCATGTGACGCACATCGGGGATTGGGCATTCAAGGATTGCCCCAACCTCACCCTCCGCGTCCACGCGGACACCCCCGCCCACAAGTTTGTGCAGCAGAACAACCTCCGTTTTGAGGTGATTGCTGCCGCGCAGAAGCCCGTACAGCCCGTAGGCGAGAGGCTTGCCCCCTCCCGCCCTGCCGTACAGCCCGCTCCTGCTTATGCTCCGGAAAGCCACTTCGCCACGGCGGCGGTGGACGGCGGCGTGTCCATCACGAGGTACTTCGGCCCCGGCGGGGAGGTCGTTATCCCGGCGAGCATCGGCGGGAAAACGGTGGTGGAGATTGGGGAGGATGCGTTCGGGGATTGTGGTAAGATAACGAAGATGACTATCCCGACGAGTGTACAGATCATTGGTGACTATGCCCTGCAGAGCTGCAGCGGTCTGACCTATCTGTCCATTCCCGAAGGCGTGAAGCAGATCGGGAACTTCGCGTTCCGTAACTGCACCGGCCTTGCGGAGGTATACATCTCCGAGAGTGTGGAAAGGATTGGGACAAATCCCTTTGCCGGATGTACGGCGCTGAAATCGATTCGGGTGTCTGATAAGAATATGCACTACAACGCGCGTCGGAGCGAGCTGCTGATGCGTACTCTTGACGGATTCCTGATTTGCTGCCCCGCAGGGGTGTACCGCGGCGGAACGTATAAGCTTCTTGAAACGGTGCGTAAGATTGGTTCCTTTGCGTTCCAGGGATGTACCATGACGCGGATTGATATCAATCCAGGCGTCCAGACGATTGCCAACTATGCGTTCCGAGAATGTAGTCAGTTAACGTGTGTGAGCATTCCTGAGACTGTCCGGAGGATCGGAACGGATGCATTTGAACACTCTCCCCGGCTCAGACTGATTGTCCCTAAGGGCAGCGATGCGCATAATTATGCCAGGATGCACGGACTGAATTACGAGGCTGTTGGCCTCATTTCCCGCCTCTTTGGAAAGAAATAACTCATTCACATGAAGCAGCAAGGAGGTTCTTTATGTTTGAGCTTCAATCCCAGATCGACGCCATCCTCGCCGCCGCCGTGGCGGAGAAGCAGTGCGCCAGTATGACCGTCCTCGTCCGCCGGAACGGGGAGGACGTCCTGTATGCCCAGGCCGGCATGGCCGATATCGCCTCGGAAAAGCCCGTGTCGGAGGACAGCATCTTCCGCCTGTACAGCCAGTCGAAGCCCATCACCGCTGCGGCGACCATGCTGCTGGTTGAGCGCGGGCTGATTGACCTGATGGACGGCGTGGACAAGTACCTGCCCGGCTTCCGCAATCCCCGCGTGGTGGACGAGGCGGGGAAAATCACCCCGGCGCAGCGCGCGCCGTGGATCATTGAATTGCTGGGCATGACGGCGGGCTTGTCATATCCCGGCGGCGACCCGGCGGGGCAGTTTGCCGCCCGCGTTTTCGAGGACGCGCAGGAGCAGATCCGCCAGGGCGGCGGCATCCCCACGGTGGCGTTCATGAACCGCCTGGGCGAGCAGCCCCTGGCCTTCCAGCCGGGGACGCACTGGCGCTATTCCACCTGCGCGGACGTGCTGGGCGCGGTGATCGAGGTCGTGAGCGGCAAGCGCTTCGGCGACTTCCTGCGGGAGGAGCTCTTTGAGCCCCTGGACATGGCGGACACGGCCTTCTGGGTGCCGCCGGAGAAGCGGGAGCGCTTCGTGACCTGCTACAAGCGCACGCCGGAGGGTTTGACGCCCTGGCTGGATCAGAACCTGGCCTGCGGCGTGTATGACCGTGACCCGGCCTTTGAAAGCGGTGGCGCGGGCCTGGTGTCCACGCTGGAGGATTACAGCCATTTTGCCGACATGCTGCTGAACAAGGGCGTGTACGCGGGCAAGCGCATCCTGAGCCCCAAGAGCGTCGAATTTCTGACCACGCCGCAGCTGACGGAGGCCGTCCGCCGCGACCTGTGGGACTCCCTGGACGGCTACAACTACGGCAAGCTCATGCGCGTGTGCGATGCGCCGGAGCGTATGGCGGGCTTTGCGGTGAAGGGCGAGTACGGTTGGGACGGCTGGCTGGGCAGCTACTTCTGCAACATGCCGGAGCAGGGCATCACCATCCTCTCCATGCAGAATACCACCGACTGCGGCACCAGCCCCTATGTGAGGCGGGTGCGCAATGCGGTGCTGGCGGCGCTGAGCCGGGAGGAAATCTGATTTTTCTCCTGTAATGCACCTGAAAATAGCAAAATACTCCCGGAATGCACCTCTGAAATACGAGGTACATTCCGGGAGTTGTGTATATTTGGGTATATTTGAGGAATACGTATGGCGTGGATGGGCGGGCGGCTGATAGCCGCCCCTACGGCTGGATTGTGCTGTTTTGCGTGGAGGCCACCTCATCCGACCTCGCAGACGCCCGGCCACCTTCCCCACAAAGGGAAGGTTGTGAAGGTGCGCAGCAGCGCACATAAATCAAGCCAGGCAACGAACAATTCCAGCGCGGCTCGCCCGTTGCGAGCCGTGCCCGCGCGATGCACCCTCTGTGCATCGTGCGACACGCAAGCAAGGCCCAGCCCCACGCGGGCGCAAGCCAAACCGAAGGCGCACAACTCAATCGCGAGCTGGGTGCAGGCTCAGCCTGCCGCGAGCTGGGTGCAGGCTCAGCCTGCCGCGAGCTGGGTGCAGGCTCAGCCTGCTCAGCGCTTGATGTCGTAGTTCATGTTGGCGAGGTTCTTGATGGTCTTGACGTCGTCGGTGATGTTGGCGTCGCCGTGAATGGTGTGCTTGATGACGGAGGAGGCCACGGCGAAATTGATCATGTCCATGGGCTTGTAGTTGTGGAGCATGGCGTAGATGAGGCCGGAGGCGAAGGCGTCGCCGCCGCCCACGCGGTCAAGGATGTTGAAGGTGAAGAGCTTGGATTCGAAGGTGTGGCCCTCGTACCACATGTAGGCTTTGAGGCTGTTTTCCGAGCCGGAGTGGGCGTAGCGGACGTGGCGGGCGATGCATTTGAGGTTGGGGTAGCGCTCGACGAAGTGCTGGAAGACCTCGTCCTGCTGCTCGTAGGAGGGATGCAG